>JBGSNL010000029.1:0-39231 GCA_041739675.1 bacterium
CGTCGTGCCGCCAAGCGCGGCCTTGAGCTTGGATTCCGCGTCGATCAGAAAGTTAGCAGAAGTGGCGACCTCGTCCCCTTCATTCAAGCCTGATTCCACCACATAGTAATCAGAAAGCTCCGCTCCGAGCTTAACCTCCTGCGGCATGAAGTGGGTTCCCTCATGGATGATAAAGACGATCTTGCGCTCACCCGAATCTATCACCGCATCTTTGGGTACCAGAAGTTTCCGGCCAAGGTCTTTCGAGATAATCGCGTTGACGAACATGTTGGGCTTGAGGGCGCCGTCTTCGTTTGAAACCTCTATGCGAATTCTAGCGGTGCGCGTCGCCTGATCAACAACCGGATCGATCGCGCGGACGATTCCTTCACGCGTTGTTCCGCCTGAGGGAAGTTCAATCGTTACAGTTTGTCCTGCAGACGCGAAGGGCAGTTCATATTCGTAGATAACGGGATAAACCCACGCCGTCTTCCCCTGCGCGTACAGACCCTCCTGAACTTTTCTCGTGCGCGCCAGCTCCTTTATTTGATCGGCGCCCATCCCCATAAGAATGAGTCTCTGCCTTGCGGCATCGGATAAACTTCTATCGCCCAGTTTTATCGCCTCTATATATTCGCGCTGGGCAACGGCCAGTTCGGGATCGAATGCGACCTTTGCGACAGCTCTTATTGTTTTCACGGCGTCCATGATCGTAATCGTAGCTTTTTTAACGCCGATGAGCTGCTGCCTATCAGGAGTTATTGCAACGGCCGCTCTCTCCTGACCCGTCTTCTCCTGCGGGGTCTCTTCCTGCTTCATGGGCACCAGCGTCATCCCGCATATCGGGCACTCGCCGGGCCGGTCTGACGTGTAGTTTGGATGCATCGGGCAGTAGTAGATCGTCTTGTGCGTCTCGTGCGCATGCATCTTCGCACCGCTTTGTTGACGGCCCGATGCGTACCATAATCCCGCACCGATAAGGACCGCGACTATGACGACGAAGAGAATTATTTTTGATTTTTGACTTTTGATTTTTGAATTCTCCATTGATCACTCCTTGGCGGGACTCGCTCCCACAGCGCGCTCAAGATCCGCGTACGCCTTGGCCTCATCGGTTTTTGCGCGCACGAGCATCAACTCCGCATTGTTCAGACTGCGGATAGAATCGACAACGCCCAGAAAATCCCCCTTGCTCGAACCGTACGCTTCCTGCGAGGATGACAGAAGAAGATGCGCGCGGGGGATTACCATTCCGGAATATATTTTTATCACTTTCCTTGCGGCCATCAGGCGGGCGTATGTGGATTTCACTTCGGCGGCGGTTCCAAGCTCAGTCTCTTCCTTCAAAGACCTGGCCCTCTTGACGAGGGCCTCCGATTCGCGGACGGCGAAGCGCTGCTTGGACAACGACCACAAGGGAATTGAAAGACCGACTCTTCCGTACCATGCGTTCTGCTGATTTCCAGGCATATCCATGTAGCCCCATCTCAAAGTCAGGTCGGGCCCGTACTGGGATTTTGCATATGAGAGCCTTGCTCCTTCGGAAGCGATCATGTGAGATGCCTCTGCTATCTCCGGTCTTTGCGCCTTCGCCTTGTCCAGGAGCTCCGCGAGAGGCTGCACCGATGGAGGAGAGGGCGGCGCCTCGAATCTCGTCTCGGGTTCGATCGGTTCCGCCATGAGGCTTGAGAGCATCTCAAGAGCGGTCAGACGGTCCTGCTCTATCACGGCAAGCTGGCCTTCAACGTCGCCCAGCTCCACGGCCGCGCGCACGGGATCGGCCGCCGGCCGCGTCAGCGCCGCATATGCAGTCTCGGATGTCCCCTTGTTCTGGGAATATACCGAAAGGGTCCGGCGCTCGATCCTCGCTTCTTCCTGCAGACGCCAGACGTCGAAATAAGCCTTCTTCACCTGCCTTACGACCTCCTGCGAAGTTACGTCCTCGCGCGATTGTTTCGCCTCAGCCGCGCGTTTCTCCGCCTTGTAGCCGTACACGAGCTTCGAGGGGAAGGGAATCTGCTGCTCGACCATGTACATTATTTGCCCCTGCGAAACATCGGCTGTATCGATCGGCACCTGCCAGAAATCTACCATGAACGTCGGATCGGGCGGTGTTGCCGCCTGCGGCGGACGGGCGTATGCGGCCCGTGCATCATGATATGACGCGGCGATCGAAGGATTCTGGGCAAGGACACGATCGATCACGGCTGGAAGCGTGAGAGTGGAAGATCCCGTCTCTGCCGCGTTTGTCGCCGTGCAAAACAAAATCAGTAAGACGACAATAAACCGCCTCATCACCCCTCCTGACGGATATTTTCTCTGGCAATATTCAACCTCGGTGATATACCACAGCCCGAAGAGGATGAAAATGGTAGTGATTACCAATGCACAGATCGCTTCAGGCACTGAAAATGATACAAAGAAGTGCCATATTCTCATCGATGGGGAGAGAATCAATGAGATCCTTCCCGCCTCACAGAAAATACCGGCAGGCGAAGTTGTAATCGAAGCCGATGGTCTGCTGGTTCTGCCCGGTGCAATAGATCCCCACGTTCATTTCGATACGCCTGGTTTCACAGAGCGAGAAGATTTCGAAACGGGCACAAAGAGCGCGGCCGCGGGCGGCGTCACCACCGTCATCGACATGCCCGATACCTCCGTCCCGCCGGTCACCGACAAAAAGAATCTGGATGCGAAACTTTCCGTGGTCGAAAAGATGGCCGTCGTCGATTTCGCTCTGTGGGGCGGCGTGTCGGGAAATGCTTACAGGGCGGGCGGCTGGCAGAAGGCGATGCGCGATCTCAGGCAGGCGGGAGTCGTCGGCTTCAAGTGCTATCTCATCTCCGGTATGGCGGAGTTCATGCATCTCATGCCGCTCGATCTCATCGAGGTAATGCGCGAAGCAAAAGAGATCGGCGCGCTGGTGGGCCTCCATTCGGAGGACAGGGAGCTGATCGTAGGCCGTCAGGCGCAGATGCTCGCGGGCGGACGGCGCGATCCCGTCGCATATTATGAAGCGAGAAAAGATCCCGCCGAGGAAAACGGCGCGAGGTTCGGCGTTGCCATAGCGCGCGAGACGGGCGCGTCCCTGCACATCGTGCACGTTGGTTCAGGCGCGGCGTCGCAGGTGATCTCTGAAGCCAGGAAAGACGGCGTCGATGTGACGGCGGAAACCTGTGCCCACTATCTTGCCTTTTCAAATGAGGATTTCGGGCGGCTGGGAAGCGTTCTCAAGACCGCACCCGTCGTGAAGACGCGTCAGGACAACGAAAAACTTTGGGAAGGCTTAAGGGCGGGGACGATTGATTTTCTCGCCAGCGATCATGCGCCGTGCCAGAAGCGCGAAAAGGAAACCGGCTCGATCTGGACCGACTACGGCGGAATTTCCGGGACTGAGATGCTCTTGCCGTTCGCATTCTCGGAAGGATACGCGAAAGGTAAACTTACGCTCGCCAGGCTCGTCGAAGTGACATCCAAGAACGCCGCGAAGCGTTTCGGGCTCCATCCGCGCAAAGGCGGGATAGCGGCCGGGTGCGATGCCGATCTTGTCTTCATCGATCCAAAAAAGAAATGGAAAGTCAGCGGTGAAAAATTCGAATCAAAGGGGAAACTCACTCCGTTCGAGGGAATGGAATTCACTGGCAAAGTCGTGAGGACAATGGTGCGCGGGCAGACGGTATATGAAGAAGGCAAAGGAATCGTGGCTGCACCCGGAAGCGGGAAGTGGATCAGGGTCGGTGCGTTATTTTAATTTTGTCATTCTGAACGAAGTGAAGAATCCCGTGAGGGCCTCGGGATTCTTCGCCTGCGGCTCAGAATGACAGCATGTTATGCAAAATAAAATTTTAAAACTTGCGCAATCCTACGAACCCCAGATCGCGGGCTTTCTAGCCGACATCGTCTCCATCCCCTCATTCTCCGGCGATGAGGGCAAAGTCGTGGAGCGCATAAGTCTTGAGATGAAGAAGGTGGGTTTTGACGATGTGAGGGTCGACGGGCTGGGCTCCATTGTCGGCAGAATAGGAAAGGGAAAGACCGTAATCGCGATGGACGCGCATATAGATACGGTTGATGTCGGCAACCGTGATTTGTGGAGCTTCGATCCCTTCAAGGGATTTGTGAAAGACGGAAAAGTGTGGGGGCGCGGAGCCGCGGATCAGAAGGGCGGCATGGCCGCGATGGTCTATGCCGGCAAATTGATAAAGGAGCTCGGGCTCGAAGGCGATTATACGCTGCTCGTAACAGGTACCGTCATGGAAGAGGACTGCGACGGACTTTGCTGGCAATATCTTATAAAGGAAGAAAAGATCCGTCCCGATGTGTGCGTTCTTACAGAACCGACAGGTCTTAGAATTTACCGCGGTCACCGCGGGCGCATGGAGATGGAAGTGAAGGTTGAGGGGAAATCGGCGCACGGTTCCGCTCCGGAGCGCGGCGATAATGCGATTTATAAAATGGCGCCGCTCACTCTCGAAATCGCAAAGCTCAATGAAAAATTGAAAAGCGATCCGTTCCTTGGAAAAGGAACGGTCGTTGTCAGCCAAATTTCTTCGGTCGGCCCGTCACAGTGCGCGGTCCCCGACGGTTGCAGCATCTATCTCGATAGAAGGCTTACGGCGGGGGAGACGAAAGAGATCGCAGTCAAGCAAATCGAAGAAATGGTCAAAAAAGCAGGCGGCTGTGTGAGCGTTCCGAAATACGAGAAGGCCGCATACACCGGCAAAATCTATCCCACAGAAAAATATTATCCAACGTGGACAATTCCTGAAAATCACGTGGCCGTCAAAGCGGCCGCATCAGTTTGCAAAGAGCTCTTTGGCGCAGCGCCCAAGATCGACAAGTGGACCTTTTCCACAAACGGCGTGGCCATCTGCGGAATGCATCAAATTCCCTGCATCGGTTTCGGCCCGGGTTTCGAGGAGCAGGCCCATGCCCCCGATGAGTGGATTCAAACCGAGCATTTATACAAGGCAGCGGCCTTCTACGCCGCGTTCCCGGGCGCGTATCTTAAGGCAATTTAAGCGATTGCATTTTAAAACGGAATGAATAGAATACGCAAAACCTGAAAAAAAGGAGGCAGTATGAAAAAATTGTTAGGGCTCGCAGTGGTAGTGGCAGTGGCTTTTGCTTTCTCCGTTTATGCCGGACAGACCGGCACGACGACGGAAGAAGTGAAGTCAAAAACGACGGCCGAAGGAACGACGACGACCGTGAAGGAAAAGACGAAGGAGATGAAGGAGAAGGAAACGATCACCACGACGCCGGCGAAAAAAGAAGTCGATGTTACGGACGTCAAGAAGTTCAAGCAGGGCGATGTCTGGAAAGACACAGTGAAGTTCGAGAAGTATGAAGCGAACAGCGACTACATCTATGTGACGAAGGAAGATAAGACCTATCGCTTGAAACACAAGCTCTCCGACACCGACAAGCAGGCCATGATGAAGAAAAAGAAGGGCGACACTGTAGAGGTCACATCTACTTATCCTCTTACCAATCAGGAACTGGCCATCATCATGACGGCGAAGTAGAATCATCTTAGCGGATTTCAAAAAGGCCCCGGAATTTCCGGGGCCTTTTTTTGTCCTTGTCATTTATTTCCATGAGGACCTATAAGATTTGGCGTACCAATATGGGGAGGCACATATGGCATCGCTTGCCGGAAGACATTTCATAACGGAGCAGGACTGGGCAAAAGACGAAATAGATCGCGCACTCGATCTCTCATACGATCTCAAGGACAAATTCAAAAAACGCGTGCCGACGAGATATCTGCCGGACCAGACCGTCTTCATGATATTTTTCGAGCAGTCCACGAGGACGCGCAATTCAATGGAGGCGGGCATCACGCAGCTGGGCGGCCATGCGCACGATTTGACAGCGGACAAGATGCAGCTCTCTCACGGCGAGAGCCCGAAAGACACCGCCATTGTTTTGTCGCGGATGGGACACGCCATCGCCTGCCGCAACTGTTTCTACGGAATCGGAAATAAATATCTAAACGAGATGGCGAAGTGGTCCACGATCCCTATTCTGAATTTGCAGGACGATCTCTATCACCCGATGCAGGGGTTGGCCGATCTCATGGTGATGCAGGAAAAATTCGGGCGCAACTTGAAAGGGCTCAAGGTTTCGATCAGCTGGGCCTATGCGACCTCACATGCCAAACCGCTTTCGGTTCCGCAGACGCAGATCATGCTCTTCACGCGTTACGGGATGGACGTGACTGTCGCGGCACCAAAAGAATTCCCGCTCCTCCCCGATCTTGTAGGCCAGGCGCAGAAGAACGCGAAAGAGAACGGCGGGAGCTTGCGTTTTGTGGACAACATGGACGCCGGCTTCGAGGGGGCCCAGATAGTGATCCCCAAAAACTGGGGCGGGTTCGCGCATTTCAAAGATTACAAAGACGACGAAGAACATAAGAATGCGATGAAGGCGAATCTTGAAAAATACAAAGACTGGATATGCGACGCGCGCCGCATGAAGCTCGCGTCAAAGGACGTGAAATATATGCATGCGCTCCCCGCCGACCGCGGCAAAGAGGTGACAGAAGAGGTGATCGACAACGAGAACTGGTCGATCATATACGATGAAGCTGAAAACCGTCTTCACACGGCAAAGGCAGTAATGGCGCTGACAATGGGCGGAGTGAAATAAATAAAAAAGGGGACGTTTCTCCTTCTCACGTGCGGCTCATGTGAAAATGAGAAACGTCCCCTTTTTACTTATCCAACTCTCAACAACGTATTAAATGTTTTTTCCGCATCGTTCGTCGTGAAGGCCGTCGACGTCTTCTTGCCGCCGACCATCGTGGTGCAATAGCTGCAGAAGATATTGATCTTCTCGCTGGAAAGGGCCTCGGTTGCTTTTCTCAGCATGCCGGGCTTGTTGTTGGTCTCCCACAGAACCGTGGGATTTTCCTCGACCGCGAACCCTTCCTTGGCCAGTATGGTGCGGGCCTTCGTGTTGTCGTCCGTGATGATGCGGTAGGCCGCCTCATTACCCCATTCGTAGGCGCAATACCCCTCTACGTTGATCCCGTTTTTCGTCAGGGGATTTGTGACCCGTGTGAGCGAACCCAGCTGATTGGGGGTCATGATGAACAACTCGGTCGTCTTCCTTGCTTTCGGCGGCATACTTGTTTCTCCTTTCGTTTCTTGGTTTGTCGCAGCCAGGCGGGGATACATATCAGAAATTTTCAAAAAATCAACAATACTTGATAAAAAATTGCGAGTGTGGTCGAATCGGATAACTTTTGGGGGACCAGGTGGAAGAGGGCTACACAATCCAGCAGGCCGCAATCGAGGCGGGAAGGTGCCTTATGTGCGCCGACGCGCCCTGCACCTGCGATTGCCCGGCCGGAGTGGATGCCAGGGGGTTCATCAGAAAAATCCGTTTTGAGAACTTCGACGGTGCGGTTCGCCTGTTAAAACAGGGCAACGTGCTTGCGGGTAGTTGCGCCTACATCTGCCCCACCAGCTCGCAATGCGCCAAGGGATGCACGGCGGCGGGGCTAACGACCCCCATCGATATTGCGGGGTTGCAGCGTTTTGTCATGGACTATGAAAGGGCGAGGGGGATGATTGAGCCCGCCCGGCCCAAACGCGGCGGCAAAAAAGTGGCGGTAATAGGTTCCGGGCCCGCGGGGCTTGGATGCGCAGCGGAACTGGCCATCCGTGGCCATATCGTCACGGTCTTCGAATCCGGCCCCGAAGTCGGCGGCATGCTTCGACGGGTCATCCCGTCATTTCGTCTCCCTTCCATGGTCATCGACTTTGAGGTATCGTTCATAAAAAAATTGGGCGTCGAGTTTGAATGCTTGAAAACGATAGAGCAGCCGCAGGATCTTCTGGCAAAGGGCTTTGATGCGGTCTTCGTGGGCGCGGGGCTTCAGAAGCCCGCTGGCGGCGATTTGATAGGAGAAAATCTTTCAGGCGTTTTTCAGGCCCTTGATTTTCTCTTCAAATCCAAAGAGGGGCAGATGCCGCAGCTTGGGCGTCGCGTTGTAGTGATCGGCGGCGGCGACACGGCGATCGATGCGGCGCGCGTTTCAAAGCGCACGGGCGCCGAATGTTTCATTCTCTATCGCCGCACGCAGCACGAGATGCCGGCATATGCAGAGGAGATAGAAGCCGCGTGGAACGACGGCGTGGAATTTTATTTCAGGGTGCTTTTGCGCTCCATCGTCGGAACGGACAAGGTGACCGGTGTCAGATGCGTGCGCATAAAATGGCGCGATCATTCTTCCGGTGCGGCGAGAGGCTATGATATCGAAGGCCAGGAGTTTGTGATCCCGTGTGATACTGTCATCTACGCGATAGGCCAGGGGCCGGAGAGCAATTTCGGGCTCAGGACCACGCCTGAAGGTTACGTCGCCGTTCACAAAGATACGATGATGACGTCGGCGGAGGGGATATTTGCGGGCGGAGATTGTGTAACCGGCGGCGGAACAGCGGCGTGGGCGGTGGGCTCGGGAAAACGCGCCGCAATTGAAATGGACAAATACTTAAAGACAAAATGATGTATCCCGAATCAAAAATAGATCTGTCGGTTGATTTCTGCGGCGTGCGCTTCGAGAACCCGTTTGTTCTGGCGGCGGCACCCCCCACCGACGAGATCGAAATGGTGAGAGACGGGTTTAATGCCGGCTGGGCGGGCGCGGTCCTCAAGACGACCGCGATGCCGGGCACTTCGGTCGATCTCGTCTATCCTCTGATCAGCGCGATAGATTACGAAAACTCGCGCGCGATGGGGATGACAAACATTGATCTCATCAGCCACTACGATGTCGGCATCGTTGAGGAACGCGTCAAAGTTTTGAAAAAAGAATTTCCCTCAAAGGTCGTGATCGCCTCCATCACCGGCCAGACGAAAGAGTATTGGCAGGAGCTGGTGAAAAGGCTTGAAGGGGCGGGTGCGGATATCATCGAGGCCTCTTTTTCGTGTCCGCAGGGGACCCTCGGATTGAGGCCGGGCATGATGCTGGCGCAGGACGCCTCCGCATCAGCAGAGGTTGCGGGCTGGATCAAGTCGGCAGCCAAACGATGCCCCGTCGTCATAAAGCTCACGCCCATGGTGGGTGATATAGTGGAAATCGCAAATGCGGTTAGGAACGCCGGCGCCGATGCGGTCTGTGTGGGCAACACCATGCCGTCGATCACGAAGATCGATCTTGAAAGCGGGGTTCCGTATCCGCGCATAGAGGGCAAATCCACTTTTTCAGGGCTTTCTGGTCCCGCGATTCGCCCCATATCTCTGGGCTGTATCGCAAAAGTGGGCAAAGCGGGAATTCCGATAGCGGGCAGCGGCGGCGCAACGACCTGGCGCGACGCTGCCGAATTCATGCTCATGGGGGCGTCGGTCGTGCAGTTTGCGACGGCGGTTATGCACTACGGATTCGATATCGTAACCGATCTCATCGAAGGTATGACCTCGCATCTTGAGCGGAAGGGTATGTCGTCAGTAAGAGAGCTCATAGGACGCTCGCTCCCGACAATTGTCTCTCACGAGGAGCTTCTTCGCGGAATCAAGGTGCGGGCCTCGGTCAATCGCGATCTTTGCATACGCTGCGATCTTTGCATGATCGCCTGCCGTGACGGCGGCCATCGCGCGATAACCGTGGACGCAGAACGGTATCCCACTGTCGACGAAGAGAAGTGCGTTGGATGCGGCCTCTGCGCGTCAATTTGCCCAGTTGATGAATGTATTTTACTTGCGAAACGATAAACTATGGCAAAGTTCATCTACGAATGCATCGATTGCTCGAAACATTATCTTGATAGTGAGGTGACCTATCTTTGCCCGGCCTGCAGTGCGTCTCAAAAGCCCTTGCAGCCTCTCTCGGGCGTCCTCAAAATTCTCTACGATTATGAGAGCATCAAAAAGGAATTGGATGTTGAGCATCTGAAACGCCGCCGCACGACCGGGATTTGGCGCTACCATGAGATATTTCCCATCCTTGAAAAAAGCTCCATTCCGCCTCTGATGACCGGCCCCACGCCCTTGCGTCCCGCGCACCGGCTGCGGCGGATGCTGGGCCTCAAGGGTCTCTACCTCAAAGACGACACCGGGCTGCCGACCGGCTCGTTCAAGGACCGCGCGTCCGTTTTAGTTGTTGCGCGCGCACATGAAGAAAAACGCAATGTCATAGTCGCGGCATCAACCGGAAATGCGGCCTCTTCCGTTTCGGGGATGTGCGCCTCCGTCGGAATGAAATGCGTGATTCTTTGCCCTGCGAAGGCGCCGGCGGCGAAGCTGGCACAGATCGTAGTGTACGGGGCGAAACTTCTGCCGGTGAACGGTACTTACGATCAGGCTTTCGATCTGTCGCTTGAAGCCACGAGAAAGTTCGGCTGGTACAGCCGCAATACAGCCTTTAACCCCATGACGGTCGAAGGCAAAAAGAGCGCGGCGCTGGAGATCTGGGAGGATCTGAAATTCCAGGCGCCCGATAAGATATTGATACCGACGGGCGACGGCGTCATTCTGGCCGGCGTTGCAAAAGGTTTTCAGGAATTGATCGAGCTTGGCCTTGCCGAGAAGATGCCGCAGCTGATCGCGGTGCAGGCGTCCGGATCGTGCGCCATCACGACGGCCTTCGAGTCGGGCGCGGATGAAGTGGCGCCACATAAAAATGCGCAGACGATAGCCGATTCGATCTGTGTTGCCGCGCCAAGGAACGGCCGCTGGGCGCTCAAGGCCGTCCGCGAAAGCGGCGGATCTGCCGTGACCGTCACGGATGAAGAGATATTGTCGGCAATCGCTCTTCTGGGATCGGCCGAAGGGGTTTTCGCAGAACCGGCAGCCGCCGCAACGATCGCCGCGCTGAAAAAACTTGTGAAGGAAGATAAAATCAAATCTGACGAAACTGTTGTGGCGCTCATCACCGGCAGCGGTCTCAAAGATGTAGCGGCCGCATCCAGGGCCGCTAAAATTCCTGAACCCGTCGAACCCGACATCAACTCAATTTCCAAAGCACTTCAGTCTGTTCTTTAGGGTTCGCGGAATCGGGCCCTATGATCAGTTCGAACTTCAAAATATCTCCCGGATTCACGGCGCGTTCCTGAGTGGGCAGTATGCACTGTTTCCAGTGGGTGAGTTTTTTGAGTGGAGACGCGTCTGTTACGTGGCCTTTTGCCCATTCTATCTTCGGCCATATCGCGATGCCGGAAAGCCTGCCCTTTTTCGTCACGGCAAACTTGCTTTTCACGTGAATGGCGCGGCCGAATTTCCCCGATGTCACCACTTGGATAAGCATCTGCGGGCGTGAGAGGAGGTTTTTTTTCAGGACGACGGAAACGTCGATCGTGGGGGATGGTTTTCGGGGTCTTTCAAACGTTGCCGGCGCGCCCCAGAGTTCGATGACCGCCGGAATTATTTTCCCGCCGCGTTTCAAAAATCTTTTTTTGGCGTCAGCAAGTGTCGCCAGTATGTTTTCGTCGAACGCCGCGCTCCCGATCGTCTCGCAGATCACGACGTCTACCTTCTCTCCGATATAGACATCCGCAGAATGTCCCTCGATAAATGAGATGCGTTCGCCCACGCCGTGTTTTTTTGCAGACTCGATCGCGACGCCCAGGCTCTCCGCATCGCAGTCAATGGCATAGACCTGTTCTGCGCCTGAAGAGACCGCGTAAAAGGAGAGAAGGCCCAGGCCGCATCCGATATCGCACACGACATCGCCTTTTTTCACCACTTGTTTTATTGATTTTGCAAGAGGGAGCGTGCGCAGGGGATCCAGAACCATAGCTGCGTGGCGGGCAAGAATTTTTTGTTCGTGAGTAGGCATTTGAAATCAGCGGAACGGACGCGGCGCGAACCGCTCGTAGAAGAGCCCCCAGCGGAGACCGCGGTCCGAAACCGTCGTCACGTCGTAGCCCAGGCGCCGCATCACCCGGTCGAGAATTATGGCGCCGGAGAGGATCACGTCCTCGCGCCCCTTCTGGAGCCCGACGATCTTGCGTCTCTCGGCGACCGATTTCATCTTCAGCTCGTCGATGATGACCTGTACGTCTAACATCTCGAGAACGATGCCGTGGATCTTCGAGTGGTCGAAAGAGGTCATGTGTTTTTCGATTGCGGCAATCGTCGTCGCCGTTCCCGCCGTTGCGATCAGCTTGTCGGCATGGCGATGGGAGAGGGATTGAAGGGCCTGCGCAAGATGCTGGTCGATGATGGTGCAAATTTCCTTGAATTCGTCGGCGGTAACCGGATCGTTTTTGATAAAATGCTCGGTCAAGACAACCGAGCCTATCGGCATCGAAATATACTGGCACGAGCTCGTCTCGGATTTGGTCTCGCCCGACTGCGGCCTGCCCCAGATGAGTTCGGTGGATCCTCCGCCGACGTCGCAGACCAGAATGTCGGTTCCGAATTCGCGCGCGCACGCGTGGAAGGTGAGCCACGCTTCTTTTTCCGGCGTGACGACCTCGATTTCAAAGCCCATCTCGTCGCGCGCGCGGAGCAGGAATTGGTCGGCGTTGGAAGCGCGCCTGAGCGCCTCCGTTGCCACAACCGCACTGGCGGAGACGTGATGCTTTTCGCAGAGCTGCCGGTATTCCTTGAGCGCCGCGAGCGTTCTTTCGATTGCTTCGGCGGAAAGATTTTCGCTCTGGGTGAGACCCTCGCCGATGCGTGTGATTCTGGCCTCATCGGCTGCGATGCGTATCCTTCCGTCCGGGAGGGAATCGCCGATGAGCAGGAGCACGGAATTCGTGCCGATGTCTATGGTTGCGAACATTACTTGACTCTCGGCCCCCATTCGGGCAGCTGGCCGCCGCCCTTGGAAATTTTCGTCTGGTTGCTGCCGTCGGCGCGCATGAGATATACCCCCGTTTCGCCGCCGCGAGTGGAGCTGAAGACCACAAATCTGCCGTCGGGCGACCATGCGGGATGTTCGTTGCTGCCCGATCCGACGGTCAAGCGCTGTATGTTCGACCCGTCCGGATTCATGATGAAGATGTCAAAGGTTCCCATGTCGCGGCCCGCGAATGCCACCTTGTCTCCCATGGGCGACCAGCTTGGCATGTCGTTTTGATAACCGACGAATGTGAGTCTGTCGGCGCCGCCGCCGGATGCGGACATGCGGTAAAGGTGAAGGCTGCCGGTGCGGTCGGATGCGAATATTATGGAGCCTCCATCGGGAGACCACGTCGGCGCGATATCGATTCCGCGCGAGCTCGCAAGGCGCGCGGCCGCTCCTCCCGACGCCGGGACGACATAAATATCCGACTCGCCGGAGGCCGAAGATGCGAACGCTATTTTCGAACCGTCGGGCGACCACGCGGGTGTGATCTTGGAGCCCGGCCCTCCGACAAGTTGCTTCAACCCCTTGCCGTCCGCTCCGATGCTGTAGAGATCAGGCTGGCCGCGCGTGTAGGAAGTGAACGAGAGCTTTGAGCCGTCAGGGGACCATGTGGGCGAGAGGGTCAGGGATTTTAAGTTGGTGACCTTTCTCTCGTTCTCGCCGTCCATATCCATTATGAATATGTCTTTGCCGCCTTTTTTAGTCGCCACCGTGAATGCGATCTTCGTGTTGAAGACGCCCGGAATTCCGGTCAGCGCCTCCATTATGTCGTCTGAAAAGCGGTGCGCAACTTCGCGGATCTCTTTTTTCGAAAATGTGTACTGCTTGCCTACCAGCATCTGCGGGATGTAAGGATCGAAGAGCCTCAGCGTTGCGACGTATTTTCCGCCCTGTGAATCTATGCTGCCTTTCACAAGCGCCTGCGCCTGAATCGACGTCCAGTAGCTGAAGCGGATCGTGTCCGCGGTGATTCCCTCTTTATCGGATTGGCTCTGGTATGCGCCCCACGGCAGGACGTTGAAATAACCCGAGAGCTCAAGGTCGTGGCGGATAATATTGGGCACGTCTTTGGCCATGTCTCCGCCGCCCGTAAGATTGCATATCGCGATCGGAAACTTCTGGTCGGATGGCTGATCTATCGGAATGTAGATGCGTGCCTCTGCGCAAACCGAAATCAGCAGAAAGAAAACGGTGAGTAAAATTTGTATGCGGTTTTTCATAGTTGTTGGATAATATGCAAGAAAAGGGAGAAAGGCAAGCTGTAGCCGCGGTCTTCTACTGCGGTTTCAATCTGGGATCGAACTCGATCAAGAACCCCTCATTATATGCCTCCCATGCGAGGCGGTCGGGCGGCTTGGGGAAGGGTGAGGCCTTTCTGACGGCGCGGGCCGCGGACTGGTCAAACGTGGGATCGCCCGAGGAGCGCTCCCATCGGGTGGACATTACCTCGCCGTCCATGTTGATCATGACCTCCAGCGCGCAGTTGCGCCTCTGGCCGCCCTCCTCGACGTAGCGGAGCGGCAGAACCCATTCGGATATGATCCGTGCGCGGACCATCGCCTGATACTTCAGGTATTCGGGATCGGAGGGAAGCACGCGGAGCGGTTTGTTGGAGGTGCCGTATTTGTATCCCTCGCCGTTATCCTTGATCTGTCCGGCTTCAGGGACGATTGCGCGGTTCGCCAGCTGCTTGTCTATCATCGCCAGTGCGTTTGCGATCTTCCGGTCCGTTGCCGAGGCGGCCCTCTTGGGCGGCGCCTTCTCACCCGGTTTCGGTTTTGTTGGCTGACCCATCTTTTCCGGCGGCTTGGGTGCCTGTTGTGCTGGAGCCTTCATCTCGGGGGCAAGCGGTTTTTGTTCGGGTTCGAAGAGTTTTTTCTGCTCTTCGATCGTGCTCTTTGGAAGCGATTCGGACTTTTTTATTCCAAGCCCGATCTCATCGCTCGTCCCTTTGGGCAGCTCCACCCAGATAACCCTTGTGGGTTTATCGTACATGGGAAGGCGGAGGCCGGGAACGACGGACAGCGTAATAACGATAATGACGTGGATTATGACCGAATAGGTTATCGCTTTTTTAAGCGAAGGAGTGCGTTGAGAATGTGCCTTATGGTTCATTCATTTCCTGCCTAGAGGGCGCCCTCGGCCTCCGGTTGCGTGATCATGCCGATTCTGTCCACGCCCGCCTTCTTAGCTATCGACATGACCTTGATCACAGTGCCGTAGAGAAGATCCGTATCGGCCTTGATGAAGAGATCTTTTTCCTGTTTTGTTGAATAGATTAGCGTGAGCTGTTCTTCGAGCTTGTCGATCGGCACGAGGGTCTGATCGTCGCCTATGAAAATCTGATCGCCCTTCTGGATCGTCACGACGACGTCGTTCTTCGTGCGCTTCAGGGCCTGTGCCTGCGCCTGCGGAAGGTTCACGGGCAGACCCTGCTGCAATAGCGGAGCCGTCACCATGAAGATGATGAGAAGAACCAGCATCACGTCCACGAACGGCGTGATGTTGATGTCCGGGTTGAGCCGGTGATGTCCCCCTCCCGAGTGCACTATCATAACTTATCCTTTCGTCAGGCGTAGTATTCGTTTTTGATGCGGCCGACCAGATCGTCCGTGAAATTGTCCAGATCCTTGGAGATCAGTCTGATCTTGTTGACGTATACGTTGTAGAAGATAACCGCCGGGATCGCTGCCGCAAGGCCTATCGCCGTAGCGATGAGCGCCTCCGCGATGTGCGGGCCGACTATTGCAAGGCTTGAAGTCCCGGTGCGGCCGATCTTCCAGAACGCGTTCAGGATTCCCCACACGGTTCCGAAAAGTCCGATGAACGGCGCGGCGGAGCCGGTCGTAGCCAGGAACGGTACGCCGTATTCCATCTGCTCCACTTCCTCTTCGGCAGCGCGCCTGATCTCTTTTTCAACCGACATGGCGTTTTCATGCTTCTCATCTTCGCGGAGCACGTCCACGCCCGCCTTGAAGACGTTGAAGGCCGGGCTTTTCCGGAACTGGCCCTTCGTTATGAACTGGTCCATGTTCCTTGCCTGCCAGAAGGACTGGTAAAACTTGTTCGATTGCTCTTTGGCCTTCTTGAGCTGTCTGTGTTTGCTACCGATGATGGCCCAGGAGACGATCGAAAACATGACGAGCAGCAGCAGTGTAAGCTGCACCACCGTGTTCGCGTGGATCACGAGGTTGATGAAGTTGTGGTCGCCCGCTTCAACGGGTGCGGTCTCTACCTGTCCCAAAAGATTCAAAAGTCCGAACATAAAAACCCCTTTCGTTAATTGAATTCGCGGATAATACAGGCGGAAACGAGGTTATGTCAAGGGGTGCAAATCGGACAAAAGATTCAGTGCCAAACCCTATGTGATCGAAAGTGCCGACACAATTTCGGTTTTTGCATCGAGAGGCAGATTGGACTTCGATGTGCAGATGATCTTTTTCCTCTCAAATTCGAGTCCGCTTGATTTCGCTATTTTTTCGAGTGACGTAAATGTTTTCCTTGGGGGAGAAGAGGCCAGTTTTATTTCCACAGGATAGATCTTGCCTTCGGTTTCATAGATGATGTCCGTCTCAGTTCCCTCTTTTGTTCTCCAGAAATAAAGATTAGCCGCCAACCCCTTGTACCAGTAACTTTTCACAATTTCCGATATCACCCAGTTTTCAAAGAGCCCTCCGGCGATATGGCTTGCATAAGCGCTTTGTGATGTTCCAAGTTTTAAAAAATAGCATGCCAGACCCGTATCCAGAAAATATATTTTTTGTGTTTTAACGGATCTCTTGCCGATGTTTCTGAAATACGGCGGCAGAAGCATGATCTGAAAACTTCTTTCAAGTAGCGTTATCCATGATTTTATTGTCGGGAGACTGACTTCCACATCTCCGGCAAGAGATGCCAAATTCAACAACTGTCCTATTCTGCCGGCCAAGAGGCGCATAAACTTTTCAAAGAGACCGATATCTTTTACCTTGAGTTGAGAGACCACATCGCGTTCGATGTACGTTTGTACGTATGAACGATAATATATCTCCGTGTCTATATCCCGATTTGCCCACAACTCCGGTTTGTCGCCTCTGACGATGAACTGAAAAATGTCATCTATGCTTCGCTCTGTTTCGAAGGCCGGGGCAGGAGTGGCTATGAAATCCCTGTCGTCCGGCGGTTCGCCGTTGATTTCCTTCCTGCTAAGACCCAGAAGGTTAAGTATTGTGACGCGCCCTGCGAGCGATTCGGAAACTTTCTTCATCATGGAAAAATTCTGGGAACCGGTGAGCCAGTAATCTCCGCCCGCATCGATGAGCTTGGTTCTTTTTTCGTCGACCCGTATTTTTATGTAAGGAAGAATTTCTGGTGCGTACTGGAACTCGTCAATGAGAACAGGCGGCGGAAAGCGTTCAAGAAATGTTTTTGGATCTTTTTGCGCAAGCGATCTGACTTCAAGATCATCAAGGGTTACAAAACTCCTGTTCGGCTCCGTATGACGCAGCAAAGTGGTCTTTCCGGCCTGTCTTGGGCCGGTCAACATAATGACGGGCGATGTTTTGGACGCCCGATTAACTACCTGATATAATTCTCTTTTTATATACATGCGACTATTATAAAGTGTCACTTTAGATTAGTCAAGGTATGACTTAAAACATAGGTTCTTTTCAACAAATATTTCTCCAAAGAATAGGTTCTTTTCGTAAAATTGCCAAAGAGGGGATCGTCGACTTGGTCGCGGCGTAATCACATGATATCACATGGCAATTGCGTATTTCTGGCTATTATAAAGTGGCATTTTAGATAAAACAAAACCCCCGGATGGCCGGGGGCTTTTTCAGAGTTCAAATTGTTAGAATCTTGGAAATCCTCCGCGGGGAAGAGGTGTCTTGGGTGTCAATAAAGGTGCTCGTGGCGTCATCACAGGAGGCGATTCCATACGTAAAGCGGATTTGTGAACAATTTTTTCATCATCAACTATATAAAGGTTGTTGTCACGGATCGCCATGGCCTTGACTTGAGGTGGAGAGGTATATTTGAGCACAAGGTGGCCGTCATTTCTGATTTTTTCTATGCTTCTTGTTCCGCCCGAGCAGTAGACATAGACATATCCGTAATCGTCTACTGCCATGGCAGAACGATCACCCCAAGATTCATCTTCAACATCAGGATCGGAGGCACGCATTTCACAGCTGAATTCTGGCGCGCTAATGTCGATTCTGTTTCGAATTGTGCCGTCACTGTTTAATACAATGATGAGACGCCGGTTGTCGTCGAGTACGTAAATCAATCCGTCCTTTCCTACGTCAATATATTTCTCATATACGCCGGAACGGTCTGGCAGCAAGATATTAAAAATAGATAGAAGACTGCCGGAACTATCATATTTTTTGACTGCTGATGTCTCAGGAATACTCAAATAGATGTTTCCATCGTTGTCCATAGCTAGCGCTTCAATAGGATTGCCGATTGTGCCTGGTGAAAAGAAATTATATGACTTGCTGCCATCGAATCGTAATTTCGAAACGCCTATTCCAGTCGCATAATGGATGCCGTCGCGCCCAATGGCCATTTCATCACTATTGTGAGAGAAGAAAAAATTCGAAAATCGTTCCAGGAAATCTCCAGCTGGCGAAAATTCCTTGATCTGCGAGATTGATGGAAGCATTAGATAAATGTTGCCGGCGTTATCAATGGCTATTCCGGGTTTTTCGCCAAAGCGAGTTATTTCGGGTCCATCTTCGGACGCGCCCACTGCAGCCCAGTGAGCAATTTCCGTATATCGAACTTCATCAATGGCGTTTGCCTTTCCAGTGTTGATGCTTGTAAGAATGATCGATGCGATCAACAATGTGAAAAGATGGCTTATTCTGACTCTTGGTTTCATAGTATCCTCCTTTGTTTTGATGTAACGATCTTAAGAAAGAGCAATTATCGTGCCGGTATAGTGTGTGTGTGTGTGTGTGTGTGTGGATAATCTTAGTAATTTCGGATGGTTGGGGAATTGGGCAAAATTGCGAGGGTATCAAATCGGTAATTTGTGATCAGAAAGAGCCGGATTTTTGACGCGCATACGTCACCCTCACCCCGACCCCGAAAAGGGGCGTGGCCCCCTCGGGGCTTTACGCCCTCTCCCATCAAGGGAGAGGGAAGGTGAGGATTCGGTTGCGAAATGTTGGTTTATTCGCTATAGCGCGGCGCATGGTGAAAGCGGAAAGACCGATAGGGATATTCGATTCAGGGATAGGCGGGCTCACTGTTTTTGCCGAGATCAAAAGGCGTTTGCCCAACGAATCGCTCATATATCTCGGCGATAATGCGCGCGTTCCGTACGGAACGAAATCGGCCGAGACGGTCATAAGATATTCGCTTGAAAATACTGCGTTTTTGGAGAGCCGCGGTGTCAAAGCCATCGTTGTGGCCTGCAATACCGCGTCCGCCTTGGCCCTGCCGGCGCTCTCGGCGAAATTCGATCTCCCGGTTCTCGGTGTCGTGCTCCCAGGCGCGAAGGAGGCGATAAAGGCGACGAAGAAGGGTGCGATCGGCGTAATCGGAACTTCGGCCACGATATCGAGCGATGCCTATGCGCGGGCGCTCAAGGAGTTAAACAACCAGGTTCGAGTCGTGTCGCAGGCCTGCCCGCTCTTTGTGCCGCTGGTCGAAGAGGGCTGGACAGACAACGATGTCGCAAGGTCTGCGGCAAAACACTATCTCTCGGATATGCACAAAGAGGGAATCGATGTCCTGATCCTTGGTTGCACACACTATCCGCTGCTCAAACCCCTGATCAAAGAAACGGTGGGTAGCGATATCACGCTCATAGATTCCGCGGAGGCGACGGCCACAGCACTTGAAGCGCTCCTCGAAAGGGAAGGTACAAGAAACAAATCCGTGTCAAAGGCGGCTTATCAAATATATGTCACCGACCTGCCCGCCCGTTTTGAAACGGTCGCCAGACGTTTTCTCGACAATGATATGCCCAGTGTAAGACACGTTACGCTGTAGTTTCCCGTTGCATTTTTTCGGCCCCATGTTAGAAAATCACTAATTTATAAACGTTTTTTCAAAATTCTGGAGGAAGAAATGCGCGCGTTCAGGGCTATTCGGGTCGGTCTGGCTGTTTTTTTGGCCGGTTTCTTGCTTCCCGCTTCATCACACGCATTGACGGAAAAGGGCTATAAATCCCTTCATATCTTCACAAAAGTCCTGGGCTACGTCGAAGACAGTTATGTCGACGAGGTGGACGAGCAGAAACTTATCGCAGGCGCCATCCGTGGAATGCTCATGACGCTTGACCCCCACTCGGCTTACATGCCTCCCGCGGTTTTCAAAGAGCTCAAGGTCGATACGAGCGGGCGCTTTGACGGTGTGGGAATCGAAGTTGCGATAAGGGACGGCATTCTCACGGTTGTTGCGCCTATAAAAGGATCGCCTGCAGATAAAGCAGGAGTCGAACCGGGCGACAAGATTTTCAAGATCAACGGCGAATCCACGGAGAACATGGATCTGACGCAGGCGGTGACGAAGATGCGCGGAAAGCGCGGCAGCCGCGTCGTCATCACGATCGTCAGGAAAAATTTCAAGCAGCCGTTTGAAATCTCGCTCATGAGACAGGCGATCAACGTCCCCAGCGTGAAATGGGAGGTCCTTGACAAGCATTACGGATACGTAAGCGTCAGCTCGTTCCAATCCGACACGTCGAAATCCCTTAAGAAGGCAATCAAGGAACTCGGAGACAAAGGTGCGCTCCACGGCATGGTTCTGGATTTGCGGAAAAATCCCGGAGGCCTTCTCGATCAGGCGGTCGAGGTTTCAAATCTCTTCCTTGATAAAGGAGTGATTGTTACCACCGAGAGCCGCGGACAGGAGATCGACCGCAGAGAGGCGACGGCCGAGGGTGACAAAGTCACCTGTCCGGTGATCATCCTGGTCGATCACGGCTCCGCCTCCGCATCGGAGATCGTTGCCGGCGCGCTTCAGGACAACAAACGCGCGATGATTCTGGGGTTGCAATCCTTCGGAAAGGGGTCGGTGCAGACCGTAGTGGAGCTTGACGATGGCAGCGGCTTGAAGCTCACGGTCGCGCGCTATTTCACGCCGAGCGGACGCTCCATCCAGGCGCAGGGCATCACGCCCGACATCGTTGTCCCGGCCGAGGCGCCGAAGGTAGAGGATAAGAAGGCTTCAATCAGCGAAGGCGCGCTCCCGGGACATCTGGAGGTTACCAAGGAGCGGATTGTTCCCAAGGAAAAACCGGCCGAGGTCCTTGCAAAGGATTATCAAGTCGGAGTTGCGCTTGATTACCTGAAGAGCTGGGACGTCTTCCAGGGCGAGACGAAGCCCGGTGAAGAGGCCACGCAAGAAAACAAGAGTGAAAAAAAGAGCGGAAGAAACAAATAACAATCAGATTGGAGGAGTCGGTATGAGTATGCGAGTTGGAGTTTTGACAGGTGGCGGAGATTGTCCGGGGCTCAACGCGGTGATACGCGCCGTGGTCAGGCGTTCGATAGTTCTCGGCAAATACGAGATGATCGGGATCAAACACGGCTGGAAGGGGCTTGTCACAAAAGAGACGATGACGCTTGACCGCGCACTGATCACCGGAATTCTTTATCGCGGCGGAACGATCCTGGGCACTTCGCGCACAAATATCTTCAAGGACGAAGAGACGGCGAAGACGGCGATAGAAAATATTAAAAAGCTGAAACTCGATGCGATCATCGCCATCGGCGGCGAGGATACGCTTGGGATAGCAAAAAAACTTACAGACCAGGGCGTCAAGGTTGTAGGCGTTCCAAAGACGATCGACAACGATTTGAACGGCACCGATTTCACGTTCGGTTTCGACACCGCCGTTGAGATTGCAACCGATGCGGTTGACCGCCTCCACACAACCGCGGAGTCACACAACCGCGTTCTCGTCTGCGAGGTGATGGGGCGCCATGCGGGGTGGATAGCGACATATTCGGGGATCGCCGGCGGTGCGGACTGCATTCTGATCCCCGAAAAACCGGTCGATGTCGACGAGGTCTGCGAGGTGATCGAGAGGCGCCACAAGAGGGGTGCGTTTTTCTCCATCATAGTGGTTGCCGAAGGGGCGAAGATCAAATCGGGAGCGAAGCAGGAGGAGATCCTCTCTTCTTCAAGGCTGGACGAGTTCGGGCACGTGCAGTTGGGCGGCATCGGGCAGGTTCTGGCAAAGGCGATCGAGAAAAAAACCGGCTACGAGACGCGCGTCACGGTGCTGGGCCACGTTCAGCGCGGCGGAAAACCGACCGCCCGCGACCGCGTGCTTGCGACGCGCTTCGGCGTTGCCGCTATGAATGCGGTTCACGCCGGGGATTTCGGCGTGTTTGTCGCTTTACGGGGGACGAACATCGTTGAGGTGCCGCTCTCTGAAGTGACCGCCGGCATCAAGACGGTCGACGAGAACCTCTATGAGATGAGTAAGACTTTTTGGGGTTAGCGATCAGGTGTTTGGTCTTTGCGATCAGCGTGTCCAAATCGTAAGGTTTCCTGACGATAAGATCGGCATTCAGTTTCGATTTTCCAGCGGCGGGTCCGCAGAAATCGCACAGCTTGACCGCCGTTTTTGTGAGTGCTGTATTGTCGCGCGGAAGAAGCAGAACGGATGGTGATTTCATCTGTTCTGTTTTTTTTATTATCCTGCGGATTTCGTTCTGTTCGTTTTCGTCGTAACCCATCATGTCGATCATCACGGCGTCCGGTCTTCTCTGCTCGATCAAGAAAGCCGCATCGTCGCTGCCCAGGGCCGTTGAAACGCTTAAGCCCTCCACTTCAAAGCGGAGTTTTAAAACCTCTCTCGCCTCCGGATCGGGGCCTATGATCAAAATGTGAGCCATAAAATTGGTTGACCTCGCCTGAATATCCGATATTTATCCGCTTGCCAATCATAAAGGAGGGGAGATGCCAAAACTCGACTTTCTGGTGAAGGATATAGACGATCTGAAACAGTCCGGCCTTTACAACACAATCCGCACGCTTGAGAGCGCAAACTCGCCGTGGGTGATGATAGACGGCAAGAAACTCTTGAACCTCTCGTCCAATAATTATCTGGGGCTTGCAAACCATCCTGAGATGATCAAGGCCGCAAAAGACGCGGTGGACAAGTACGGCGTAGGCGCAGGAGCCGTGAGATCTATCGCCGGCACGATGGATCTGCACATAAAGCTGGAAGACGCGCTTGCGCGCTTCAAGGGGCGCGAGGCGTGTGTCGTTTTCCAAAGCGGTTTTCTGGCGAACGCGGGTGTCATCCCTGCGATCATCAGGAAAGAGGACGTGATTTTTTCAGACGAGCTGAATCACGCCTCGGTGATAGACGGCTGCCGCCTCACGAAGGCGCCGATCCTGCGCTACAAGCACAACGACATGGCCGATCTTGAGCGCATCATCAAAGAAAATCCGGGATACGAAAGAAAATATATTATCACCGACGGAGTCTTCTCGATGGACGGCGACATCGCCGATCTCAAGACGATAGCGGAGCTGGGCGAGAAATACGACTGCGTCACGATGGTAGACGATGCGCACGGCGAGGGGGTTTTGGGCAAGGGCGGGCGCGGTGTCGTGAATCACTTTGGCCTGGGCGATCGCATCGATATAGAAGTGGGAACGTTATCCAAGGCCTTCGGCTGCGCCGGCGGCTTCGTTGCGGGGCGCCGCGAGATGGCGCTCTGGCTCAAACAGCGCGGGCGGCCCTTCCTGTTTTCAAACGCACTTTCTCCTTCGGAGGCGGCAGGGTGCCTCAAGGCGATCGAACTTTTAGAGAAGAGCGAAACGCTTGTGAACACATTGTGGGAAAACAGCAAATATTTTAAATCGGCGATGAAAGAGGCGGGTTTCGATATCGGAATTTCACAGACCCCCATCACGCCTTTAATGCTGGGCGAGGCCCAAGTCGCGCACGGTATGAGCAAGCGTTTGTATGAAGAGGGCGTTTTCGCGATGGCGCTTGGTTATCCAACTGTGCCGAAAGGCAAAGCGCGAATAAGGGTGATGCTCTCCGCGGGTCATTCGAAAAAGGATCTGGATTTCGGTATCGAAAAAATCATCAAGGCGGGAAGGGAATTCAAGGCGATAAAATAAGTGGAGGGGATGATGGCCGGCCAAATGAAAGCGGTGGTCAAGATCAAGGGCGAACCTAACGGCACGGAAATGATGACCGTCGATGTTCCAAAACCCGGCCCGAATGACGTTCTTATAAAGGTCGATGTGGCCTCCATCTGCGGCACCGATGTTCACATATTCAATTGGGACAACTGGGCATCAAAAAGAATCAAGCCGCCGCTTCTCTACGGGCACGAGTTTGCGGGTCATGTTGTCGAGATCGGCAAGAACGTCACGAGCGCGAAGGTCGGAGATTACGTATCGGGCGAGTGCCACATCGCCTGCGGCCATTGTCATCAGTGCATGACAGGTCAGGCCCACGTTTGTCAGAACATGAAGGTCTTCGGCATCGACGTGCCGGGTGTGTTCGCCGAATACGCATGCATCCCCGCGACGAACGTCTGGCAGAATGACAGGGATGTGCCGCCCGATCTTTGCTCAATTCAGGATCCGCTGGGGAATGCCGTTCATTCGGTCTATTCCACCGACGTTTCGGGAAAAGACGTGGTTATTCTGGGGCTGGGGCCGATCGGCATTATGTGCGTCCTTCTTTGCAAATATGCCGGCGCGAAAAATGTTTTTGCGGTCGAAAAAAAGAATGAGTATCGCTCGGCGCTTGCCAGAAAACTCGGTGCGACGAAGGTTTATGGCGAAGGGGAAACAGACGCCCTCACAAAAGAGATATTCGAGCTAACCGGCGGCAAGGGCGCGGATGTCGTCCTTGAGATGTCAGGGTCCACCGACGCGCTGACGCACGGTTTTGATTTATTGCGAACCGGCGGCGATATGATTCTTCTCGGTGTCTATTCACAGCCGGCGACGATCGATGTCTCAAAACAGATCATCTTCAAGTACACGACGGTCAAGGGAATCTACGGTCGCAGGATGTGGGGCGACTGGAACAAGATGAAAGAGTTATTCAAAAATAAGGGTTTCCGCGAAGATCTGCAAACGATCATCACTCACCACTTCGCGTTCGACAAATTCTTCGACGCCATGGAGAAGATGCGCTCAGGCCAGAGCGGAAAGGTCGTTTTGCAGGTTTCCAAGTAGTTTTCTCACTGCCTGGCCGCAGTTGGAGCCGATCTCGTTTTCCTTTAGTTCTCCGATACTTAGGATCACGTCAAAACCAGCCTCAGAAAGCCCCTTCATTATATAGTCGGATTTGGGGAGGGCGTCTTTGAGGCCCGAAGCGCTTGCAGTTTCCGTGGGATTAAGAGGTGTAATCTTGATGCAAAACTTTTTCGGGTCGAAGTGGCGCGAAATTGCATCGGGATCGACTGCGATTCCTTCCGTCAGCGCAAAATTCAAGCTCACCTTTCTATCGCCTTTTTCCACAAAACGAT
The DNA here is from genome assembly GCA_041739675.1 of bacterium. Taxonomy (GTDB): domain Bacteria; phylum UBA10199; class UBA10199; order 2-02-FULL-44-16; family DYJF01; genus DYJF01. The sequence continues at coordinate 25,237 of JBGSNL010000029.1, forward strand.
TTCCGTACTCCGCAATCTGAGATAAATTCCATTTCGAAATGGGCATCAAGCGATCCCGTTCAGATTCATCTGTAGAGTTTATTGAAAATTGAAGCTGAAAGAGTTTGCCGGCATAGATCGATCTCTTGATCTCCAAAAGTTCCTCGAACCATCGCGATGCCGACGACGGCGCAGTCGTGGCGATGCACGGGATGATGTTCGGATTGTCATAACGGTTCGGCAATTCTCTTATTACTTCAAGCACTGCTGGGTTAAGCGCCGGCTCGCCCATCCTTGCAAACTGGACTTTGAATTTGTTGCAGTGATTTGAGAGACCTTTGGGATAGAAATTGATGATGTGATCGATCTGCCCAGATATTTCATCAGCCGTCAGGTTGCCTCGATAGCTCCCTCCCGAATCACACATAAGACATTCAACAGGACAACCGAATTGTGTTGAGACGATGATAACCCATTTATCTTTCTTCGGCAGATTGGGGTCTCTTGAATCCACGAACTCCGCCATGAGCCTGGGATCGCCGCGAAACTTTGCAACGAAGACTTCGGCAATATTAGGATCACCCGTTTTGGAAATTATTTTCATTTTAGATAACGCCATGCCGCCTGGGCCGCTGCTATTCCATCCCCCACCGCGAGCGCGATATGCCTGTCAGCCGGGTGGCATATATCGCCCGCCGCAAACACGCCCGGCGCTTTGTCCAGTTTCAGAAGCAATGGATGATTTGCTTCCTTACCTATGCAGGAAATGATGAGATCGTACGAAACGTCTGAAGGCGACCAATTCTTCTTTACCGCAATGCCGCTTCCTCCTGCGCGAGCCACCAGCTTGGGAAGGGCCTTCGGGTTTTCGCTCCTCATTCCTACAGTCACACTTTTTGCCTTCTTTGCATAGCCCCATGCCAGATCGAACGCCGAATCGCCCCCGCCTATTACAAGCACATCTTTTCCGGCGTGCTCGATGCGGTCGGGATCGCCGTATGGAATTTCGCCGGGTACCCCCGCAAGTTTCGGCGTCAAACCGACGGCGATAAGCACACTTTTTGCACCGTACGATTCGATATCTTTCGCCTCTTCAAATATTACCTTGATCGGCCACCGCTCAAGTTGTTGCTGGAAAAAAGACATGAGTTCATTACCGGTGATTCCATCGGGAAAGCCGGGATAGTTTTCTATCCAGGGAGCGGTGAGCGCCTGCCCGCCAAGAGAGCTTCGCTCGACAATGGTTGTCTTGAGGCCCAACCTTGCTCCCTGAATCGCCGCGGCCATACCCGAAGGCCCGCCGCCTATTATGAGAAAGTCGATCGTCATAAGAGAGATAGAAGGGTTTTGGTGTCGCAGATGTGCGCAAAGCCGTGGCCCAGATTCAAAAGTGATGCCTTATGATGTTCATCTGTTTGCGTGGCGCACGCGTCCGAAACGACGACCGGCTGGAAATCGAGTATGAAGGCGTGGCGGGCGGACGTCTCTACGCACAGGTGCGTCATGACTCCGCAGATGACCACGGTTTCTATCCCGTGCCCCTTGAAATACGGGCCGACGATCGTCCTTTCAAACGCGCTGTATCTTGATTTCGTGATGATCTGCTCGCCTTCGGCGGGGCCGATATCCGCGATCAGGTCGGCCGCAGGATCGCCATCCCACGGCAGATCGTTTTTCCACCAGCTCCCCATTTGGCCGGTCCCCTCGCCCTTGCGGTGCGCATGGCGCGTGAAGATAATGGGAAGGCCTTTCTTCCGAAAGACCGAAATGAGTTTTTTGACATTGGGGACTATCGCCGGCCCCTTTTCAAGAAAGGCATCCTCCTTGGGATCCAGAAAATAGCGCTGCATGTCTATGACGAGAAGTGCTGGAGAATCGACCTTGGCGGATTTTTTCATTTAAATAGGCTCCTGTCTTCCATTACTAAGACTCCATCCTTGACTTTGTCAAGAAACTTGGCCGTATATATGCGCTATGCCGACGAACGTACCTCCACAATATCACGAGGCTGAGACGAGGCTCCGCCAGGCCAAGACGCGCGAGGAGAAGCTCGCCATCATGGAAGAGATGATGGCGATCATGCCCAAGCACAAGGGCACAGATAAGCTGCGCTCCGAACTCAATCAGAAGATGAAGAAGATGAAGGAGGGCGGCGATAAAGATAAAAAGAGCGGCGCCCGCAAGGCCGTCACTGTTCCACGCGAGGGGGCCGGCCAGATAGTTTTCCTGGGGCCGCCCAACGGCGGGAAATCGCAGCTTTTGAGAACGCTCACGAACGCCACTCCCGAAGTCGCGCCCTATCCGTTCACGACCCGGATGCCGGTGCCGTGGATGATGCCCTTTGAAGATGTGAGAATCCAGCTTGTGGAGCTTCCGGCGATAACGGATACGGCACTCGAGCAGTTCGTGCCTGATATCACAAGGAACGCCGATATCGCCGCGATCGTCGTAGATATGGCCTCACCCGATCTTCTTGATGCCATTGATATCATTTTGAAGCAGATGGAAAAGCACTACGTTTTTCTTGTCGACAAGATTCCCGAACCCGAGCTGCGAAAAGTTGGCGCCGTGTATCTCCGCACGATAATTCTGGGCAACAAGATGGATCTGACCGACGCGGAGGAGAATCTCCCGATATTCGAGGAATGGCTGGGAGGACGCTTCCCACTGATCAAGATCTCAGCCGCGGGCGAAGATATAAAAAACACACTCCCTCGCCGCCTTTTTGAGGAGCTTAGAATCATCCGTGTCTACACAAAGGCGCCCGGCAAGAAGCTTGAAAAACAGGATCCACTTGTTTTGCCTATCGGGAGCAACGTCATGGACGCCGCGCACGGTCTTCACAAAGAGATCGCCCAATCTCTGAAATATGCGCGCGTTTGGGGTGGGGGCATGCATGACGGCCAGCAGGTCGCGAGAGATCAGGTTCTCTCGGACGGCTGGGCCCTGGAGTTCCACGTCTGATTTATTTTCCCATCCAGAGAAGTTTCCAGAAGGGCACTTGAGGTTCTCCCGCCTGGACGGTGAAATTCCAGTTGAGGAAAAAGTATCCGCCCGCCGCAATCGCCGCGCAGAGTGCTAAACCAAGAATTGTCACGATCCAGACGCGCTTTTTCAAATCCTCGGATGAGAAATTGTCTATGAGGCGGTCCAGTATGTTTTTCTTAAGGTCTTGCATTGGGTATCAGCTCCATTTCGTCGACGACCGCATGGCCCGCTTCCATCTTGATGGCCGCGGCCTTTTTTATGAGCGCGCGGACAAGCTCTTCAGGCGTTCTGAAAAGCTGGCGTGAAAGTCTCGTGCCGACGATCAAATAATCCTCTTTGGCGATCGGTTTTCTCTCTTCCGCGGGTGCAGTGACGATCCCCTGCAACCTCTCGAAGAACGCCCTCAACTGATCGGGCCTGATCTCCGGGAGCAAGATGAGAATCGTGTCGCCGCCCAGCACGGCGCTGTTGTCGCCCATGCGGATGCTTTTTTTAATGAGATAATCGAGATCATCCACGAAGTGGTCCGCCTCGTCCGATCCGCTTTCATTGGTGACCTCTTCGTATTTCAGATATTTGAGAATTGCGAGGCAGAAGTGGGAGCCGTATCTCGCGGCGCGCTCCATCTCCAGGGCCAGCTGTTGGCGGAAGACGGCAAGTCCGCCGAACTGTTTCCAGTAGAAGCGGTAAAACGCGCCGCGCTTTTCCAAAAGCTCTTCGAAGCGACCCTCTTCTACAAAGCGCCCGCCCTCGAGCACCATGATTCGGTCCGACGTCTTGATCGTGGACAGCCGGTGCGCGATTATTACGATGGTCTTGGTCGTTTGAAGTTTTGCTATCACTTCCTGAATGTGAAATTCGCTTTCGGGATCAAGCGCCGCTGTCACCTCGTCGAACACTATGATTTGCGGATTTTTGAGAAGTGTGCGCGCGATAGCGATCCTCTGGCGCTGGCCGCCGGAGAGGAAGGTGCCGCCCGGACCCACCTGCGTTTCAAATCCTTCCGGGAACTTCATTATGAATTCGTAAGCGGATGCTAGTTTCGCCGCTTCCATGGCGTCTTTGAGCGTCTTGTCCGGATTTCCGTATAGGATATTTTCAAGAACGGTTCCGTCGAAGAGGGCGTACTCCTGGGCTATCATGCCCACCCTGTTGCGAAGCGAGGAGACTCTCACCTCCGATATATTTTGCCCGTCGATGAAGATTGCGCCTTCCGTAGCGTCGAAGAAACGCATGAGAAGATTTACGAGTGTTGTCTTGCCCGAACCCGACGCACCCACTATCGCCGTCGACGAATGCGGCGGGAAATGTACCTTTATGTTGTGAAGTATCTCTTCATCGGCGGCATAGGAGAAAGAGAGTTTGTCCGTCGTGATTTCCCCGGCCGAAAGTTTAAGTTCCATACCGCCGGCCGTGAGGGACATCTCGGAAGGATAATCCAGAACCTCGTTCAATCTCCGCATCGAGACGAGGCTCGTCTTCCATGACGTGGCGAGATTCGAAAACGAGCTGATGGGTTCTGCGAGCTGCTCCAAATACAACATCAGAGCCACGATCTCGCCTATCGTTAGCTGACCCTGCACGACCTGATAGCCCAGATACCACGTCAGAAAGACGGACCACATCTGAAGCGTGATGGAATTCGTGAACGTCCTCAAGACGTCTAAGACCTTGCCCTTCACGTGGATGCGGTACCTGCGGCGTATGAGGTTGCCGAACGAAAGCGTTTCCGCCCGCTCCTGTCCGAACGCCTTGATCGTTTTTATTCCCGCGAGCCTCTCCTGCGCGCGCGAGTATATGTTCGATTCGGCGTCGATCGACTCCACTTCCACACCCTGCAGGCGGTTCGCGTAAAATCTCGTCTCTAAGATGTAGAGGGGAACGGAGAGAAGCGCCAGAAACGTAAGCTTAGGATTGATGGTGAGCGCTATGAGCAGAATGATAATGAACCTGCCGCCGTCGATGATGATTGTCGGCAGAATACTCATCACCATTGAGATTGTATTATAGACGTCGTCGGTTATGCGGATCAAAAGATCGCCCGCGCTTTTTTCCTGGTGGAATCTCAAGGGCAGACACTGGATCGCATAAAACACATTGCTCGTGAGTGTCGCTGTCGCCTCCTGACTCACATAGACCTGCAGATAATCGGAGACGATGTTCAGGAAAAAATATAAAAAATAGGTGACGACGATCGCTGCGATAGTCACGTTGAGGAGCGTGAGGTTCTTGAACTGGTAGGCGTAGTCGAAGAGCACCCTTGTGAGCATCGGGTTGGCGAGACCCAAAAGCGTTATGACGACGTCGAAAAATATCGCGAAGAGAAAAAACGACAACGTCGGAAGGAGATATGCGTGATACTTCTTGAGCGTGCCGAGATTTCTCATGGAGGGCGGTGAAACTTTTATGTGGGCCCACCAGGACTTGAACCTGGAACCACCCGGTTATGAGCCGGAGGCTCTGCCATTGAGCTATAGGCCCCAAAAACAGCCGGATACTAGCCATCTCGTTTATAAAGATCAATAGTATTAAAGGGATTGACAAGATTCGGCGTTTGGGCGTAACTTCTGCCACTTTTTGACAACTATGAAACCAGACTTCCAAGCGCAATTAGCCCTTCTAAGAGAACTCCAGGAAATAGACCTCCGCTTAAATGACATAAACAATACGTTGGAAATGCTCCCCGAGCGGATCGCCGCCGTAGAATCGGCCTATCGCGAGGTAAAAGACTCAATCGATCAGGCAAAGCAGGAGATGGCCGAGGCCGAAAAGTCGAGAAGACACGAGGAGATGGAGCTCACATCCGCCGTGGATCACGCAAGACAGCGCGAGGCCAAGCTTTACGCCATAAAGACGACCAAGGAATATCAGGCGGCGTTAAAGGAAATAGCAGAGACTAAAAAGCTCAATAAAGAGCGTGAGGACCGCATTTTGGGCCTCATGGAACAAATCGATGTTCTCACCAAAAAAATCACGCAACTTGAAACGGATCTGACCGATAAAGAGGCTGCCTATCGCAAGGAAGACGAGGCCTTGAAGGTAGAGGAGGCTGAGCTCGTAAAGACGCTTGAGGGTATTGAGTCGCGGCGGCCGGAGATCGTTTCGAAGCTGGATATAAAGCTTGTCAGGAAATACGATTTCGTCCGTCAGAGGTATCCAGACGCCCTTGTTCACGTTGAGAAGGGCGTTTGTCAGGGATGCAGCATGAACGTACCGCCGCAGCTCTTCAACGAGATGCTCAAGTACAACGAGTTCAAGAATTGCCCCTCATGTCACAGGCTGATATTCGTCAACCAGGAAAACGGCGCAGAAAGCGACCCGGCCGGCAAGTAAGAGCGCGGGGTTGCCATATAAGAGCCTGCTGTGATAAACTTACGCCTCAAAAATAAGGAGCGAATATCATGAAAGTTCAAGTGATGCCGAAACAGACTGCCGCCGAACTGCTTTTGTTTTTGGCCGAGCATGAGGAGTTTTCCTCCGTCTCTAAACTCTTGGAGGACGGTATCACTGTGGAAGAGGTGCACGCGCTTTTCCGGGAGATAGCAGCCGAGCTTCTTCGCGAGTCCGCATTGGAGTTGAAGGACAAGAAATACGATCTCAAGAAAGATTCTCATCTTACGCCGCAATCGAAACAGATCATCTCATATCTCTCTCCTCACGAAGAGACGACCCTTCTTGAGGCGTTTGGACTGGTGGATAAAAAATCATGAAACGAATGACAATTTACACTGACGGAGCGGCCCGCGGAAATCCCGGGCCGGCAGGCGCGGGCGCCGTTCTCATGGACGAAGACGGAGACGTAGTGGCCGAGCTCTCGCGCTATCTGGGCGAGACCACGAACAACCAGGCCGAGTATCAGGCGCTCATCATCGCGCTTGAAGAGGCCAGGAGGCTGGGCGCCGATCAACTCTCCATCTTTTCCGATTCGGAACTTCTCGTGAAGCAGATAAAAGGCGACTATCTTGTAAGAAACGAGGGCTTGAGACGCCTCTTCAAACTTGCAAAAGATAAGCTCAAAATATTCGGAAAGCATACCATAGAATATCTGCCGCGTGAGAGAAACACCCATGCGGACCGTCTTGCCAACAGGGCGATAGACGAAAAGGATCTTTGAAAAACCGCGAGGTTGAATAGCCGCTGTCCGCCGCTGAATAGTTGGCGGATGGAGGAAAGTCCGAGCTTCAAAGGACGCCATGCCGGGTAACGCCCGGGCCCGAGGTTTCTTCACAGGAAGATCGGGATGGAAAGTGCCACAGAAAGGATGTACAGGGCAACGATCTCAGGCTGTCGTGGCTTGAGGGACCCGCCCGCCATGCGAGCTAGTGATACTTTTTAGGTATCATGATGCTTGTGTGGTGTTGGCGGGCCCGTCAGCTATGTCATGAAAATGGCGAGCGGGCGGGGCCGCTGTAGTGAAATCAGGAAAACCCCATGGGAAGCAAGGCCAAACAGCAAACCATTAATGGCTGTCCGCCAGTGCCTTTAAATATCGGGCGGGTTTGCGGGTAGGTCGCTAGAGGTCGCCGGCAACGGCGATCCCAGATAAATGGCTATTCCAGACAGAACTCGGCTTATAGACCTCGCGCTTCCTTATAAAGTGCCCGCCGAAGCCCTAAAAGGCTTAGGCGGGCTTTTTTATTGCACTTGGGGGCCTCTATGCTAGGCCTCAAAAAGGCAGCAACTTTTAACTGTTTTGTGACGATAACTATAATGACATGGCACGTTCGCACCAACATCTCCTAAAGCAGGTTGAGGTCTCCGCTAAAGGCGGATCCGCCCCTGGCGGAAAGGATAAGGTCAAGGTCGAGGCCGAGATCTGTCAGTTCCCTTCAATTCTCAAGCCGGAGAGCGCCGAAAAAACTTTCGACGTGGGCCGCGCGATAATGGTTCTGCGTGAGGGTTCTGAAAGGGAGCGGGCCGACACCGCGAAGTTGATGGGCGATCTGGCCTTCATGAGGAAGATGAAGATCCCTGAGGCTGTCATGCCTCTTTCGGTTCTTCTGAAGATCGATGAGGATCCTCTTGTGCGTGAGGAGGCGGCGTGGGCGCTTTGGAAGCTGGGCGAAAAACGCGCCTCCGAAGCCTTGCTCCACGCACTTGCAAACGACACACATACGGTCGTCCGTGAAAAAGCGGCGCGCGCGTTGGGGCTTTTGGGCGTGAATGAGGCCGTGCCTCTCATGGTGGCGTTGCTCTCGCTTGGCCGTTCCATTCCCGCGAGGCTCAGGGCCGCTCTGGCGGCATCGCTGGGTCTTTTGGTCGATATGCAGGCGGCACGCGTCCTTTTGAGCGCGGCGCTCGATTCCGAGCCGCCCGTCCGCTACGAGGCCGTGAAATCGCTTGGCAGATACCTTTTGAACTTCCCGCCCGAGATTTCTGAAAAATCGTTTTCGCAGATCATCCACTCGCTGAACCCCAGGCGCGAGAGGATCGCAAAGATAAGGCAGGCTGCGATCAAGGCGCTGCGCATGTGCAACACCCCCAAGGCGCTTGAAGTCATCGCCAAGGCGGCGGTCTCCGATCCCGATGCGGAAACGAGAAAGCTCGCCGTGGAGACGCTTCTCTGCTTCGAAGGTGCGGTCGCCGAAGACGCGCTCATCAAGGCCCTTGAGGATTCCAACTGGGGAGTCAGAAAGATGGCCGCCCGCGTCCTCTCCGAATCCGTAAAGCGATCGCGCGTGTACAATACGCCGCGCGTATGCGAAGCGCTCGCCCGCATGGAGCGCATGTTCCCGTCCGGTTCCCGCGAATGGCGCCTCGCCGCAGAGGCATTCGCAAGTTTATAGAAATCACGAAAATCAGAGCAAAAAGGAGGCGTCGTACGGGGGAATTTTCTCGCTTACGGCGGCTCGCCTCACACGCCGTCTCGCCGCCTGCGTTTCGTTGCGACGCGTAATATAGGCTATGGAAAGCGTCGCAACTCAACGCCGCTCGAAAACACCCCCGCACTCCTCCTCCTTTCTGCACAATCTTGGTGATTTTTATAACCGTTGCTCTGTGGTTTAAAAGGAAAGAAAATCGCTCAGCCAGTCGACATTTTCACTCCTCATACTCCTGCGGTCGTAACCGGCGCTTTATGCTCTGATACCCTGCTTCCCTACGAGAATTTGACCACTCTGTTTCATCAATTGCCATTTTCTTGACGCACGTCAGGTTTCTTCTAACCCTTCGAAATCTGCGCAAACAATTAACCTAGTGAATTATAACAACTATTTCTGGGGGGGGGGCGGTACGGTAATTGCTTCTTTATTTACCACGTAAAACAAACATAAAGGGGTCAATTATGAAAAACGAGAACGTGAAGACCATGGTTTTCTTGATGTGTCTGCTTGCCTTGCTGATTTTTCCCAGTCTTTCTCTAAGAAATGCGTATGCCGTGGAAGAAACTCCATACGTGGAATTGTCGCATTGGTCTTTGGTAACTGACGCCGAAGCGGAGCATTTTCCATGGACTCATTCCATCGCACCATATGAGACAGGAATAGCGGTCGATAGTTCGGGTAAAATTTACGTTTCACTTCCAGATCTTTTCAAAATAAAAAAATATTCATCCGACGGTGCAATCGAAGGAACATGGGTGTACGCGACATCAACGACTAATTCTGAGATAATGGCTGTTGGAACTAATGGCGCCTACAGTGCTTATAACAGTGAAGTTAGAAGAATTCCATTTGATGGCACAGAATTCAGTTTTGATGCCGGGGATTTGTTCATAGCTGGTCTAACGTTCGATAATGCGGGCAATATTCTTTTAACCGATGATAGAAGCTGGCAAATATCCAAATATAGTACTACAGGGGTACTCTTGGAACGATTTCGTTTGAGTCCTTCCAGCTTTGCTCCTGGTGGTGGATGGCTTCACCATAGTGACATCGCCGTCGGGAGAGACGGTCTGATGTATGTATTGGATACGCGAACTGAACATGATGGGACTGGTAGGGCATTGGGGTATCGTCTGTCCGTAATCGTGTACAATCCGGTCAGTACGACCAATAGTGTGATTGACTTGGGTCTGCCTGAATTCGGGTGCGGGGTTGAGACAACAGAGTTTTATAAGCTACGCCGGTCGAGCTTGGCGCTGGATCAGCATGGATATTTATATGTTTATTGCTCCGCTCCAACAAGAAGCATAATAAAAGTGCGAAACGACGGCAGTGCCGTGCTCAAGTATACTTCCGTTCCCCAAGTTGATGATATGACAATTTACGGAGACAATTTATATATACTTGACAGCTATAATAATGTGTACAAGTCCGCTTTAAGAAGTGAGCCGGCAGTGACGATCCCATCTGTGGATTTCAGAAAACCGATCACGGCGCCGGTGAAAATACCGCCACGGGCTATGCCGAGGTAGATAGGTCAGCCACGCTAAAGCCCCCGCGCATCCGGGGGCTTTTTTGTTGACATATTATATTGCATATATATAATATAGTATATGTGGCGAGTGAGGGAGCACCGGCGGGTTGAGAAGGTATTGAAAAAGGCGCCGCGACAGGTACAAGTTAATTACGTTGCGTGGAAAAGGATTGTAGAGCTTGAGGGCCCCTGGGGGCTGAAGGCAATTAAAGGGTTTCATGACGAGGCATTGAAAGGCGAATGGCAGGGGTTTCATTCGTCGCGGCTCGGCAAACAATGGCGAGTAATCTATTGCGTGGAAAAGGATGAATTCATAGTCTATGTTGTCGAGGTCAACCCTCACGAATATTGAGAGGATGTCACATGAAAAAGATAAAAAAAGATGAGTTCGTCGAAGCGAAGGACACGGTGCATGTTTCTCCGGGGGCGATGCTTGCTTCTTTAAGAGAGCTGCAGGGATTATCGCAAAACGATTTGGCCAAAATGACGGGCATCGCACAGGCCAACATTTCAAGCATGGAGAAGGGTCGCCAGACAATAGGCACGGAAAGGGCCGTCATTCTTGCAAAGGCGCTTCATGTCCATCCGGCGGTGATTCTCTTTCCAAACTACGAAGTTGATTTCAAAACCAAAAAAGCAGCATAGTTGCCATCTTAAATATGCGTCTGCCCCTTTCAGGTCGGATAGAAATCAATCGTAACGAGTTTGCGGGGAGTTTTGGCGATATCGGCACGGATCTGCCGCTAATCGTTGGAATGGTCTTTGCCTGCGGGCTGGACGGCGCCTCCGCGCTCGTCATGTTCGGCCTCATGCAGATCATGACGGGCTTGGTTTACGGCATCCCGATGCCGGTCCAGCCGCTCAAGGCGATGGCCGTCATAATGATATCGCAAAAACTCTCGGGCAATTTGCTCTACGGTGCGGGGCTGGCCATCGGTGTTACGATGCTCATTCTAACGATGACCGGCCTTCTTTCATGGCTCGCCCGCGTAATACCCAAATGTGTTGTGAGAGGGATCCAGCTTGGCCTTGGAATATCTCTCGCGATGCTCGCCCTCAAAAATTACGTCCAGGCCGATGGCATGTTGGGCTACGCGATTGCGGCGGCGAGCTTCATCCTGATAATTGCCCTGCGCGGCAACAAAAAATATCCGCCGGCCCTTTTTGTGATCCTTTTGGGAATAGTGTACGCGATACTATTCAGGCTCGATTTCCTGAAGATTGCCAATAGTTTCGGACTGACGTTGCCGGTGCCTCATCTCCCATCGTTCTCAGATATTGCCACCGGTTTTCTTGTGCTGGCGCTTCCGCAGCTTCCGCTGTCGATATCCAACTCCGTGGTCGCCACAAAGCAGACGGTTGCAGATCTCTTTCCCGGAAATGAAATACCGGTCAAAAAAATCGGCATCACGTATTCGATAATGAACCTCGTAAATCCTTTCTTGAGCGGAATCCCCACCTGCCACGGGGCGGGCGGTCTTGCGGGTCATTTTGCGTTCGGAGCGCGCACGGGCGGCTCGGTGATAATATATGGCACGATCTATCTTCTGATCGGTCTCTTATTCGGAAGGGCCTTTTCGGAAGTGGTAAAGGTCTTCCCGCTTCCGGTTCTGGGCGTCATCCTTCTCTTTGAAGGTCTGGCGCTCATGTCTTTCATAAGAGATCAGGCATCAAAGAAGAGCGATCTTTTCATAGCGCTTCTGGTCGCCGCTATTGCAGTCGGCCTTCCGCAAGGGTATGTTGTGGGCCTCATAGTCGGAACAGCGGTGTATTATCTTTCAAAGTGGGGTCTATATGAACGAGGCGGTAATACTTCAGGCAGTTAGGAGCCCCATGGGGCGCTCCCACAAGGGTTCATTCATCTATACGCGCATCGACGACCTGGGCGCTCAGGTGATGAGGGGGCTTTTGAACAGGCTTCCCGCGATCGATCCCGCCGTGATCGAAGACGTGATAATCGGCTGCGCGATGCCTGAGGGGGAGCAGGGCCTTAACGTCGCGCGCAACCTGACTTTCCTGGCCGGACTTCCGCTCACCTGCGGCGGCGCCACGGTGAACCGCTTCTGCGCATCCTCGCTCGAGACGATAAACATAGCTGCCCAGTATGTGATGTGCGGAAACGGTGAGGTCTTTCTCTCCGGCGGCATCGAAACGATGACCCACATCCCGATGGGCGGATTCAATCCGAGCCTCAATGAAAAGCTGATGCAGCCCAATGCCCCCGATGCCTACATCGGAATGGGCGCCACCGCCGAAAATCTTGCGAAGCGCCATCATATTCTGCGCGACGAGCAGGATAAGTTCGCGTTCATGTCGCACCGCAAGGCGGTTTCGGCGCAGCAGCAGGGAAACTTCGATGCGGAGATCATTCCAGTTGAGGCGGTGATGGCCGACGGGACGCTCAAGGTGATCTCCAAAGACGAAGGCCCTCGCGTCGACACGTCGCTTGAGGCGCTGGCAAAGCTCAAGCCCGCCTTCGATGCGGACGGAACCGTCACAGCTGGAAATTCCTCACCTCTCACAGACGGCGCGGCAATGGCGATCATCGCATCCAAATCGTTTGCCAAGAAGATGAAGATAAAACCGATCGCGAGAATTATTTCCACTGCTGTTGCCGGAGTCGATCCCGCAATCATGGGAATCGGCCCGGTTTATGCGGTTCCCAAGGCGCTGCAGCGCGCTGGCATGAAGCTCAAAGACATCGACCTCATCGAAGAGAACGAGGCGTTCGCGGCGCAGACCATCGCGGTGATAAGGGAGCTGGGTATCGATGAAGCAAAGCTCAACGTTCACGGCGGCGCGATTGCGCTGGGTCACCCGCTGGGTGCTTCAGGCGCAAGACTTATGGCAACACTCCTGCATGCGATGGAGGAGAGGAACGCTTCCACCGGCATGGCGACGATGTGTGTCGGCGGCGGCCAGGCGGTCGCAACAATCGTGGAGCGAATTTGATTTTTTGCCACTTTGAACAACTTTTGTCATTCTGAGCGAAGCGAAGAATCCAATGCGTACAGGAAAGTATTACGTTTACATACTGACAAACAAATCCAAGACGCTTTATGTGGGTGTAACAAATGATCTTGAAAGACGAATTTACGAGCATAAGAACAAATTGGTAGAGGGTTTTGCGAGCAAATATAATCTTACAAAATTAGCGTATTTTGAAGAGACAAATAGTGCGGAGTCTGCAATTTCTCGTGAAAAACAACTAAAAGGATGGTTGAGGAGGAAAAAGGTTGCCTTGATAGAATCGATGAATCCCGATTGGAAGGATTTGAGTTTGTCACTCTGAACGAAGTGAAGAGTCTGCGAAGACTCTCGTCCGATTTCGGTACACTACCTGCCGCGGGGCTTATGAACTTCAAGAAAATAATCGGGTAATCCAGCTTGGAGACCTGGAAATCAAATTTCCAGGCTGAAAGCTCAAGCCGACTCAAAGTCGGCTGAGGACAGCGCTTAGCAGACGAAACCCATGCTGTTATTCAGCCTGCTTTAGCTGGCTTCTGCTCTTAGCTTGAGAATTTGATTCTCAAGCCCTCCCGCGGAGGTTACCGGATTAAATTTTCAAACTTCATTGTAGCTGATCTGCTGGTAATGGATTCCAGGAACAGATTGAACGGATGTAGACTTTATTGCTGCGGCAAGATTATGCCGGTCGAGAGGCCAATCCGC
>JBGSNL010000036.1:0-27996 GCA_041739675.1 bacterium
TATGACGAGGTTCGCCTCGGTTTTTGCGACGTCTGATTCCTTTGAAGTGGTATTAAAACGGGTTCCCGGATAGACATGGATGAGGGTTTCCTGGCAGGCCTTCTGGATCTTAGTGTCGGATGCCAAAATCTGTATGCCAAACGCGGCTGTAGCAGCCATTCATCCTCCCGAGGTAACGGCGATTTTACCCGTTTTAGAGCCGACTTGCAAGGTTTGAAACCACTTTTTACGCAACTTTTAGCCGAATTCGGCGATAAGTGATCGAGACAACTCTCGATATAAAATTTTATGGCAGAAATAGATCCAAAGTCAGGGGTACCGCCTACCGGCGGGCCGGGCGCTCAGGAAGTGTCCGCGCTTGTGCGGGAGACTGCGCCTGTGTCGCCGTCTGCGCCGGACGCTGTGCCGGAAGGGTCGTCCTCCACGGCGGATCAATACCGGCTAACTTTCACCGATGATGAGGAGGGCGCGCGTTTTCTCGACCAGTTCGGTCAAGACTTCAACGGGGTTTCATTTGGATTCTGGAGACGGTATATGAACGTACCGCCCGAACTTCGAACCTGGCTCACGGACAGGATGATGGAGGTCAAGAACACTCTTGGGCTTCTCACATATTTCCAGGAGGAGGGCGTGACGCCGGAGATGAAGGGTCAGCTGGCGGCGATCGTCGACCGTCTTGAAGTGATCGTCCATGACCTGCAATCGCCCTATTTCGACAACGGTTCTCTATCGCTGCTTGGCCTTGAGCGTTCGCAGAATAAATTGTTCCGCGCGGGCCATAGCTCGATGATGCGCGTCAACATAAACATGACGGACGCCAATAAGCGCAGTCAGGCTCTGGGCACGGCATTCAAATATGTCGTTCTGGAATGGCTGCAGCGCGAGTTCGGGATCAGGAGTGTCTCGGTGAACCCGGAAGGCACCTCTTTCCTCGTAATAAATGTTACGCCCGACGAGATTTCCTGCGCACTCAGACGCTTCACGCAGGAGATCAAATTGAAGCTCGAGACCGAAGAAATTCAAAAGCGGTACGGATTCGATTCTACGCTTCTTGATCGCTTCACGCCCTCATCTGCGGCCATGGTCATGGATCTCACGACCGAGGGGTTTGCAATTACCGAAACTTTGATGACCGGCGACAGGCGAATGATCATGGATCTTCAAAACAAGATCATAACCCTTATTGAAGATGCGCAGCGCCTTCTTGCCGTTGGAACCACACTTATTGAAAAAGAGGGGCCCGAGGCATTCGGAATGAAGGCTATGTTCGGCGGAATGAGTGTCTTCAATGCCGCCGATCTGCCGATGACCCCGCAGATGACCGGCTACGACAGACTTCAGATGGGGCTCCGCATCGGTCTGGGCTATGTGCCTGCCGCAGAATACGTCTCTCCGCTCGATGATAGAATGATGATATTTCCCGCGGCTGACGGCAAACTAACATTTCATCCCCGCTTTGCGCACAACTACGGATTGCTTTATGCGCTGGCGATGGCAAGACTCAAGGACGCCGTAAAGAAAATTCAGGACGCCGCGACCCCGGAGCAGACCGAGGCGGCGCTAATCACGCTCAAAGATGCGGTCGAATCGTTCACGATCATTTTTACGATCGGCGAAATTGCCCGCACTAATCCGAGAAACCGTCTTTTCACAAAATGGATACAAAATGTGGAGCTGCACGACGGGACGAAGAAAGCTGAATACTATTTTCTCGAAGAAGTCTCAATGATGACAGGGCCGAACATGCATAACGTGCATATGACGGTTTGGGAGATAGATTCGTTCAAGGCCTATTCAAGCGTTTATCCGGTGGACGAGACCGATTCGAATTTCTGGGGCATTTTTGATCAATTCGTCTGGGTCGCCAAGGAACGGGGGATCGACCCTCCCGTCATGACTCAGATGGCGGGCGACCTCGTGGCCGTGGCAATTTCTACGGTCGACCAGCAGGGCAGATCAGTGGATCTTGCGGATTTCATAAGCCGCGTACAAAAAAGGATTGCGGGCGTCTATGGTAACAAGAAGTTTCAAGACACAAGAAAGGTCGAAGTTCCGAACGGACACGGCAACCGTGTTGAGAGGCAGCCTTTGTGGCTTGTCGGCGACGAGTTTGTGGCATCTTGGACACAGCCGCCGGGCAGCAGACCCTATCTTCGCACTTTATCAGTCTCGGCCGTGGGTGCCACGATCCCCATACCAAGAACCTCCCTCGATATAGCGCCTTTTTTTGCAATAATGGATAATCTGGCCCGGCGTGTGGATACTTTGAAAGACGAGACATCGCCGCAGAAGGGTCAATATCGAATTGTATCGACCGAACAGACGGAACTGCAGGCAGAACAGGCACCGATATCGTCCGTGACGGGATATTACATCCCGAGGGAGGTTTCATCCCACTCTGCCGAGCTCGTTTCGTTCATTGCAAGAATCGACGACGAGCTGACGGAAATCTGGGGCGAGCCGTGGTCGAGCTTGAGCGCAGACGTCAAAAGGGCTTTTTCCGTTCGACTGATCGCAATGATGAGGGGGCGCCAGATACGGCCGGTTCTGGATAACAATGTGGCCCAGCAGGTTTTCCGGCAGATAGGCCATGCCATGCCGCGCATACCGCAGACGCAAATTCTGTTGGCACCTGTCCTTCCCAGAGTGGGCGTAACTCTTTGATATCTTGGACAAACTTTCTATTGGCAGCGGCCGTTCGGTCGTGTTAAGCATGTCCGCTATGCGACACTTCCTTCTCATATTCATAAGCATCATTTTTGCCGTTCAAAACATTCCCGCTGCTTCGGCCTTCGATCAGGATGAGGAGCTTGTCTGGCTCTCGATGGAGGGACAGAAGAGAATTTTTGAGCGGAAATACGACAGCGCGCTTCAACTGTTCAAGAATGTTCAAGTTGAATATCCCATGTCGGCGCTTGGTTATTTCGGCGAGATGGCGGTCTATGAAGTGCGCATGCTTGAAAAAGAGGATTTTCATCTGGAAAATGAGTTCATGGATGCGGCAAAGCGCGGCGAACAGGTCGTTGGAAAGGTCAGGCAACTCTACGAGCCATCCGATCTCGATCTTTTCTTTGCCGGCGGCTTCATAGGTCTGGAGGGTTTTTTCAAGGCGCGCCACGGATGGTGGTGGGGCGCATACACGCGCGGAAACATTTCACGCCAGATATTCAACACGATACTCAAAAGAAATCCGAACTTCATCGACGCCGAATTCGGGCTGGGCATGTACACCTACTGGCGCTCGGTTTTCACAAATGAGATAAAGAGTCTTCCGTTCTTCTCCGACAATAGGGCGGAGGGAATTGCAACTGTCGAGAAAGTTGCAAGAGAGGGAAGACTTGCCAAGGAAATGGCGCACGTTAATCTCGGCATCATCTACTTTGAGGAAAAAAGATACGCCGATGCGATCAAAGTGTTTGAGGATTATCTGGCGCGTTTCCCGCAAAACGTTCTGCTGCATCAGTTTATGGGACGCGTGCTATTGGCGGACAAACAATACGACCGTGCTATCGCCGAGTTCAAAAAAATCATCGCGCTCGATCCTTCAATAAACAAGTCCCACTATTTCATTGGGACAGCAATTCTTGCCGAGGCGAAAAAAGAGCGGCTGCCCGAGGCTGAAAAAGAATTTCAGATTTTTTTAAATGTGACGACCGACCGCCTGTGGAGATCCTACACACTCTACTGGCTGGGACAAGTCTATGAGAGACAGGGCAATACCGAGAGCGCAAAGCAGTATTATGAAGAGGCGCTCTCGCTCAACAGCGGTCTCAAGGGCGCAAAATTGAAGCTCAGAGGTCTGGGCGGGGGAATATAGATGGGCATCACAATAGTGCAAAAAAGCGATCTCACTAAGAAAAGGCCCGATGCCTTGAAGGCCCTGATCCTTGCCGGCGGCGCGGTGACCGGCGGGTCGTTCAAGGCGGGCGGGATAAAGGCGCTCAACGATTATCTTTCAAATTTCAAAGTGACCGATTTTGATATTTACGTGGGCATCAGCTCGGGAAGCCTAATCGCGGCGCCGCTGATGGGCGGCATAAAACCTGAATCGATACTCAAGAGCCTCGACGGAAAGTCGCACCATTTCAGCGCGCTCACTTCGTGGCATTATTACAGGCCGAATATTGCGGAGTGGATCTCAAAGCCTCTTTCATTTCTGGGAAAAATATTCGCCTCGCCGGTCTCGCTCTTGAAAGGGGGCACGCTCGATCTGCCTTCTCTCATCTCGTGGCTCCCCTCCGGTGTCTTTGATAACCGGCCGATCGAACAGTATCTGCGCGAAAACATAGAGCGCAACGGCCTGACAAACGACTTCAAAACGGCCTATCGCCTGACCGGAAAGAAACTCTACATCTGCGCGATGGCGTTAGACGGCGCCAGGCGCGTGATCTTCGGCCCCGATGAAAAAAACGACGTCACGATCTCCGAGGCGGTTCAAGCATCCACGGCGATGCCCGGTTTTTACAAACCGGCGCGCATAAATGGTGTCGATTACGTCGACGGCGGCGTGCAGGAGACCGCGAACATCGACATCGCGATCAAGAAGGGCGCCGAGCTTGTCATCTGCTACAATCCGTTTCGTCCCTACGATCCCAAAAAATTCGAAGAGCGCATAAATAAGGAGAAGGACAGAGATCGTCTTTCCGAAAGCGGAGTGATGGCCGTTTTGAATCAGATATTCCGCGCCTTCTTTCATACGCGGCTTCATGTGGCGCTAGATAATTTCAGAAACGATCCCAAGTTCAAAGGCGACATCATTCTCATCGAGCCGCGCCCCGACGATCTGGCGTTTTTCGGTTTGAATCCGCTCATTCTCTCGAACCGCATCGAGGCCGCGAGCCTGGGTTTCAAGTCGGTGCGCAATTCGATCGAAGAAAGATTCGATGAAGTGAAGGCGATCTTCGCCGCCTACGGAATCGAGATGACGAAAAAGGGAGTTGAAGAGGAGTTTGAAAAGATCGAAAAGCCCGACGTGAGCGAGACGGAGCTCCAACTTCTTTTAGAGGGCAGTAAGAGAAGAGCCAAAGATGCAAAGAAGCAAAGAAAAAAGGCCAAAAAAATCCATGGAGCAAAGCAGCCTCAACTTTGACGCGCCGTTTGAAGAGGGAATTCCGGCCCGGAAGGAACGCGAGGCGATTCCCAAGACGCACAAGGTGAAGGCCAGGGCCGAAGTCGAGGTGGAGGCCGAGGCCGTGGTTGTGGATGTGGACGTCCCAGCGGAGCCGCATATATTCACGGTCTCCGAGCTCACCTTTTCGGTGAGGGATCTTCTGGAGAACCGTTTTCCAGATGTGTGGGTGACGGGCGAAGTCTCCAATTTCAGGAATCCCGAACACAAACATTACTATTTCTCCCTCAAAGACGACCAGAGCCAGATGCGCGCGGTAGTCTTCAACGGAAAGCAGCGCATACCGTTCAACCTTGAAGACGGCCTTGAGCTCATCTGCCACGGAAAGATCAGTGTCTACAGCGCGCGCGGCGAATATCAGATAATCATCGATCACATGGAGCCCAAGGGGAAGGGCGCGCTTCAGCTAGCCTTCGAGCAACTCAAGAAAAAGCTGGAGGCGGAGGGGCTTTTCGCGAAGGAGCGGAAAAGAGCGCTGCCGTTTCTGCCGCGCAAAATAGGCGTGGTGACCTCCCCAACAGGCGCCGCGATTCGCGATATCATAAACGTCCTTACAAGAAGATTCCCCACGATTGAAATTCTTTTGAACCCCGTGAGGGTTCAGGGCGACGGCGCAGCGGCCGAGATTGCTGAGGCGATTGCCGAGATGAATTTGCGCGGTGACATCGACCTCCTGATAGTCGGGCGCGGAGGCGGCTCTCTTGAAGATCTGTGGGCCTTCAACGAAGAGGCGGTCGCCCGCGCGATCTTCGCGTCCGAAATTCCCGTGATCAGCGCCGTCGGGCATGAGATCGACTTCACGATCGCAGATTTTGTCGCCGACGTGCGCGCGCCGACACCTTCGGCGGCGGCCGAGATTGCAGTTCCGAGAAAAGAGGATCTGGAAAATGAGATAACCGATTTCAGGCGCCAGCTTTTCATCGCGATTAAAAACGATCTGCAGACAAAATGGTCAGACGTGCAAAAACTCAAGGGGAGAATCATCGATCCATCGCGCCGCTTTCCCGATCTCATCCTCCGGCTTGACGGATTTGCCGAGCGCTTGAGACTCGCTGTCACGGGCCGGTTCCAGGCCTGGGAGCAGCTCCTGTTGAAGCTGGGTAGCAATTTGAAGCATCTTTCCCCCATGCACATCATGGAAAAAGGGTACGCAGTGGTCACCGCAAAGGGAGTGGAAGGGCCGATTAAGTCCGCAAAATCACTTAAAGAAGGGGCGGGCGTGGACATCAGGTTTTATCAGGGGTTTGCGGCCGCAAAGGTCACGAAAATCATTGACGGATAGGCATGTTTTGAACGATAAGACCCAACCTGTGAGGTGGTCATGGCAGAACGCACATTCGAACAGTCGATGGAAGAGCTTGAAAAAGTGGTGAGGCAGCTGGAGAAGGGCGAGCTTTCGCTCGATTCCTCCGTCGCCGCCTTTGAGAGCGGCATCAAGCTCGCGAAAGAGTGCGAGAAAAAACTCACCGAGGCAAAGGGGAAGGTGGAACAGTTGGTGAAAGACGAATCGGGCAAGACCCGCGCCCAGACCTTCGAACCCAAGGATTAAAAATGAATCTGGAATCCTATCTCAAAAGTAAAAAGAGCGAGGTTGAATCGGCGCTGACGAGATCTCTCTCGGACGAGACGATCCCCGCCACTCTCAAAAAATCCATGGAATACAGTTTGTCGGCTGGCGGCAAAAGGCTCCGCCCGATACTTGTCATTGCCGGCGCGGAGGCGGTTGGAGGTGCTGCGCGAAACGTTATGCCGATAGCTCTGGCCCTTGAGATGATACACACATTCTCTTTGATTCACGATGACCTTCCCGCGATGGACGACGACGACCTGAGACGCGGCAAACCCACGAACCACAAAGTGTTCGGTGAGGCTACGGCCGTGCTTGCAGGAGACGGTCTTCTTGCCGAAGCCTTTTCCGTTCTGACAAGACACGCGAAAGATTCCGATCCCGCACGCCTGGTCGACGTGATAGGCGACATCGCGGATGCGACCGGCGCGCGCGGTATGACCGGCGGCCAGCAGATCGACATGGAATCGGCGGGCCGACCGCTTTCGGAAAACGAGCTTTCAAGGCTCCACGCGATGAAAACCGGAAGGCTCATCACCGTTTCGGCGACAAGCGGCGCCAAATACTGCGGCGCGAAGGCGGAGCAAATAGAGGCGCTTAAAAAATACGGGGAATCTATAGGTCTCGCGTTCCAGATCGCCGACGACATTTTAGACATAGAGGGAAATCAGGAGGAGATAGGGAAAGACGTGGGAAGCGATGTTGAAAAAGGCAAGGCGACCTATCCCGCGATCATAGGGCTTGATGTGTCAAGGCAGAAGGCCGTGTCCCTTGTGGAACAGGCGGTAAACGCGCTTTCAATTTTCGATGTGCATGCCGATCCGTTGAGAGAGATTGCAAGGTATATAATCGAGCGGAGAAGCTAGATGAAACATTTTTTTCATGAGATAAGCATCGCGACTACGAAACCAATCGAGTTCATCGACGTCACCGATCGCGTGCGCGAGGCGGTGGGAAAAAGCGGAATAAAAAACGGTATCGTCAGCATCTTTTCGAATCACACGACGGTCGCGGTGAGAATCAACGAGAGGTGTTCAAGACTTCAGAAAGATATGGAAGCGCTTCTGAGAGAGATGGTTCCGGAAGACAGGCCGTACCGCCACAATGAAACGACCGCAGACGGCCGCGGCAACGCGCACAGCCATCTCATGTCGCTTCTCATGGGCGGCTCGGAGACGGCACCTGTCAAGGGCGGCAATGTCCATCTCGGAACGTGGCAGTCGGTATTTTTCATCGAACTTGACGGGCCGAGAAGTTCCAGAAAACTCACGGTAACCGTTGTGGGAGTTTAATGGACAGAGAAGAGAGAAAAGGATTTTTTGCGGACGAGTCGTCGCTTAATCTCGAGGACCATGTGATAGAGACATACTGGTTCGAGACGCCGTCCGAGCCTGAAGCCGCCGCGGCCTCGCTTTGCCGCGAGCAGTCCACGGCGCAGTGGCAGCGGGTGGGTTCAGATGAGGATCTGCGCCCCGTTTACGCCGCGAAAGTGATCGGCCTTGAGGTTCTGGAAGTTTCCAGCCAGCCTTCATTTGAATCGCCCTTCAACAAGGGCGAAAGATTTTCCCGCTGCCGCGTGAGAATCGCGCACCCGCACAGAAATTTCGGCGCAAAGATCCCCAACCTCATCACCGCAGTTTGCGGCGAGGGCGCTTTCTTCACTCATCATATAACTGCGATCAAACTTTTGGATCTCACTTTTTCCGAATCGTATCTTCGGGGTTTTGAGGGGCCCAAATTCGGAACCGAAGGGATAAGGAAAATTTTGAACGTTAAGGACCGCCCAGTATTTTTCGGTGTCGTGAAACCCAACATCGGGCTTAACCCCGCCGATTTTGCGGATCTTGCTTATGAGAGCTGGCTGGGCGGGCTGGACGTGGCAAAAGACGACGAGATGCAGGCCGACACTGAAGTTTCCCCGCTTGAAAAACGCCTTGAGCTCGTCAATTCAAAAAGGATCGAGGCGGAACAAAGGACGGGCGAAAAAAAGATTTTTCTGGCGAATATCACCGATGAAGTTGGCCGTCTCATCGACCTGCACGATCTCGCCGTAAAAAACGGCGCGGGCATGGTGATGGTAAACGGTATGACAACGGGCCTTTCGGCGGTGAGGATGCTCGCGAAACACAGCGCGGTTCCGATCGTCGGCCATTTCGATTTCATAGCGCCGTTTTCGAGGCTCCCTTTCTTCGGCGTCTCGACTGTAGTCATGACGAAACTTCAAAGGCTCGCGGGCTTCGATGCGATCATCATGCCGGGCTTCGGATCGCGAATGATGACGGAAGACGAAGACGTTCTTGCAAATGCCGATATCTGCGCCGCAAAGCTCGGGCATTTGAGGCGCGTGCTTCCCGTGCCGGGCGGAAGCGACTGGGCGGGCACGCTCCGAGAAGTTTACGACAAACTCAGGACGATAGATTTCGGTTTCGTTCCCGGTCGCGGTGTTTTCGGCCATCCAATGGGCGCGGCCGCCGGTGCGAAGAGTTTGAGACAGGCGTGGGAGGCGATCGCCCTTGGAGTTGGTTTGGCCGAGTATGCAAAGGACAAAGCCGAGCTCAGAGAGGCGATAGAGTTTTTCGGAAAGGGAAGGGTGCCGTATGAAACGTCTGGCAATTTGTCTGATTCTGATGACGGCGTTTATCCCCGCAAGCTGGGCAAAGGATCCCGCAAAGATCTGGGAGGAGTTTGAGCGCGTCTATGTCCACGCGGACTATCACCGCGCGCTCGATACAGCCCACGAAAAATTAGATCCGGCAAAACTTAAGGGTTTCGTCGTCCTCATGAAGGACGGCATCCCCGCCGAGCGCGCTGCGTTCTACATAGGCTGGGGCGATTACGATTACAGAGGCGTTACAATCGACGGCGAGAAAGTGACGACGCGCAGGGGAAAACCTTACGCTCTTTTGCAGGCTGGCGATGTGCTGGCGATCTCTGATACGGATCATCTTGGGCGCTCACTCTATCTCAAGCTCATAACGCCTGAGGTCTACATCCCCGCCGACAAGGCGGACAAGAAGCATCAGTCATGTGTGACCAACGACATCATATTCAAACTGCCGAAGGATGTTTATAAAGAGGACAACGCTGAAAAGGCCATGGAGCTTCTGGGCGAATGGTTCAAACCCTTCACGAACATCGATGACGCAAAAAATTTCGCGTCGACTCTGGCAAAAAAAGATTAGGGGGAAACATGATGAAAGATCTGACTGCAGTTGAGGTCGTGGGAATTGCAATAGGCAAAGAGCGCGAATCCCAGGATCTCTATAACAGGATGGCGGCAGAGATCAATAATCCGATCGTCAGAGAGAAGTTTATCTCTCTTTCGCGCGAAGAGAAGATGCACGAGGAAATTCTGACGAAAATATATCAGAAGATGACGGGCGAGGCGAAGCCTGCTCAATCGAAGGTCAAGTTCAAGCCCACTCCTCTGCCAAAGCCCGACGCAGCGTTGGACGAGCTTTTTGTTTTTGCCATCGAGCGCGAGCGCGAGGCGCAGCGCATGTACACTCAGGCGGCGGAGGTTTCAACGGATCAGAGTGGAAGGCGCACGTTTCAATATCTTGCCGATTTCGAGCGCGGCCACGAGATTCTTCTATTGGCGGAATTTGAATCCTACAAGAGAGACAAAAACTGGTACGCGGATATGCCTGACATCCAGCTGGTCGGGCCGTAAGACGCGATCATAATCTTAATCGTAATCATAATCCTAATCGCTTTTTCATCGCAATTTATCGCATCTTATCGCTTTGGAGCGATTAAAGATAAGAGCGATTAAGATGAGGATTAAGATTTAGATTAGGATTAAGATTAAGAACACAGCGATTTTCCCCCTGCCTCGTGCATGTAACCATTCAATATCATTTATTTAGCAATACCGCGGCCGAAAGGGGCTCAAAACAGACCTTCCACAAAAATCCATTTTGAATGATTTCAACGATTTACAAGCAGGGGAATGGGCACTTTATCCTTTATCCTACGGCTGGAACGCCGCCTTTGTCCGTCAGCGGTTGTTCCTTTCCATATTTCACAACGAGTCTCTTAACTACGCAGGTCATATATTCAGTAATGGCATCTCTATATCTGACATAATCGCGTGGCATAATTTTTATTTTCTCACCCACCTTGTATTTCTTCCAAGGGCATGCTTTTAGAAAACTCGCATCGACAACCGAAGCATTGTGAACGATAATATTTCTAACATTATATAATTCATAAATGTTTTTCTTAACTTTCCTATCTACGTGCCCCGCTACGTGGAAAACATCCAATAGCGTTTCAAATTTATCTACACCTCTTTTTACATTTGCATTTACACTACGCTCAAGTTCTTTAACCAAATAGTAGTATTTATCATTGTCATCAAATAATTCATATTCTGCCCAAGGGATCTTAATCTTAGAAATGACTTCTTTTTTAGCACTTGACTGTCTGTATTTGAGCAACCATACGACTAACTTATCAATAAGACTTTCAAGGCCGCTCCATACTGACACTAGAGCTAGTGAATGCAGAAACGGATATTTATCTTTGATTTCGCCTTTCGCAAATTGTGCCATTTCTCTTGCTCTTTTAACTTTAGCCTCATTTGTTTGTCCAGTCTGCAGTTGTTCCAACTTCGCTATTTCCAGTACTAACTTATCCATTTTACTAATACTGTTTATGCCACTAATACATAATACCAACAGTCTTGAGACTTCATCAACATGACGCAAAAAATCTTCAAATAATCTTCTCATACGATACCTTTCACCAGATACATGATACGTCGTAATAGTGAACTATGTTGAATATAGCTCGCAGCGAGAGCGCACGTATTTATGTTGGAGCGTTGCACTTGACTCTTGAATTCATCAACGTCCCCTTTATCAATTTGCTCCGTCTTACGATTAGTCACCTTTAGCGTATTCTGTTCCATTTTTATACCAGGTACAGTCAAATCTCCCTTCAGTAATATTAATATATAGGCCTAGTTGATATTGGTAGTTTCCTGATTTTTCGGTTAGTAGCTCAAGCTTTTTTGCATCACAATCATCTCTCTTCTTATCTTTCTTCATTTCAACAACCAAGAGGTTATTGTCGCCACCCGAGCGATTACGTCGATGAACGATGATATCTGGAAAGATTACATTGTTCTTTTTCTGCTCGTCGCAACCCGTGATACCATCCAGTCTCTTCCGCATATCCTCGTCTCGATCATACTCACAATCAACGTCCCAGCCCGTAATATTCCGCTCAAGATGAACGGCAAGACGGTGAGCTGTTGATCGCTCATGAACAACAGAGAAATCTAGTGGACGATCTTCTTTCTTTAAGTCTTCAATAGCTCTTTTTATAGCGACTTGTATTTCTTCAGTTGACATTGGCGCCTGCATTTTCTGGCCTCGCGTTGCACTTGACTTGTGAATTCACCAACGGTCTCTTTATCTGCGAAACAATCCGGCGACTATCATTTTGGCAAGGCGGGAAAATCAACGATTTTCCCAATACTATTCTTTATAGCATCACGACAACTTTTTGCAAAAGTTTCACTTTTTGACTCTTTTACATATTTAGCAACTTGGAAAAAGTCGGCGGTTCTTACTAAAACACAATTTGATGTCTTCGCTGTATTGATACATTTGGTCGTAAATTGCTCTGCTCGTTCAGATGGTTTCTTAAGCCGAAAACCATTTCCGAACAAAATACCAGTTGCGGGGTTTTCGACCTCATCTCTTTGCAAATCTTCTTGAATATTTACTGCCAATTGTCTGAATTTATCAATGTTAATTGCAGAAGTATCTTTACCCTCGGCCTCGCCAATAAACCGATCTCCTTCTGGCGAAGTGATAACATGGTCTAGCTCAAGATTTCCGTCGTTGAAATGTTCTGCCTTATATCCCAAAATCTCCAATGCTGTGCTAATTGCATTTTCCAGTATTTTTCCTTTCTCAAAAAGCAAATCCCTCAACCTGATCTCTTGATCTGCCCTTGCCAATAACTCATTCTTTTGCAAAATGAGCTTCTCGATTTCTTTCGTTTTCTTTTCAATCTCCATCTGTAAAACCTGCTCTTGGGCTAATTGAAAATCTGCATGGCTTGTCCAAGCTGGCGGCGGGGTTCTGTCTCCGCCCTTACGAAGAGCTTTGTCTATATCTACAAGTGTTTTAACTAAAGACTTTCCAAATTGTACTGCCTCTTCTGTCCAGTATTGTTTCTTTTCTTTACCCTTACCTCTGTATTCGGTAAATTTGTGCTCGTCGTATTTTATGAAGGGCAAGATCACAAGATGCCCACTGTTAACTTTGTAAATTGCTCCTAGAATTTTGTTTTGTCTTTGCCAGTGAAAATTACTCGCGCTCCCTCCGGGTTCTCTACGTAGAGTCGATATTCCAAATTGCTCTTAAACCTTTCGTAAAAATCACTAAATAGCGACTCTCCAGAAAATTCAATATGTTTCCCAGAAGATGATGTTAATGTGCCTATATCAATCGGAATAAAATCATAATTACTATATTTCTCCGTGCCATACAGGTTTTGTCCTTTTTTCTCTATGGAGACACTATGTGCTAAACTTATTTCTTCCTTTTTGGTCAAAAGTATAAAGACAGTTTTCCCAGCGTTTAGACAATCTCCTATTTCCTTTTTCAAATGGGCGATTTTTTGTTTATACCTTCTCGAAGTCTCAACGTTATAACAACCCCCATCGCTTGGAGTGAAACTTACCCAATCGCCCCTTGGCTCTAATGAATCTGGAGAAATCAATAAAATATCAGCGTCCATCAAGGACTGGTCGTTGTAAAAATCGACATAAGTTTTATCAAATGTTGGTATTGTGTACCCGATTGTGAATATTTGTTTTTCCATAATTTATTCTAGATCGCCTTTCCCGATGTTGAACGACTTGTAACGGAGCAAAGCATAAAATGATATTTACCGGCGACTATTTACTCCCCCCGCCACCGCATTGCAAGCGGCGGGAAAGGAGCGAAAACAGTAGGTGGCATGTAGTAGGTAGAATGTGGGGAGGGGGCACACGGGCCCTTCGAGGGGCTCAGGGCGAACGGAATTCACCGCATCAGTGCCCAGAGCATCTTGCTCACTTCCGTAAGGCGGGATTTCACAGAGCTTGCTGCAAGCGGCGTCATTACGCCGAAGGATGATGTGAGATCAATGCATGCAGACACTTCAACAGCTGACGCCCTAGCGATTTCGAAGAAGCGGCGGCGTTCAGCCGAGCTTCGACGCGCGTTGCCTTCCGCGATATTGAGAACCACTGACGCGATTGCGCGGCGCAGCTGATCATATAGATAGCCGAGCCCACGGGGCCACCTGGCACCCTCCTTGCTTAACTCCTCTGCTAACTTGACTGCACCCTGGTAGCACTTCAGTTTTTCGTGCAACATAAACACCTCCTAGTTTGTCATTTTTTGCTGCCCTCTCATAAGGGTGGAGGGCAGCAAAAAATGACAAACCAAAAGGAGGAATCATGAATCACGAAAAACTGGAGTGCTACAGGCAGTTGGTTTCAATTGCAGAGGAGGTTGCAAGGAGGGTGGCCAGGTGGCCAAAAGGCCATGGGGATCTTGTTGATCAGCTGCGCCGCGCCACCACGTCCACTATTCTCAATCTCGCGGAAGGCAACGGAAAGCGGAGGCGCGGGCGCGAACGCTACTTCTTCTTCCGAATCTCGCTTGGCTCCATTGCCGAAGTTGCGGCTGCACTTGATCTTGCTCGCGCATTCGGTCTTGTCGAAGTCGCCGAGCTGGATTCCCTCAAATCGCGGTTGCGGCTGGCGTACGTGCAGATCAGAGCTCTACCGTGAGCTCTGTTCTCTTCGCTCTGTTGCTCAGTTCACGGTTCTCTGGCTCTTTTCTCTGCTCTCTGATGGTTACTGCGATGACAAGGCGATGTCACAGCGATGGAAAAGCGATGAAAGTGCGATGGAAAATCGATTTGCCGAGTCTATCTCAAAAATTCAGTCACTATCTGCTTCAGCGTCGGTTCCCCGATCTCTTCCAGTTCATATCGAACGCGGAGCGCCGGTTTATCTATTTTAATTACGCGTCTTAAATCGATCGGGCTTCCAACGAGGACCACATCCGCCGGTGTTGCTTTCACCGTTGCTTCAAGATCTTTCAGCTGATCTTTGTAGTATCCCAATGCCGGGATCAGTTTTCCAAGATGCGGGAATTTTGTGTATGCATCTTCGATCGAGCCTACCGCATAGGGCCTAGGATCCACAATCTCTGCTGCCTCGCATTCATCCGCACATACCATCCCCGCTCCATAGCTCATCCCTCCATGCGTGAGCGTCGGGCCGTCTTCAATGACCAAAACTTTCTTGCCCTTGACCAGCTCCGGTTTATCGACCGATATCTGCGAGTCGCCTCTGATCACCTTTGCCGTTGGATTGCACTGCTTGATATTTTCCCAGACGATATTGAGCTGCTCGGCGGAGGCTTCCTGATATTTGTTGATTACGAGAACGTCCGCGGTCAGGAAATTCACCTCTCCGGGGAAATATGAGCGCTCGTGTCCCGGGCGGAGCGGATCCAGAACCGTGATTTCAAGATCGGGCGCGACAAAGGGCATATCGTTGTTGCCGCCGTCCCAAACAATGATGTCCGCCTCTTTTTCCGCCTGGCGCACGATTTTTTCGTAATCGATGCCCGCATAAACCACGAGCCCTCGGTCTATGTACGGCTCATACTCTTCGCGCTCCTCGATCGTGCAGTTGTGGCGGTCCATATCTTCAAATGAAGCGAAGCGCTGAACCGCTTGGGAGACGAGGTCGCCGTACGGCATCGGATGCCTTATCGCCACGACTTTCTTGCCCATATCCTTCAGAATTCCCACCAGCTTTCTCGCCGTCTGGCTCTTGCCGCAGCCCGTCCTTATCGCGCACACGGAGATCACGGGGCACTTTGCTTTAATCTGCGTCTGCTCGGGGGACAAAAGCATGAAATTTGCGCCGCCCGCCATCGCCTTAGACCCTTTCTGCATCACGTATTCGTGCGGGACATCGCTGTAGGAGAAGACGACCATATCGACGGATTTCTTTTTTATGAGGTTTGTGAGCTCGGATTCGGGATAGATCGGAACTCCCTTGGGATAGAGCTTGCCCGAAAGTTCCGGCGGATATTTTCTTCCCTCGATCTTGGGTATCTGCGTCGCCGTGAAACAGACGACGTCATATTGGTCGTTCTCACGGAAATATGTGTTGAAGTTGTGAAAATCGCGACCAGCCGCACCCATGATCAGGACCCGCCGTTTTGTCATAGAACCTCCGCTTATACCTTTCGACCGACAAGTTTATTGTAAAGTTGCTGATATTCCTCAGCCGAGCGGTCCCACGAAAAGTCCGCCGCCATATCGTTGGCGACGAGCTTTGTGAAGGACTTGGGCTGTTTGTAAACTCCCATGGCCCTGTCGATTGCCGCTGTGAGGGCATCCGCCTTGTAATCCGCGAACTTGAATCCCGTTCCACGACCGGCCTTCGGTTCGAATTCGGCGACGGAATCGTCGAGTCCGCCCGTCGCCCTGACGATGGGGACCGTTCCATACTTCATGCTTATCATCTGATTCAGGCCGCAGGGCTCGTAATGCGACGGCATAAGGAAGAAATCCGAACCCGCTTCGATGAGATGCGCCAGGCTGTTGTCGAACGCAAGGGCGAGGCCCATATTTTTTGGATATTGCTGCGCCAGCTGTTTCAGCATCTGATGATACTTTGCTTCTCCGGTTCCCAGGATGACAAGCTGGATATCCGATTTCATTAGCTGGGGCAGCGCCTGCTCTAAAAGATCGAATCCCTTTTGCGAGGCGAGCCGCGAGATGATGCCGAAAAGCGGCACTTCGGATCGCACGGGGAGCTTGAAGTGGCTCTGGAGCTTTTCCCTGCAGATCTGTTTGCCGGCCATGTCGGCAGGCGTGAATTTTTTGGGGAGAAGCTCGTCGGAGGCCGGGTTCCATTCCGCGTAATCTATTCCGTTGAGGATTCCGTAAAGATCTTTCTTCCTTTGGGCCAATGCACCTTCAAGACCGCAGCCGTACTCCGGCGTCAATATCTCCGCCGCGTATTTTTTGGAGACGGTGGTGATCGCGTCGGCATAGACGATGCCCCCCTTGAGGAAGTTTATCTTGCCGTAGAATTCGAGCTTGTCGAACGTGAAATATTCCCAGCCCAGCCCCAGAAGCGGCATATCCAGATGCCAGAAGACTCCCTGATAGCCCAGGTTATGGATAGTCAGCACTGTCTTTATCTTCGCCAGCTTTTTGTGATCGCGGTAAAGAGTTTTTAAATAAACGGGAACGAGAGCGGATTGCCAGTCGTGGCAGTGGACTATGTCGAAATTTTCATTGAGTTGCTCCAACAGCGCTATCGCCGCCTTTGAAAAAAAGACGAAGCGTTCGGAATTGTCCGGGTAGTCGCCGTCTACCGTCTGATAGAGTTCTTCGCGGTCGAAATATTTGGGCTGGCTGATGAAATAAGCGTCGACGTTTTGCGCCACTTTCACTGTGTGTATCTCGCCGGCCACTTCCTTCGTGCCGACCATTACCTTGACCGTTTTCTTGAGCGGCTTGATCCCGAATTTTTTTGCGGAGATCTTCTTGTAGTAGGGCATGATGACGGAAACCTTGGCGCCCGCCTTGGCTAAAGCGCGCGGAAGCGTGCCCGCCACGTCCGCCAGGCCTCCCGTCTTCGCGAACGGAACAACCTCGGATGCTATCATTGCTATGTTCATTTTTCCCCCTGTGTCATTCTGAACGAAGTGAAGAATCCCGGTATCATTGGGATCCTTCGCTTCGCTCAGGATGACATGAAATGTCATCCTGACATTTCATGTCACTTCCGTGTCCCTCAAAAACTGCGCCGATATTTCGGGTGCGGTCGGGTTGATGTAGAATCCGCTTCCGCGCTCGAAGCCCGCGAGCCTCGTGATGCGCGGAGTGATCTCTATGTGCCAGTGATAGTACGTGAGATCGGGCATCACGACGGGCGAGGAGTGCAGCATGAAATTGTACGGCGGATTTCCGAGCGCCTTGTCCAGTTTTTTGAGCGTCTTCTGGAAGACGGACGCGAGATTTTGTATCTCGTGCTTTGTCGCATCTTCGAAGTGGGCGTCGTGTCTCTTGGGAAGGATCCACATTTCGAAGGGGAAGCGCGGCGCGAACGGGCATATCGCGATGAAGTCCTCGTTTTCAAGGACGATGCGTTTCTGGTCCTCGATCTCCTGCGCGACTATGTCGCAGTAAAGACAGCGCTCCTTGTAATCGTAATATTCCTTCGAACCGGCAAGCTCTTCTATCACCGCCTTCGGGATGATGGGCAGCGCGATGAGCTGCGAGTGGGAATGCTCGAGTGATGCGCCCGCTCTGAAGCCGTGGTTCTTGAATATCAGGATGTAGCGGAAGCGTTTGTCCTTTTTCAGATCCATCGTGCGGTCGCGGTACGACCACAAAACGTCCTGGAACTGGGCCTCGGAAAGGTTGGCCAGGACTGCGTTGTGGTCCGGTGTTTCGATTATGACCTCGTGCGCGCCGACGCCGTTCATCGTGTCGTAGACGCCGTCCCCCCTGCGGTTTATGTTTCCCTCGATCATCAGCGCCGGGAACTTGTTGGGGACGACGCGGAGCGTCCAGCCCGCGGTGTTGGGCGCGCCTCCGCCCGGACGATATGCCAAAACCTCCGGCGGCGTGACGTGCTCGTTGCCGTAATCGAACGGGCAGAACTTCGGTTTCGCGTCAGGGGCCTTCGGCGGCTCTTCTTCTCTTTTCAGATCGGTAGGGCGCTGCGAGCGTTCCGTTGAAATGATCACCCAACGGCCTACGATCGGGTCCTTCCTCAGCTCGGGCATAAAATGTTCCTCCTTAGGGAAGCGCTTGATTACAATGATTCGAGCGAAATGCAAACTGAAAAGTTTGCCTTGTTATCCTTGTCCCAGACGGGTTTCCAGCTGATCCAGATATTGGAACCCTGGTAAAGCTTGTCAAATCCCTTTTCGGACTGGGATATCGTTTCGATAGGGAAAAACATCCATCTGGCGGCTGGTTCCGTCTTGATGTGCACGCGGAACCCGAACGCCTCGTCCACTAGACTCAGCTCTTCCGAGACGGGGATGGTTTCTTTCGCGTCCATCAGGACTTTTCCGCGCGCGGTCTCGCCCCATTTGTAGTATCTCCCTTGATCGTGGCCGGCGAGCAGCGTCATGTTGAGCTCCGTCGCAAAAAGAATCTCGGGAAAATCGGAAGAGGAGCGGTGCAACGTGAAGCGGGCCTCGATCGTTTTTTCATCGTCCACGCGGTATTCTTTTTTCAACCTGAATATCTTCGACTGCGCCAGCGCCGCTTCGCATTCAAGGCTCACATGCGCCTGATGTTCTTTGTGCTGATGCGAGATCATCTTATAGTCTCTGTAGCCGAAATCTACGAGCTCCTCGTGGCGGCCCCATGTCAGATCCTGCCAGTTCACCGACTCCGGAAGAATATGATCTATGAAAGAATGGCGTGGATGTTTGTCGTAGATGAGATATTGCCCCATGCCGCGTATGTCTTTTCCGATCTCATGGATGGAGGGGATGTCGTTCTGTGCCCCGCCGTGGGAGCTTTCCTCCGCCGGACGGTGGTAGGCCTCGAATCTTCTGGCCAGCGTGTTCTGCAGATTGAACGCGGCGGGGCGATATGACAGCTCGACCATGGAGCCGCCCCTCTTTGGCGAGATTATCGCTTCGATCTTGGGCGTCCTGAAGAGAGCCTCCTTGCCCATGCAGTGGTCGACGTCCTCGATGCAAAGATCGATATAAGGTTTCGAACCGTGGATCTTTTCGTCGACCATCATCTCTGACTTGAGAAGGTTTTCATACAGCGCATGTCTCAAGTGGCTCAAGTAGAGACCGCCGAAGAGGCCGTGCCAGTAGGCGCAGTTGCACTGGCCGCGATAGAGCGCGGCGCGCGCTTCGGGGAGCTCTCCCAGCTTTTTTTCCGCATCGTCGATGCGGTCGGATACGTAGAGCATCTTTTTGTGTATGAGGTTGCTCTCCGGATATTTTGAGAGGAAATTGTCGAAAAACCCGCCGCGAAGGAAAGTGGATGCGAGCTCCCACACGCCGGAACTCTTGAGGATCCTTTTCACGTTTTCGTATCTGAAGATCGCGTCTGCCGGCATGGCCCACTCGAGCATCTCCTGATATGACGCGGTAGGGAGATAGATCGTCTTCATGGGGCATTTTCGCGACATGAACTCGGAAAAAGTGGTCGTAACTATTTTGTCGCGGTTCTTCGTGAGCTCCGCGAACAATTTTTCGAGCCAGCCTTTCTGTATCACCCATTCATATGTGCCGGGCCAGACGCCGAATTTTTCGCCGTCGTCGCCGTATGTGATGCCGACGCCGGGAGCCGCCTGTCCGAGAGAGATGAGATGCGATATCACATCCTCCACAGGCTTGAACGGAATCATGTAGCGCAGCCTTTGGTCGGAGGGGAATATCGCAAGCGTTTTGCCCGCGCGCTCGGTGAGATAATAGTTGAGAAGAGTTGGTTCGGTGAGCCCCGCATGCCTGAAGTGCTCGTCGTCTAATATCGTGTACTCCATGCCGGCGTCAGGCAGAAGCCCCGCAAGCGAAGGTTCCCACACTCGCTCGGCCAGCCACATCCCCTTGGGCGTGACCCCCGTGTGGGACTTCCAGAACTCCTGCATCATTTTGATCTGGCCCAAGGCATCGGCCGGTTTGAGTATTGGGAGAATGGGCTCGTAGAAACCGCCGCCCATAATTTCTATCTGGCCGCGTTTCACAAGGCGAACGAGAGTTGGGATGTAATTGGGCTCTTTTTTCACGGCCCAATCGAGAAGGGGGCCCGAGTGGTGAAGTGATATTTTTATATCAGGGTGTCCATCAAGAAGATTCAGTATCGGCCAGTAGCAGTTCTTGAACGCCATGGCGAACACGTGATCAAAATTTCCCACAGGCTGGTGGTGATGGATGCCCAGAAGAAGATAAAGTGGCTCCGGCATTTCGTCCCCCGATTTCGTCGAACGTTTGTTACACCGTCCACATCTTGAGCTCGTAGGTTTCGTCAGGGACCTCGAAGTGGATGTGCGAGTATCTCCGCACTTCGATTCCCTGCCTGACAATTGCGATCACGAGCGTCAAGTGTTCCCCTTTTTTGTATCCCAGCTCGGCGAACGGACAGCTCATTTCATAAACCTTCCCGATTGCGAATTTTATTGGATAGTCGCCGCCCCTGAAGCCCTCTTCGGGTTCGTTCACGGCAGCAAGCCTGTAGTTGCCGTCCTCCTTATGAAGGCGGAGCTTGTACTGGGTTTTTTCATTGTGCACGTAGAACATGAGTTCGTCGCCCTCGCCCAGGACAAATCCCTTCTCGTCGTCTATCGGATCGATTCTCAAGAAGAAGGCCTCCGGGTTGAAGCCGAAATAGATCGTCTCAAAAAGCTCCTCCGACTGCGCCATCGTGCCGCCGAATCTGCGGACGTTGATGCGCGTGGCGTTTATCCACTCGAAAAACGAGGAGGGCATGCCGTCGATGACGGGATCGATGAACGCCGGCGGATTGATAATGGCGGCCTCGCGCTCTTCGTAGCGGTAGATCGGGTTGAAAAGATAAAGGGGCAGGTCGCGCTTCAAAAACGTGAACGTATTTTTCAGATGCGTCCTGAATATGCGGTCGAAGTCACCTTTGAATGCGCTGTCGAAGTCGTCATCGAACCACCAGAACCAGTCGCTGCCGCAGGCGGCGGAAAACGAATCGACCGCCTTCATGTGTGTTGGATCTTTCGTGTCCCCCGTCCTCGGCGAGATATGGCTGCCAAGCTCGTCGATGGTCCGTTTGAGGTACGTCCAGCCCTGATTTTTCTGGGCCTTGCCTATCCAGATTGCGAAGTTGGCGCTTATCCACGAACCGGTGTGGAGCTTGGTTATCGTCGTATCGGGTTTGTTCGCCGCGATGAATTTCCCGATGGATGTCGTCTTGATCTTTTCTTCCCTGATTTTCTGGAACAGATGCGTGAGAAACGGCCTGCCGCCTTCGGGGTAGTTTTCCCACGGATTTTCGCCGTCCAATATCACCGTTACAATGTTTTCCTTGTTCGTGGGGCAGGCGCTCGCGATCGATTTTATCCGCCTTATGAAATCGTTGGCAGCGTCCTCCTGCTTCATCCGGTAATATGAAAAACTGATCAGGTCGGAAAGTTCCCTGTCTCGGAAAACCATTGCCACGCGTGCGTCGCCATGCTCGGCGAGATACGGTTTGTAGATGAGCTCGGCGCGGCTGCCCTTGACGCCCGACGACATGAGAACACCCTCGTCGGTTGCGATCCATGAGATCTCGGCTTCGGAGAGAAATGGTATCATCTCGGGGCAGACCGAACCTTCCGCGGGCCACATCCCGTGAGGGCGCTGGCCCGTAAACTCCTGCATATATTGAACGGCCTTTGAAACCTGATAGCGCGCATGCGCGGAAGCGGTCATGCGCGGAGGCAGCGGCGTTTTTTTCATTGCGCGCCTGGCATAGTCGGTATCGATCAAGAGCGGGAGTATGGGGTGGAAAAAGGGAGTGGTCGAAAGTTCTATGTTCTCGCTTGAAGCCACTTTTTTGATCGTGTCCACCAGCGAGCGCAGTATCTGCATCTGCGTCGTCAAGACGAACTGTTTGTCCTCCTCCGTGAAATGGCCGCGCGCGAGCAGTTCCTGTATCTGCGGCACCTCCTCGCGTGCCTTGAAACCGAACCACACGAGGTTGTAGAAAACCTGTATATCCAGATAATCCTGCGTCGAGAAGAAACGGATCGCCTCGTCGTAATCGACTTTTGAGGGATCCATCCCCCGCCTCTCCATCAGATTCCAGTAGTTGGGGCAAGGGCGGATCATATGATCGTAGTTGGCCATGAAAAAATGTCTGAGAAGGAAGGCCTTCTGCTGGGCGTTCAGCGCCTCCGCGGGAATTCTTGTATGATCGAGAAACGCGTCGCTTTTCCCCTCTTCGGTATATTCGCGGAGCTGCATTATGAGAGACGGCACGAAGTTGATAGTTGCGCCGACGTCGGGCATAGATTCGTGCAGCCTCACCATGTCGTAGTATGAATGGATTCCGTGAAGACGGGCCCATGGCATCGAACTTTCGCCTGTGAGCATGTCGCGGTAGTAGGGTTGGTGCATGTGCCACAGAAAGGCGATGCTTAAGTGTTGCATATGTGCGGATATCCCCCGTTCAGGTTTATTTTTCGGGTTTTATGACTGCCTTCTTCGGTATGACTACAATGCCTTCCGGCGATACGGTGAAACGTTTTTTGTCCTTGGCCGGCTCGTAACCGATGATCGTGTTGGGCGGTATTTCGACGTCCTTGTCTATGATGGCGCGCCTGATCTTCGAATAGCGGCCGACGTTGACGTTGTCAAACAGGATCGATTCGTCAACCTGCGAATAGCTGTTTATGCGCACGTTGGGCGAGATGATGGAGCGGTTGATTCTTCCGCCGCTGATGATCACTCCGTCGCAGACGAGCGAATCTGTTGCCATACCGACGCGGTCGGAGGCCTCGTCGGCGAAGACGAACTTTGCCGGAGGGTTAGTGTCCCGCGCCGTGTGTATGGGCCAGTAGTTGTTGTAGAGGTTGAACGTCGGCGAAACGGAAACCAGATCCATAGATGCGTGCCAGTACTGGTCTATTGAACCCACGTCGCGCCAATAACTTTTCTCGCGCTCTGTCATCCCCGAAATTGTGTTGTCCAAAAAGTTGTAGACCATGACCTTCGCCTTGCGGAAAAGCGAGGGTATGATGTTTTTTCCAAAATCGTGCTCGGAATCTTTATTTTCCGCATCCTGTTTCACGGCTTCGGAGAGGATGTCCGAGCGGAAGACGTATATGCCCATGGAGCAGAGCGCCTTGCTGGAGTTGCCGGGCATCGGTTTCGGGTGGGAAGGTTTCTCTTCAAAATCTACCATGCGCCAGTCGTCGCCCGCGGCGATTATGCCGAATGAAGAGGCGGCCTCTACCGGCTGCGGGATAGCGGCAACGGTGACGTCGGCCCTGTTTGCATGATGGAACGCAAGCATGTGGCGGACGTCCATCCTGTAGATGTGATCGCCGCCGAATATGCACACTGTATCAGCGTGGCGGTTTTCAATGTGGTGAAGATTTTGATAGACAGCATCGGCGCTTCCCTTGTACCACGAGTTACCGGTGCGCATCTGCGCGGGAACCGCGTCGATGAACTGGTCGAGTATCGGCGGGAGATACCAGCCGTGTTTCAAATGGCGCAAAAGAGAGTCGGCCTTGAACTGTGTGAGCACTATGATACGGTGAAGACCGGAGTTTGCGAGATTGGATAATACGAAGTCGATGATGCGGTAGTGGCCGCCGAAAGGAACGGCAGGTTTCGCCCGTTCGCTTGTCAGCGGTCTCAGCCGCTCCCCCTGACCTCCGGCTAAGACAATGGAAAGGCAATTTGGCATCGTTTAAACGGCCCCTAAAGGCCCGAAAGACATAGTAAATAAGGGTTGCAAAGGCAATAAAAATCGCATCTAAAAAGTAAGCAACTTTTAAGGTTATCTCCCGATAATGAGTTAGAAAGGGGTATTTTATGGATCCAATCACGGCAGGTGCACTTGTAGTCACGGGTTTGGTTCTTATATTTGGCGGTGGCGGCTGCGACGAATACAATCCCCCCGATTATGACGGATATAACCCCACTGATGGTGGTGACGTGCATGAAGACGGAATCGATGCGGACTTTGGCGAAGTGGAGGGCGGCGATGACGCCGATACGGAAGGCTTGGACGGTGACGGCGACGGCGGCGATGTCCCGGATTGCTCGACGCCAAGAACAGCCTTGGGCATCAACGACAGTTATGCGAACACGGAATTTGCATATATCCCGTGCGACCATAAAGACATGCAGATCTGGGGCGACAGCCTCGTCGGCGCGTGCGGCTATCCGCTGAACAAAGTTTTCGCGTGCCAGATACAGTCCGAGGATACTCCGACATTTCCCAGTTTCATGGTATCCACAAACTGTGACACCGCATTCAACCTTGAGCCCATCGGCGAATTTCCGGACGGCTCGTCCGGCGAAAATCATCCAAGAGGGCTTTTGAATCTGAACGACGGCAGGGTCGCACTGCTCTATGATACGGTCGGCGACTACTACCAGACGAGCGTTTCGGTCCGGTTGGAAACTTCATTTGAAAATGCACAGCCGGATTTCGCCCTGCCTTATGCGATGGAAGTGAATAGCGGCAGCGATGTCGTTACGGTTCTGACGGCCGGTGCGAAAGGTATGGCGTTCCTGCAGTCAAACCTGTTCATCATAACGGAGAACTTTGACGACGTGGAGGCAGTGTATCGCCGCGGCACTCTGATCTCCGTGAGGCCTGAAAGCATAACCGACACCGATTTCGACCCGACCGACCTGGGCGCAATCTTCACGAATGGAAGAAATCCTTCAGCTATCGCCGCAATTGACAATCACACACTTGCCGTTCTGAACGCGCACGGCACCGACAGCGAAATTCCCTCAGAGGCGAGCGCTGTTGAGTTGGAGCTTGCATGCAGGGACGATTTGAGGGCGCGCAACTTGTGCGAGCAGCCCTATGCCACGCTAGATATTATAGATGTGACGGAACCGGCCAATGCGGTCATGGTGCGTACAATTGAGATCGGCGATGTAAAATTGCAGTCTCTACCCAACCTCCCGATCACGGAGGATGGCCAAACAGCGGTTGTCGGCAGCGTCAATGTTCCGCCGACGATCTACGCCGTTCCGGTTGACGGCACGACGGCTGTCAGATCTGTGACTCTTCCCGCGACCGCGACGGGCGAAATAGCCTCCATCGCGCTGACCACGGGGACACCTGAACTTGCGCTTGTCAGTCTCACGAGCGGCCAGCTCTTTGAGATCAATTTGTCTACCATGGCGGTTGCCGGCGAGGAGACCTATCTGGGCGTCAGGGCCGGGGCCTCCGTATTCAATCCGGACGGCGTTCTGTACTCGGGCGTGAGAGGGCCGTGGTGCGGGCCGGCAGACGACTCCAGGATCATCGCGGTCGATCCGTACTAGATAAGTTGACTTTGCCTTTCAATTCGAGATAGCAAACCTCCGCATGAAAGAGCTCAGAATAATTGCGCCTGCAAAGGTTAACATAGTCTTGCGCGTTCTGGGGAAGCGCCCCAACGGTTACCACGATCTTTTCATGATCATGGAAAAACTTTCGCTGGCCGATGAGATCGTTCTGGAAGAGGCGAAATCCGGAATCGAGATCTTCTGCGATGGCTTCTCCGACGCCGGCATGCAATCCGAAAAAAATCTCGCCTTTCGCGCAGCGCAAGCCTTCAAAGAAGCGACCTCCGAAAAATCGGGCGTGAAAATCCACCTGAAAAAAAGAATTCCTATAGCCGCAGGTCTTGGCGGCGGATCGAGCGATGCCGCGGCGGTCTTGAGGGGGCTCAATACTCTCTGGCGGAAAAACTGGGACGCGGAAAAGCTTGCAGGGCTGGGTTCCAAGCTGGGCGGCGACGTGCCTTTTTTCTGCTTTGGCGGACCTGCCATCGCTGAGGGGATAGGAGATGTCATTACCCCCATTCGCAAACTTCCTAACATCTTCTTTTTACTCATAAATCCGGGATTTGCCGTGTCCACGCCATGGGTCTATCAGCAGTACGATAAGTTGGCGGAAAAAGAGAAGTCTTTCGAATTGACAGTGAAGGACAAAGATGTTAGCAACGCCGGGCTTTTTGAAGAATTCTGCGATGTTACCTCAAGACTTGAGAACGATCTGGAAAAGGTGACTATCGCTTCGTATCCTGAAATCGGTGAGATCAAGAGCTATCTTGATAACCACGGGGCAAGAGGGTCATTGATGTCCGGAAGCGGCCCCACTGTTTTTGGGATATTTGAAGACGAGAAAACGCGGAATGATGCGCTTATAAATATACCAAAGAAAAACTGGAAGGCTTTTCCGGCTGAAAATTTCACGCTTTGATTTGGGGCGTCGACAAGCGGTAAGTCACCAGCCTTTGGAGCTGGCATCGGAGGTTCGAATCCTCCCGCCCCAGCAAAAATTTTGCGCGGCAAAAAAGGGAGAACGACATGTATCCCAACAACATCAAACTTTTTTCGGGCAACTCAAACAAGCCGCTGGCGGAGGCGATCGCCAAGGCGATGGAGATGCAGCTTGGCAACTGTCTTGTCACCAAATTTTCCGACGGCGAGACGTGGGTCGAGGTCAACGAGAACGTTCGCGGCCGGGATATCTTCGTCATCCAACCGACATCCGCGCCTGCCAACGAGCATCTGATGGAGCTTCTAATAATGATCGACGCCATGAAGCGCGCGTCGGCGGATCGTATCACAGCCGTGATTCCATATTATGGTTACGCCAGACAGGACCGTAAGGTCTCTCCGCGCACGCCCATCAGCTCGAAACTCTGCGCCGATCTTTTAACCGCCGCCGGCGCTCACAGGATACTCACGATGGATCTTCACGCCGGGCAGATTCAGGGTTTTTTCAACATCCCGGTGGATCACTTGTTCGCAAAACCGGTTCTGATAGAACACATCAAGAAAAACATCACCAACGGGCTGGTTGTTGTCGCCCCCGACGCAGGCGGAGCCGAAAGGGCGCGTTCGTTCGCAAAACTTTTGAACTCGCCCATGGCGATGATCGACAAGCGCCGTTCGAAGCCCAATGAGAGCGAAGTGATGCACATCATAGGCGAGGTGGATGGCAAGAAAGCGGTTATCATCGACGACATCATCGATACGGGCGGCACGATCGTGAAGGCGGCCGAGGCGATAAAGAAAGCGGGCGCGACCGAAGTCTACGCCTGCTGCACGCATCCGGTGCTGTCCGGCAAGGCGGTGGAGAACATAACGGCATCTTGCATCAAGGAGATGATCGTAACTGATACGATAGGGTTGTCCGAGAAGGCGGCCGCGTGCGACAAGATAAAAGTGTTGTCGGTCGCAAAACTTTTGGCAGAGGCGATAAGGCGCATTCACGCAGCCGATTCCGTCTCATCTTTATTCGTCTAAATATTTTTTAAGGAGGTTTAAGTGGAAAGAATCAAACTTCAGGCAGAAAAACGCGATACAAAAACGAAGGGCGATGTCAGGCAGCTAAGGCTCAAGGGCAAGGTGCCGGCGGTCCTTTACGGGAAAAAGCAGGAGCCTGTCACGCTAGTCGTCGACGAGACGGAGCTCTTGAAGGCCACGTCCACGAAGGCTGGCTTCAACGTCATTATGGACCTCAATGTCGCCGGCGGAAAGCCCACCACGGTCCTTGTCCGCGACTATCAGGCCCATCCCAT
>JBGSNL010000065.1:0-10934 GCA_041739675.1 bacterium
GCTCAAGGCCGCGCTTGGCGGCACGACGGGACATCAGCACGGGAATTGATCATGATTGAGCGTATCATAGAGTTCTCCGCCCGGAATAAATTTCTCGTGCTTATCTTCACGATGGCGCTGGTCGTGATAGGCATCTGGTGCTTAAAGAATGTCCCGCTCGATGCAATACCCGATCTCTCCGACACACAGGTCATCATTTACTCAAAGTGGGATCAAAGACCCGACATCATCGAGGATCAGGTCACGTACCCCATCGTCACCGCGATGCTGGGTTCCCCCAAGGTGAAGGCGATCCGCGGCTTTTCCGATTTCGGATTCTCCTATGTCTACATCATCTATGAGGACGGAACCGATATCTACTGGGCGCGTTCCCGTGCAATCGAATATCTGAGCAAGATTCTGCCCCGCCTGCCCGAGGGAGTCAAAACAGAACTGGGCCCCGACGCCACGAGTCTTGGCTGGGTATTTCAATATGCGCTCGTCGATGAATCGGGGAAAAACTCTCTGGCCGACCTTCGCACCTATCAGGACTGGTATCTCCGCTACTATCTGCAAGGTGTGCCCGGCGTTGCAGAGGTGGCGACGGTCGGCGGTTTCGTGAGACAGTATCAGGTCAACGTGGATCCCAACAAACTTTCCGCCTACGACATACCGATAGAAACGGTCGTTGAGGCCGTACGCTCAGGGAACAAAGACGTGGGGGGCCGGCTCGTAGAGTTTTCCGGCCGCGAGTACATGGTCCGCGGGCGCGGTTACGCAAAATCGATCGAAGATATTGAGAAAATAGGAGTCGGCATCGATGCCAAAAGCGGCATACCAATCACGCTGGCTCAACTGGGAACCGTTGAGCTTGGACCCGATATCAGGCGCGGCGTTGCCGATCTTGACGGCAAGGGGGACACGGTCGGCGGAATCGTCATCATGCGCTACGGAGAAAATGCGCTCAATGTCATCGACCGCGTCAAAGAGAAGATAAAAGAGATCGAGCCCTCGCTTCCGGAGGGCGTGAAAATAGTCACAACGTACGACCGTTCGGAGCTGATACTGAGATCGATAGAGACTTTGACCGACACGCTGATAGAGGAATTGATAATCGTCTCCGCAGTTATCTTGTTCTTTTTGTGGCACATACCGTCCGCGGTGGTGCCCATCATCACAATCCCCGTCTCCGTACTTCTGGCATTCATCCCCTTCTATCTCATGGGGCTCACGGCGAACATAATGTCGCTCGCGGGCATTGCGATCTCCATCGGTGTACTCGTGGACGGCGCCATCGTAGAGGTGGAGAACGCCTATAAAAAACTGCAACAGTGGATGACTCAAGGGCGAAAGGGTGATTTTCATGAAGTGCGTCTGAAGGCGCTCAAGGAAGTTGGCCCTTCCGTCTTCTTCTCGCTTCTTGTGATCGCGGTCGCGTTCCTGCCGATCTTCACGCTTGTCGATCAGGAGGGGCGCCTATTCAAACCGCTGGCATACTCCAAAAACTTTGCGATGGCGATCGCCGCAATACTTGCGGTGACGCTGGATCCCGCCATCCGTATGCTCTTCACAAGGATGGATTTCAAAAACTTCAAGCCGAAATGGCTCGCATGGATCTATAACCGCGCGGCCGTCGGCAGGTACTATCCCGAAGAGGAGCACCCGGTCAGCAAAAGACTCTTTGCTATCTACGAGCCGGCATGCAGATGGGTTCTCAAGCGCCCGAAGAAAGTTATCATTGCAGCGTCGCTCCTGTTTTTGACAGCAATTCCCCCATTCATCTTTCTGGGAAGCGAATTCATGCCTCCCCTGAATGAGGGGACGATCCTCTACATGCCGACAACGCTTCCCGGCATCTCCGTCACCGAGGCAGAGAATCTTCTGCAGAGACAAGATCAGGTCCTCAAAAGTTTTCCCGAGGTCGAGACGGTCTTTGGAAAGGCAGGGCGGGCGGAGACATCCACCGATCCGGCCCCCTTCTCCATGATGGAGACGACGGTCGTCTTGAAACCCGAAAGCGAGTGGCGCGAAAAAAAGAGATGGTTCTCTTGGATGCCCGAAATAAACAAATCAATATTCAGGCATATTTGGCGCGACAAGATCACATGGGAGGAGCTGATAGCAGAGATGGACGGGAAGATGCAATTTCCGGGCGTTTCCAACGCATGGACGATGCCCATCAAGGCGCGCGTCGATATGCTCTCGACGGGCATCAGAACGCCCGTAGGCATCAAGATCATGGGATCCGATTTCAAAGAGCTGGAGCGGATAGGTGAGAGTCTTGAAATGGTCTTAAAAGAGGTTCCGGGTACAAGGAGCGTCTTTGCCGAACGCGCGGCGGGCGGATATTTTCTGGATTTCGATCTCAAGCGCGAGGAGCTCTCAAGGCTGGGCATCTCGGTTGAAAATGCGGAGAAGGCCATCACTTCAGCAATCGGGGGAGAAAACGTCACAACGACCGTTGAGGGGCGCGAAAGATATTCTGTAAATGTACGTTACAAGAGAGAGCTGCGCGACGATATCCCAAAACTCTCCCGCGTGCTGGTTGCAACATCCTCCGGGGCACAAATTCCCATAGCCCAGATTGCAGACATTCATCTCTCGTACGGACCGTCCATGATCAGAAACGAGAATGGCATGCTCGCTTCCTACGTATTTGTAGATCTTGCCGGCCGCGATGTGGGCAGCTTCGTTGACGACGCCAAAAAAGCCGTCACAAAAAAACTCGATTTGCCCCAGGGTTACATACTCCAGTGGAGCGG
This sequence comes from bacterium, assembly GCA_041739675.1. GTDB lineage: Bacteria > UBA10199 > UBA10199 > 2-02-FULL-44-16 > DYJF01 > DYJF01. The sequence goes on from JBGSNL010000065.1 coordinate 2,742, forward strand.
ACAATATGAAAACATGCTGCGCGTGAGGGACAGGTTGAAAGCTATTTTGCCGCTCACACTCTTCATCATATTCTTACTTCTCTACATGAACACGAAATCCGCCGTGAAGGCCGGGATCGTTTTTCTGGCCGTCCCCTTCTCCGCCATCGGCGCGGTCTGGCTCCTTTTTGCGCTCGGCTATCACATGTCCATTGCGGTGTGGGTGGGGCTCATCGCGCTCATGGGTCTTGATGCCGAAACGGGCGTCTTCATGCTCCTCTTTCTTGATATTGCCCACGACGAGGCGAAGCGCGAGGGGCGCCTCAACAGCGTGAAAGATCTTGTCGAGGCGATAATACACGGCGCGGTCAAGCGCGTTCGCCCCAAGATCATGACTGTGACCTGCCTATTCATGGGCTTGCTCCCCATCATGTGGTCGATCGGCACAGGTGCTGACATGATGAAGCGAATCGCCGCGCCGATGATAGGCGGCCTCGCCACGTCTTTCATCATGGAACTTCTGGTCTATCCGGCCATCTATTTCATGTGGAAGAAAAAAGAAGTTAGCTGATATGACGGACAAAGGCATATGCCTTGACAAGAAAGTACCCTGTGCTAAAAATTGGCGTCAAATCGCAAAGGGGGATAGTATGAAAAGAGCTCTGAAACTTTGTCTTGCGTTTGTTGTCGTATATTTCGTCGGGATCGCAGCCGTCAACGCCGCCGATTTGACCGCCCGCCAACCCACGAAGGCGGAGGTCGGCAAGAAGGTTATTTGCCCCGTGAAAAACGTTAACTTCGAGGTGGCAAAGGACACCCCCGTCGTCGATTACAAAGGCAAGACCTACTTCTTCTGCTGCGATACATGTTTGAATGAATTCAAGAAAGATCCGGATAAATACGCCGCGGCCGGAGCGCTGGCTGTCCGCGAACCCACCAAGGCCGAGGTCGGTAAGATGGTCAACTGTACGGTCATGAACATCAAGTTCGAAGTGGCAAAGAACACGCCGATAATAGAGTACAATGGCAAGACCTACTTTTTCTGCTGCGAACATTGCGTAGACCAGTTCAGGGCCAATCCGGATAAGTACGCCGCGAAGTAACAAAAAAAGCACATGAAAGAGGGCCCGCGTCTGCGGGCCTTTCTTGTAAGGAGGTTTTATGAAAAAGATTTTGCTGGTGGTTTTGGTTTTTTCATTCGCACTTCTTGTGCCAGCGGCTATGGCGCAACAGTCCGGAAAGGAACCGGTGAAGGCAACCGCCCCGCAAAAAACGGTGCCGCCAAAGACGTTGTACAAATGTCCCATGCATCCTGAAGAAATATCTGACCAGCCGGGCAAATGTCCCAAATGCGGGATGGTTATGACAGAGTCAGGACCGGTGGCATACTATTGCCCCAGACACAGTCACGAAGTCTCCGACAAGCCGATGCCTTGCCCGAAATGCAAAAAGGAGATGATGCCCACAACAACGCCGGAAAGGTTCCAGGGGTCCAAAGACAATTAGGGAGTGATTATGCCCCTTTTATCGTCTTCTATATGGCAACACGTCGTCGGCTCGCTTACAGCCGCGTGGCAAGTTCTTCTCGACGCCTCCATATTTATTCTTTTCGGTTTTGTGATCGCGGCAATCATCAGGGCTTTTATTTCCAGCGAGACCATCGCGAAATACATCGGCGGCAACGATTTTCGTTCTGTCTTCTATGCGGCCCTCTTCGGAGTTCCCCTTCCATTGTGTTCGTGCGGCGTCGTACCCACTGCGATGGCCTTAAAAAAACAGGGGGCATCCAACGCTGCGACTCTTTCTTTCCTCATCTCTACGCCGGAATCGTCAATCGACTCAATCGCCTTGACCTACGCGCTGATCGATCCTTTGATGACGATCTTCCGTCCTGTCGCCGCGTTTGCGACGGGTTTCGTGGCAGGGATTGCCGAGATATTTTTCGGAAAAAAAGGCGCGAAGGGAGCCGTCAAAGCCCCGGTCTGCCATCACTGCGAACATGAGGGACACGAACACTCACACGACATGACGGCCCCTCACAAACATTCCGTATTTGAACGCCTTAAGCTCGGCATGCATTTCGCATTCGTCGAGCTCTTAACCGAGATCAGCCGCTGGTTCCTGATAGGCATGCTGGTCGCCGGCATCATCACCTATATGGTGCCGCCCAGCTTTGTCGAACAGTATCTCGGCCAAGGATGGCTTTCCATGCTCATCATGCTGGCAGTGGGCCTTCCCCTTTACGTGTGCGCGACTGCGTCGACGCCGATCGCGGCGGCGCTTCTGCTCAAGGGCATGAGCCCCGGCGCAGCCCTCGTATTTCTGCTCACTGGGCCCGCAACCAACGCCGCGTCTTTCACCGTCATCGTGAAAATGCTCGGTGCAAGGACGGCCGTCATCTACATTATATCAATTGCGGTGTGCGCCGTTGTGATGGGAATGTGTATCAACGAAATTTACTCCTTTTTCAATATCGATATCAAAGGTTCCATCGGCCACGCGCATGAGATGATTCCAGTATGGCTCAAGTGGGGAACCGCAGTGCCGCTAACGGCAATCATGCTCCTAGCGGCGTTCAGGAAAAAAGCATAACCGTCGAAATCAACAAAGGGGGATTTATGAACAAAGGGAGATGGGTTCTTGCTGCAGTTGTCGCGACCGTCGCCGTCTCTGCGATCGAGGCGGTGGGCCACGGCGTGTTTTTGAAGAATCTCTATCTGGCGACCGCGTCGCTGTGGCGGCCGGAGGCGGAGATGTCGAAAATGATGTGGATGGGCTGGCTCTCCACGCTCGTGTGCTCTTTCATTCTCGTTTACATCTATCACAGGGGTTACGAAGGAAAGGGGAGCGCCCTCGGGGAAGGTTTGCGTTTCGGCTTGATCATCGGCCTTTTCACGGCAATACCGATGACCGTGTGGACCTACATCATGTATCCGCTGCCGGTAAACCTGGTCATCAGTTGGTTTGTCATCGGGATGATCGACATGCTCGTGGCGGGAGCGCTAATCGGCCTCATTTATAAGAAGGCTTGATATTCGCCCAGACGCGCTCAAGCTCTTCCTTGATCTTGAGGCGTTCTTCGTAGCTCAATGCCTTTTCATCATCGGCCGCGGGTTTCAATCTGCGGCCGCTGCTTTTTAAAAAGTCCTCCACACTTTTGATCTTCGCCCCTTCCCCGCTCACGAAATGGGTCAATTCCCTGTCGTCGCTCACGACAACGATCTGCGACCTGTTTTTCGATTTTGTGACGCGATCTTTTATGACATCATCAGCGGTTCGAGGGCCGGCAAAGACTATTTCATATTCTCTCTCCTGAGACACGTCCGGATTGTCGTGGCCGTCGAAGACGACGACCACCCTGTTCGCGCGGCTTCCCGTAAGATGGCGCGATTTGAGAAATTGCAGAAGATGCGCGTGCGGCGAATTGGACGATGCAAGCTCGTCAACTTTGTAAATCAGATTAAAAGCGTCGATTACGTAGGTGAGCATAAGTTCAGTACTCGTTGCACGGCTACGATCCACTTGTCAATGTTGTCCTCCGCCCCCCACTCAAAGTGTTGTGGGAAGGGGTGGGCGCTGCGCTTCTGCCTCCGGCAGCTCCCCTTTCGCGGTCTTGCGGGCGGCAAACCCTCCTCACTCAAATTGCGAGTCAAAACTGCGATTTGAGGGGGACACTTCTCCTGTTCACGTGATGGGAGGGGACGCTTCTCATTTTCACATGAGACCCAAGTGAACAGGAGAAGCGTCCCCTTCTTGAAAAGTGTCCACTAATCTCAAATCGCGTTTTGTCTTCGCAATTCTGCTGAGGTTTCCACCGCCCGCTCGCCGCGATGGGGACCCCGCCGCCTCCCGGCAATGCGCCGCGCCCACCCCTTCCCACAACACTTTCAATAGGTCCTCCCGATAAGTGTCGGACACTTGGGGTTATATCGGTTTTGCTCTGTTATCCGCAGTTCAAGGGTTACCGCTTTATTTGATAAATATAATCCTCAAATCTTTGTTCACAAAATGTCATCTTACTTGGATGCTTGCAAAAAATGTCCTTATAATTATTCTGAAAGTCGATATTTGCACAGCTTGGATTGACGACTTCAATCTTCATAAGATCTATAGTATTATCCAATGCTTTTTGGACCAATCCCAAAAAGTCCGTATCGGTCTTAGGAAATGAGTAACCAATTAGGGTGATTTTGTGTGCTTTTTCCAAGAATTCTCCTGCCGCGTCCCATATATGGGTGATATCACCAGAAAGATCCTTTCTATATGCGGGGGGGATAATTTTTGGTGAGAGATTTTTTCCGCAATTACATTTTTGCCGTCCTAGTCCCTCTGTCACAACTCTTAGATCAAATTCTACAGGTTCTTCAATGAACCTCGTCCCGACGAAGTCATTAGGAGGTGTGATTTTTATGGCGGACGCACATGCTCTACAAACTCCCCAATTAATGGACCCATGCATTTTTAGCAATTTGGGCGTGTTTGTCTTACTATATTGGCCGACTCCGTAGTAAGGTCCCATTGTGTGATAAAACATGGCATAATCAATCAAACAGTCCCAATTAAACGTGATGATTACTGTATTATCGACATTCTTTCTCCTTGCCCATACACCGTCTTCGTAAGGAAATAGCTTCTCAACAAATGATTCATAGACACTATCAGGTCGATATTTTTTCCCGTCATAGTTAACAAGACAACCATTCAGGTCCAAAACACCCAAAACAACTTTTTCAAGGGCCTCAAGAACCTCTGTGTCGTTAAATTCAAGAGCCAGCCTGTATACATCTTCTATGTTTTGTGGTTGGCAACTTTTTTTGTTGTCTAAACGAAACTGGCGCACCAACTTTATTGCAGTCTGATATCCACTACAGGCGGGCTGCCTAGCTTTATTTCCCTCACATAGTGTTTCTGCTTTATCAAAAAAATCAGAGAGTATCGGCAAGCCAGCGTGATAAGACGCCCCAGCACCGAGTATATAAACATGATATTTTTGAATCATAAACTCTCATCCCCGTAATATATTGCACAGGCATCGCCTTCGCAATGATGTCTTGCCGTTGGCGGCGATTTGGTACCGACGTTGCGAATTCTATACGCCCGCGGTTGGGGGTTATCAAGGGACAAAAGGGGAAAGAACAAGTTAAACTTGAGGTTTAGAAAAAGCGGGAGAGGCAATCCCGTGCGGGCCGGGGCTCGCGAAGCAGGCCATGCCCGAAAGACGAGACGCCAATCACCATGCTGGCTGATATCTCATCGCCGGCTCGCCAATTAACAATACGGAGACGATGCAACTTCTGGATGGGCGCCCGGAAGGTGGGCGATTAACCGCCAGCATGAGCGTTGGCGGCGAAGGCGAAGGGCCTAGGCCTGCGGCGCGGGCCACGGCCCGCATGGGATTGCTTCGTCGCTGGGGCTCCTCGAAATGACAACTGGGCAGATTTAACGCTGTTCTTTTACCGCGCGGTCGATCACGGTGATCTTCTCTTGTTCTTTCAGCCAATACTCTGGACTTCTCTGGGCGCGCAGATCGTCGACCGATTTTCCCTGCTGCTCGACCCATGTATAATATTTGAGATGCGCCCACGAGTCGTGCGCGAGCTTGTCCGCATCGCGGATCCAGCTCGTGTCGGCTCCGTGAAAGATCGTCTTGATTCTGCGTGCCGCTTCATCCTTATCCATCTTTCCGAATTCTTTCGTGAGGTCGGCGAGAATGCTGTAGTAGCGATCAAGGCTGTCTGTCGCCACCGTGAAAATGACGTCGCCGGCGCCCAGCTTGTAGAATTTGGCGGTCTTGATTGCTCCCAGAATGTTGCAAATGCCTGAGATGCCTAAAAGTGTGGAGAGACGCTGTATATCGCCATGCGGCACTCCCATTGCGTCGAGGGCCTTGAAGCCTCCCTCTTCGGCCACCACCTGCATCCCCTTCTTGCAGTTCATGTCGTCTATGCACATCAGCGCATCCATGTTGTCCGTATTGTGAATCCACGTGACATGCTTGTCGCCAATGCCCTGAATGTCGTGGTCGCCGAAACCGTTGTTGTAAAGGGTCGGGCACTGTATAGGCTCAAGGCCCACAACTCGGCAATTTTTGTGTTGCTGCTTTATGCGGTCGCCCGAGCCGATCGTCCCCGCCGAGCCCATCGCCGAACAGAAGCCGGCGAGATTTTTTGCGCCGATGCTTTTTTTGAGCTCCTCAAAAAGTTCCAGAATGGAATTTCCCGTGACATGATAATGAAAGCGGTAGTTTCCGAATTCGGCAAACTGGTTGACGATTATCGTGTCCTTCTCGCGCGCAAGCTCGTGCGTCTTGTCGTATATCTCCTTCACGTTGCTCTCGCAGCCGGGAGTCGCGACATAATCGGCCCCGTACGATTTGATCTTTTCAAAACGCTCGCGGCTCATCCTTTCGGGCAGAATGACGAGCGATTTATATCCCATGCGCGGCCCCACATACGCGCCGCCGATGCCATAGTTGCCCGTGGAAGGCCAGACCAGACGGTGTTTTCCGGGCGTCACATCGCCCGCCACTTGCTTTTCAATGGTACACGAATACGTAGCACCCACCTTGTGGGAACCGGTCGGGAAGTGTTTTCCCACGATGACAACAATATCCGCGTCCACGTTCGTTAGGGCCTTGGGCAGAACAATGTGCCTGACTTTGCTGTCTTTATCTTTCCAGGTGATGTTGTAGAGGTTCACCGGGTCGAGCGGAGAACCCTCAAGCGCTTCGAGGGCTCTCTTCCTGACGTTCGGATCTATTTTTTCAGGATGGAGCATCTCGTCGAACGTCGGGCCGAACACAAAATCGTGCTTCATAATCTACTCCATAGTTTTTTTGACAATATACGCGCGTCGGCTGCAATTTTTTCTTCATCCACAACCTTGATCTCAAAATCCTTCATAAGTATCCTGCCGCCGCAGATCGTCGTCCTCACAGGAAGATTCATGACGCCGTAAAGAATATGCGCCCAGATATTCTTATTCGTCAACGGCGTTTGCGGTATGTAATCGCTGATTATAACATCCGCCGCCGCTCCTTTTTGCAGCGCCCCTACCTTCATTCCGAATATCTTCGATGCTATCTGAGGATTGGTTTCCATCGCCGCCTTTTTTGTCTCTGCAAATCCCACACCGGCCTTCCTTGCCACAATCCTGTGAAGAACCGACGCGAGTTTGACGTCGCCGGTTACGGACGCGCTCATGCCGTCCGTGCCGATGCCGACGGGAATTCTTTTCCCGCTCATCTTGATGAACGGCGCGACACCCACAGCATTTCCAAGATTTGATTGAGGATTGTGAACGACAAACGTGCGCGATTTTTTCAAAATATCCAGATCGCGCCCGTCCACATGGACACAGTGCGCAGCAACGGTTCCCTCTCTCAGTATCCCTTCATTATAGAGGCGCCTTACCACGCTCTCTTTGTATTTTCTTTTTGCGTCCCTGACATCTTCCATCCCTTCCGCAACATGAATATGCGCGCCCACGCCGTAGTTGTCCATCTCGCGGCGCGACTCGGCAAGCGTGTGATCTGAAAGGGTCATCGACGCGTGAAGCCCCACCATGCCCCGGAGCGGGTACGAAGCATTCTTGCTCACATGTTTCTGACATGATTCGAGAAACGACGCGTTTTCCCTGATCGATTCGTCGCGCGCCTTTCCCCCGTTCCTGTCGGAGACTTCAAAACAAAGCGAGCCGCGAACGCCGGTCTTCAAAAACGCACCGGCAATCGTGGAGAGCGATCCCCTTATGAAACCGTAACTCGCATGATGATCGAAGACGGTTGTTACACCCGATTTGATCGAGTCAATGAGCCCCAGAAGCGCGCTGTAATAGACGTCCTCTTCATTGAGGGCCTTGTCCAGACGCCACCATAATTTTTCAAGGATCTCGCCGAACGAATTCATCCGCGAAAGGGTGAGCCCCTTTGCAAACTGGCTGTAGAGATGCATGTGGGGATTGATGAAGCCGGCGAGCACTACGTGTCCGCCGGCATCGATTATCTGAACCGATTTTCCCCTTGGCGCGTTCTTCACCTGCCCCAGCGACTTGACCATCCCGTTTTCAACATACAAATAGCCGTCCCCTATTACTCTCATAGGGCCGGCTATCAGATGTGCATTCGTTATGAGAATCGGCTTCAAATTCATCTCTATTGAACAGGAGCCGGCGGCGGTGGAACAGGTTGCACCGCGGCTGGCGGCTGCGGCGCAA
>JBGSNL010000081.1:0-12248 GCA_041739675.1 bacterium
TGCGTGGATTTTTGGAGGTGAAAAAAGAGACCGGATTCGAGGAAATCTCCAATCCGGTCTCTTTATGACTTGTCTCTAGCTTAATCTCAATTACAGCCTGCCAAGCGTGCTCCTGATGGGAGCCATAGCAGGAGTTACTACCGGCAAGCTGGCATGCGCTCTCGTTTGCACCATTGTCCGCGCGCCCGCGACTTGCCGCTGGGCGACTCTCTGGTGCGAGGTTCCAGTTCCACCGGCACCCGCAAGCTGCCCCGCACCGCCCTCAAACGCACCGCCCGATGTTTCGCCTGTGTCTTCCACCATACCGGTGACGGTCGAATCTGTTGACGGGCCGCTGCGATAAAACGGACGGTTGGTGGAGCTGGACGCGCCGCCGACGAGACCGACTGCGTCGATCCCCGCCCTGAATGCATCTATACTCGTAGGATCATCCGCCATCGTCATATGCGCCGACGCTGGATTCTCGAAGAAATGAGCGCTCGCTGGGCCCGATCCTTGCCCACCGCTTCCGGAAGCGCTCGCGACTTTCAGCAAAAGGAATTTTCTCGCGTAATCTTTGAATGCGGCTACAAAATCGGCTGGCGTTCCGACGGTTTCATCAATAAAACCCTCCAGCACACGGTTGAACAGTCCATACTCGTGACCGATGCCGAGCTCATCTCGAATTCGAGCACATACTAACACCAGCTGCGCATCAACTATTCTATCCATTTGAATTCCAAACTTTTCGCTCATAGTTTCAAGCAACCCATAACTTTTCGGAAAGTCTTCAGCAATCGCGTCCATTTCTCCTGGATTAATATCGTCATCGTGCCATGAGCCGTCGCTGTAAAAGAAAGGACGCTGTGCGCCCGAACCCGTGACATCCCACACCGAGCGCATATTGCGTATTGCCTCAAGCGTTCCGTCTGAAGATGAATCGGACATGCTTCGGGGTTCCTTCCCAAAATCAAAATAACGAACCGGTTCCTGTCCGCCCGATCCGGCAGCGGTGTGATCGACCGTACGGGCCAGATCTTCCGCTTTCTTCTTTTCGGCGGCAATCTGATGCTTGAGCAACTTCACAACAATGATACCGAGAACATCGATGAATGTCTCAGTCTCGCGGCTAAGGACGTCATAATGTCCGAGGGCACCTTGAAGGATATACCGCTCTCTGCGGACGCTGTCATCATCGGGCATCGCTGATCCCAAGGCCCGCGACCGTTCGGCCTGACGGTTCAGAAACGACACGCTCTCCCCCAGAACAGTTCTCAGCCGTGCGAGCCTGTTGTCTAGCTCGTCCGCGAATCGTCTCGCCTGGCGGACACGCAACTCATGCGCCTGATCCTCAGGCCGTCCGCCGCCCGACGCGCCGTCGCTGTAAAAGAACGGACGCCGTGCACCGGAACCGGTGACGTCCCACACCGAGCGCATGGTGCGAATCGCCTCAAGCGTCCTGTCCGAAGATGCATCGCCCATGCTTGGAGGCACGCGGAACGGTTCATAATATTTGACTCCCGAGAGGATGCGCATTTCGGCGCTGCCGGGCGACAATAAGACACCGATAGCGGTTCTGACGCGATGTTCGATCATCCTGATTTCATCCTTGCTTAAGGACGATCGTCTTGCCCTATCAGCGATTGCGTTGAAGGCCGCTCTGATTTCTTCAATCCGGGTCTTTGTTTTTTGACGGGCACCGGTATTGACCGGGGACCTCAGCGACTGAAGCAGACGACTCAATTCGGTCTCCAGCTCCCTGATCTCCGAATACACATCCGCAGCATTGGCTGCGGGTGGTTCAGCAGGACCGGTGCGATAAAACGGCGCGTTAGCCCCGAAACCCATGACATCCCACACCGACGGCTGCCGGCTCATGAGCTCATATGAAGTGTCGGAAGATACAGGGCTCATGCGATAGAAACCCTCCGCTCGATTCCATGAATGGAGATTATGATAATGAAGTGACGGCAGTTCGGTTCTGGCGCCGGATAACATAATATTTCCTTTTCTTTCCCAGACCTCCCCTAGCCGTTTTGTCGGCATCTTCTCAAAAAGGTTGCGTGGAATTTTTGGCGAAAAAGAGACGAAAAAAAGACCGGATTCGAGGAAAACTCCAATCCGGTCTCTCGTTACTTGTTATTTGTCTCTAGCTTAATCTCAATTACAGCCTGCCAAGCGTGGTCCTGATGGGAGCCATGGCCGGGGTAACCACCGGCAAGCTGGCATGTAACCTTGTTTGCACCATTATACGCGCGCCGGCAACTTGCTGCCGGGCGACTCTCTGGTGCGAGGCTCCAGTTCCACCGGCACCCGCAAGCTGCCCTGCACTGCCCTCAAACGCGCCACCGGAGGTCTCGCCTGTGTCTTCCACGATCCCGGCGACGGTCGATGGAGTGCTGCGGTAAAATGGCGCATTCGCCCCGAAACCCATGACATCCCACACCGACGGCTGCCGGTTCATCGCGACTGTGCCGTCTGAAGATGCCTCGGCCATGCTTGGAGGTACGCGGGCAGGATCATAATACCGCGCAGCCATAGGGCCCGGCACATTGCCGCCGCCGTTACCGCGCGGTGTCGCGGGCTCCTCGCCGTAATCGAACTCATAAAGAAGGCGCGACTGTTCGTTCACACCGTTTTCAGCGGGCCCGCCTTCCAACGCATCTTTATTCCATTCAAAGAGCTCTTCAATCCGCGCCAGGCCCTCTTCGATATCGGGGTCCATCTCTATCATCTGGCCGCGCTGTCCCGCATAATAGTCCAGAACGGTTTTCAATATTCTCACCGCTTCGCGGCGCGACCCCACAGGATCGGCGGCACCGTTGAGACCGGCCGCCTCGAGTCTTGTCGCCACATCTCCCGGCACCCGCGCCAAAATGTGTGAGGAGCTGAAACGAACGATGAACGATATCTCCTGCGCGTTGTAGATAGTTCGGGCTACAGTCTCGGCGGATTCGGGCAGGACTTCTGTATTGGCGACGGAGGCGCCCTTCCGACCCTGCATCTCGATTAAACGCGCAGCGTCTATGCCGAAATCGGGAATATTTTCTTCGGCGGTCATCGATGACACTCCCAGGAGGCGTGAAATCGACGTCGAGGCAAAGCGCCTGATGCGCGCCGTCTCAAAGTTGATGAGCTGGCCAAGGAGCCGCGCCCTCTCGGGATACGAAGCGGCGACGGAGAGAATCATGCTCTCGGAGAAACGGACGACGGCCTCCCTCAACATATAGCCCAAGCGCGGCCAGCCGCCTCCTTTTTGAATCCACTTCAAAACAATTTGATCGATGTCGTCCGGCTCAAACGGCCAAGCCGCCGTTTCGTGCGCAACTTCCCTTGCCAACAACGGACTCTCGCCCGTGAGTTGCTCTAAAAAGACGGGATTACTGGAATATGCCTTTGCAAATATCTCAATCGCCTTTTCAATTCTTGCGCGTTGATACGCGTCGGCCGACGGCGAATCGTATCTCAAGCTAAGGTTCATCAATTGCGCGTTGAGGCCTTCTATCTCTTTCTCGTGGGAAAAGTTTCCATCATGCATCAATGCCCGCACGGTCGCCATTATGTACCCCTTCACGTTACGGAATGGAACGGAACCAAAACCCACGATTCTTCCCGCCATCTCCCAAACTGCAGGCATGACGCCCTCAATTTGCGCATCGAGAAGGTCCAAAACTCTGTCCACATCTTCCGCCTTAACGTGGTGCTGCCAAAACAGATATTTCGCCTGATTTACGATATTTGCGGCAAGATAGACCGCGAAATCCTGTTCGTCCAAAAAGCTTTCGCGGTTGTATCGCTTAACTTCGCCGGGCCACGGTTGAAAAAGAAGCTGGCGAATATTCAGTTGTAAAAACGATATGATCTCTGATCGGGCCTTGACCTCCTCAACGAAACTTTTCATGGCCCTTCTCTGGCTGTCGACGCCGGCGCCCGCGCTCAAGGCCTCTTCCCACGCAAGCCTTCGAAGGCCCTCAATTGTGCCCTGCTCAAGGGTAGCGGTGAAATCGTCTGACGGATCACGACTGCCATCCTCTTCTTCTCCTCGTCCTTCAGTCAGCTTGAGCTCGAAGCCCAATTCCCTCCAGATTTCGCTGTCCGCCTTCGCGAGCTTTAAGATGCCGTCTATCTCCATTCCGAATATCGGATCGGACATCACCTCTTTCTCATAGGGCTTGCCCGCGACCGCTTCCGCAACGGTTGCTTTCAGCTCCGCCATGAATTTTTTGAAAAGTTCTTTTTTGACGTCGTGGCCGAGATTTTTCATCTCAAGCAAACCGTCATCCATCTCCTGACTCACGACGCCCAGAGATGCAAACATTGCGACCCGCACAGCGACGGCAATGCTTTTCGCGTCCGCTTTTTCCTCTTTCACCGCATCGACCAGCGCCGTGCCGACATCGCTCAATGCGCGGTTGAAAAAGGCGTCCATCTGCTCAAAAATCGTAATGTACTTTATCCATTTGGCGACTTTTTTGCCGATGAGGGCCAGATCTTCCTGATCGACTCCCTTATACAATTGTCTTAGTTCCGGCGGCATCCTGAAACCGTCCGCGAGCGCGCGCGCCGCCCGCATCGATGCGTCCTCCGGCGGCGGCAAATCCGCCTCAAAGGCCTCGCTTGAAACGTTGATGTGCTCCTCTTTAAGCTGACCTTCCATCATGTCTTTCAACCTGTAGACCACAACATCGCGAAATTTCACAAGGGCGCGGGCCTTGAGAAATTTCAGGTACTCGTCCAGAATTCCCATATGTTTTGCGACGGCAAATTCCAGAAGCGTGGCCTGATGATGATCGCCGAAGATGCTTTCGCCGTACTCATGCACGCCGACAAGGGTGAGAAACGCGAGCCTTGTGCTCTCATCGAGGTCGACGAAGAAATCCTCGACGACGAATGCGTGGCCGTGGACCATGATGCCCGGTGAACCCATTTCGACAAGCTCGGGAAGATCGGAACGGCTCACGAGGGCAACCTCAAATTCAAGTCCCAGCGATTCGTCTTTGAAGCGAAGCTTGCGCGCAACCGCGTAGAGCTCATCATATTTCTCGCTTGAAAGCGGGTTGCGAAGGGTCATCTGAAATGTTTGGGACAGATGGAGCGAAAGCGTCTGCGAACATATGAGACTCATTCCGTACGCGCAGGACCCTGCGGGGACCGCGCCGCCGGCCATATGGATTGCGCCTGCGACGATCGCGGAGCCGATGTCCATCGTTTCTTGCTGAGGTTGCCACCCTGTCACGGTCGATTCACGCAACGCGCTGGGAGTGAAGAAAAAAGGACCGGTCCCGAATCTTGACCGGTATTGTTCAGCAAGTAGACGCTCATCTTCAGGCGTCATCTCGCTCCGGGCGACTCTTTCCCTGAACTCGTCCGCCTGTTGCATGACCAGATCGTACAAGCGGTGAAGCTCACCATATAGCTCAGCTATGATGGGCATATAATACTTCCCTTATGTCGGCGGAATCGCTTGCGCTGCCCCACGATTTCCCCTTTCGCCCCTTTATCGGCGGATATTCAGAATAGTTGCGCGTTTTTTGGAGGAAAAAAAGACCGGATTCGGGGGAATCCGGCCTCTGATCACTTTATTATTTCGATCCAATTTACGGCACAAGGACCTGGGTTCTGACAGCGGCCAGGGCCGCTACCGGTGTTCTCACCGGTGTTCTTGTTTGCGTCATGACACGGGCGCCGGCAACGTGTTGCCCCACCCTATGCTGCGAGCTTCCAGCTTGAGAAGCTCCAGCCAAATGTTCTGCACCAGCTTCAAACGCACCGCCTGATGTTTCGCCTGTCTCAACATCCGACATGAGACCCGCGACGGTCGACGGAGTGCTGCGGTAAAACGGACGGCTGATGGAACTGAATGCGCCGCCCACAAGACCGACTGCGTCGATTCCCGCCCTAAATGCATCTAAACTCGCAGGACCGTCCGCCATCGTCATATATTCCGAGCCGGGAAATTCATAATACCGCGCGCTTCCTGAAGGTGATGGGCTCCCGCCGCCTCCGCCGCGAGTTCTCCTCCTTCCCGTCCTCCCGACATTATCCATTCCCTGACTCGCCAACCAATCCTCCGTCGACATATTCGCCCTTGCCCTGCCGATAGCTTCCCAATCTCTGATTCCACCCGGCCTCGTTGGCGATTTCTCCAGTTCGGCATCTCTTATTCGCCCGGGAGCTGATTCGTCTCCACCCGCTTCACGTCGTCTCCTGGTTCCTGTTCTTGCAGTGCCCGAGCTTGTCACCCGTTGCCCGGCTGCCAAGGCATCCTCCACGTAAACGGCCTCGAACTCCCTCCGACCTGTCTGAATAAAGTAAGTGCCGGGAGGCAACGTCTTAAGTTCTTCGGAAAACTTTCCAAAAATCTCTTCAAGTCTCTCATCGGTGTAAGGCAGCGGAACGGCGCGGGCACTGCTGCGGCTGATCGGTGCAAAATATCTCGTGGCCAGAGGAATAAATTTATCGAGCAGCGCGGTCATCCTGTCGGCAACAGGTTGGGATTCAGCCACTGGCCCCGCAAAATAGTTTCCAAGGACATAGATGAGATCGGCTGTATGACGTCCAATAAGAGTGCCGTAAAGACTGCTTTGGAGATACCTATTGGCCAGCCTTAAAATATCGCTTTTCGCGACAGTCGGAATACCGCTTGTGATCCTCAAAACGGTATCGATGACTTTTCTTTTAAGATCGTCGATGGGATTATTTCCCAGAGCGATAAAAGTCTCCATGAATTCGGCGACATCATTAGGATGCATAAATGAATATGAAGCCACGATGAACGCGCCCGAGGCAAGTTTCGTTTCGCCTCTATTTAAAAGGACAAGCAGCGTCTCAAAGAAAGCGTCTTCCGTGGTATTTTCCGGATCGGTGGTCATCTCAGGCGATCTGGGATCGAAACCCATATCCAAGCGGTGAAGCAACGAATCGAAGCTGACAGGAAGTTCCGTGAGCCGAGGGCTAAGCACACTTAAAGCCACGTTGAGCAGACCCATCGCTAAGGGGCGGTTGGTTTTGGCTATCTCACCGATCCTCGTCAGGCTGTTAGCGTCCTTCTCGGTGAATTGGCCCAGCTCCAGTTTCTTAATGAAACTCTCGAACCGGCTGTCCGTGGAAATCAGACGCCTGATTGCCTCCAGCGCCCTGCCATTAGCTGTATAAGCAGGAGAATTTCCATAAGGACCTCTTCTAAGATAATACGGCTCAAGTCCTCCCACGCCGTCGGCGCCTCCAAACCAGCGAGTTGCAGTGCGTCCCAGTGTTTCACGCGTAGACGCGAGCGAGTCGGATGAATTGGGATCAACCGCCCCGACACCCTGCCACGAGGATTCGTAATAACGCGCGGTCCCTGAACGTCGGATACGTCTACCCGACTTCGGTCTCTCAGGAAGGAAATCGAGAAGACCGTTTTTCGAAGCAACGCCGTAGATTTCATCGATTACTCGAGAGATTGCGGGCGAACGATGTCCTCTCTGGACTATGCCGCCCAAGGCCTTGGCGACCATTTTCAAAATCATCCCTTTCGGGGTTCCGGCAAATGAAGGATGAAGTTCTTCTGCCGCAAGGGTCACTACATGATGCGCAATGCCGGCGACTGCGTCATCGCTCAGACGCTCGCTCATCATGGACAAATTGTTGGCCACTACGCTGAGATGCTGATATAAGACGCTGCTGAAGATTTGAGGCTGGTGAACGACTTCGGTAAAATTGTACCTGCTTACTTCAACTTTGCCGTCTAGCCAGTCTATAACCCAGGCCTGCCCTCTCGCAACATCCCCCGAAATTATTACCCTCAACTCCCTGCTCGACTGTTCGTATTCCGAGATCGGGACTACACGAGTTGTTCCCGCCGGTCTCGATGGACCTTCCGTTCTTGCTCCTGATAACATATACTATTCCCCTTTCTTACCCCAGTTGTCCCTTTAGCCTCTTTGTCGGCACCCTGTCAAAAAGGTTGCGCGGTTTTTTTGGGGAAAAAGAGACGAAAAAAAGAGACCGGATTCGAGGAAATCTCCAATCCGGTCTCTTGTAACTTGTCTCTAGCTTAATCTCAATTACAGCCTGCCAATCGTGGTTCTGATGGGGGCCATGGCCGGGGTTACTACCGGCAAGCTGGCATGTGCTCTCGTTTGCACCATTGTCCGCGCGCCCGCGACTTGCCGTTGGGCGACTCTCTGATGCGAGGCTCCAGTTCTAGCAGCGCCCGCTAGCTGCCCCGCACCGCCCTCAAACGCACCGCCCGATGTCTCACCTGTTTCCTCCACGAGACCCGCAACAGTCGACGGAGTGCTGCGGTAAAATGGACGACTGATGGAACTGAACGCGCCGCCGACGAGACCGACTGCGTCGATCCCCGCCCTGAACGCATCCAAACTCGCGGAACCGTCCGCCATTGTCATATATTCCGAGCCGGGGAATTCGTAGTATCGTGCACCTCCCGAAGATGTCACGCTGCCGCCGCCTGATTGGCTGCTTTGCAGTTGCACGATCTTTTCGTCGACAACTCTCCTTATTCGTCTCAGATAATCACCCGTCAAACCATCGTATTCAGCCTTCAAAGCTACGCTCTGAAGTCCTTTTATCGCGCGTGTCACAGCGCTACCTGCATCGTGCCAACTCCCCGCCAGCGCCCCTTCCACGGCCTCACCACGATGGAATGACTCTGGGTGCCTCATTCTTTCCACATACGCCAATATCCCATCAATCTGCACCGATAGATCGGCTGAATCGGCGACCTGCCTAACTTGGAATTGGAGCCGCGTATCATAGCCCCCTCTTTTGAGCACATCAAAGAGTTTGGACTTCGTCTCACTTACAACCCTGGATGCAGTGGACAGCGCTGAACGCCACTCCAACAGTGTGCCTTCATCTTCAGTGACGTAGTATAGATTTCTTATCGCTTCCGCTTCAATAAGCCGGCGCATCTCAAGAAGTCTGCCCAACCTAGAAACCTCCGATGACAGCTCTTCAAGCATGTTTCCTTCACCCACAGGAACTGTAGGTGCGGGCCCTGATACCCCCTCATCCGACAAGAGCTCGGTGACGTCAGGATCTGCGCGGGCGGCGTCTTGGAGGCCTTCGATTGCTTCGGCAGCCTCCGCCTTTATTCGTTCCAAATAATCACCGGTCAGACCTAAGTATTCAGCTCTTAAAACGACACCCCGAAGTCCGCTTATCGTGCGGGTCACAGCGCTACCTGCATCGCCCCACGTCCTCTCCATTACCCCTTGCGCAACCTCTCCGTGCTCGTACAATTCGGGGTGCCTCATCCTTTGCACATACGCCAATATTATTTCAATTTCCACGTCCAGGATGGAAAAATCAATGATCTGCCTGACCTGGGTTTTGAGTAGCTCTACCTCGTCAGGCGCCAACCCGGAAACTTCTGCCATCATGGCCATTTCCCAAAGTTTGGACTCCATCTCTCTTCGCCTCTCATATCCAGCGTCCGCTTCGGAAGTCCACTCCGCTATTTTGCGTTTGTCATCCGGAATGGCGCCGAAAAAAAGATTTATCTCCGCTTCCGCCGCGGCAGTCTTTTGCTCTCTAAGAAGCTCGCCCAATCTTGAAATCTCCTCTGACAGCAGGTCAAAACTTGACCCGCTCTCAGCGCCGCTGGAGCCGCCGCCAAAATATGGAAAGTTGATACCTGCGCCGGTCATAATATCCCACACCGACGGCTTCCGGCTAATCAATTCATATGTGCCGTCTGGAGACACCGGGCTCATTTCAGGTAAGCCTTGCGACACTCTCCATGCATTCAAGTCATAATAATGTAGTGATGGACCTTCGACTTTTGCTCCCGATAACATACAACTTCCCCTTTCTTCCCCCTGATACGCCTCTTAGCTGCTTTGTCGGCTGGTTGTCAAAGAAGTTGCGTGGATTTTTTTCAGGTAAGTGTCACAGGAGGCTGTGCGTGCGGCGCATTGCCGGGAGACGGCGGGGGCCCCATCGCGGCAAGCGGGCGGTGGAAACCTCGGCAGAATTGCGGTGTCAAAACGCGATTTGAAGATCAGGGGACACTTCTCGCTTCAGAAGAGGGGACGTTTCTCATTTTCACATGAGCTGCACGCGAACAGGAGAAACGTCCCCTCCTTGAGAAGTGTCCCCCATCAAATCGCAGTTTTGACTCGCAATTTGAGCGAGGAGGGTTTGCCGCCCGCGAGACCGCGAAAGGGGAGCCGCCGGAGGCAGAAGCGCCGCACGCACAGCCTCCCGTGACACCTTCTATTGATTTTTCCTGCCGAACCGCGTACTTTGTCCGCCATGTCACCTGACGAGACAAGCGGATCCACAAAGCAACCCAAGGCAAATGTCGGCCAATACTATCTCATGGAGAAGATCGCCCAAGGGGGAATGGCCGAAATTTACAAGGGACTCTCCTACGATCTTCACGGCCTCAAGAAGACCGTCGTCATAAAAAAGATTCTGCCCCACATCTCGGCATCCAAAGAATTCATTGATTCGCTTATAGATGAAGCAAAGATCGCGGTTTCACTTTCGCACGGCAACATCGCGCAGATCTACGATCTGGGGAAAGTTGGCGAGGACTATTTCATGGTGATGGAATATGTCGAAGGAAAATCGCTCTCGCTCATCCACAAGAAGTGCATGGCGCAGGGACGCCTCATCCCCATCGCCTATCTTTGCCACTTCATGAGCGAGGCCCTTGCGGGGCTGGACTACATGCACAGAAGGACGGACGAGAAAGGCCGCCCGCTCCACATCATCCACCGCGATATCAGCCCGCAAAACCTCGTCGTCACATATTCGGGAACGGTCAAGATCATCGATTTCGGGATCGCAAAATCGGCGATCAAAATAGGAACAACCGATTCCGGCATCTTAAAAGGAAAATTTTCGTACATGTCGCCCGAACAGGCGCGCGGCGATTCGATAGATCACAGAAGCGATATTTTTTCGCTGGGAATTATCTTTCACGAGATGCTCACGGGCAAGCGCCTCTTCAAGACCGATGACACGCGCGAAACTTTGCGAAACGTGAGACGCGCGAAAGTCGATCCGCCCTCCACCTTCCGCGGCGATCTGGCCGACGAGCTGGACCGCATCGTCATGAAAGCGCTCTCAAAGGACCGCCGCCACCGCTACGCATTCGCGTCCGACATGCACGACGATCTCATAAAATTTATCTCCACTGCATATCCCGAATTCCAATCCTCAGAGGCGGGGGATTTTGTGCGCGAGATATTTGAAGACGAGATATCAAAGGCCTCTGAAGAGGAGGAGATGAAAACTCCTCAGATGATAATCGATCACACCTCGTCCGCGCTCACGGATGAAAGCCAGATGGAAGTCACCGGCCAGGCCAAGGCCCCTCTCGATATGAAGGATTTCCTGCTTGAGGAGGAGGAAGAGCCGCGCGAGGAAACCGAAGGCGAGACACCTGCGAGACACATACCCGAGATCGCGGTGATTGAGGACGAATCCGAATTCATGAAGGTGAAGCATAAGGCCCCTTCGCGCCTTCTCAAAAAATATCTGGGCGCGATCTTGGGCGGGATAAGCATCGTTTTTCTTCTCATCTCCATCTTCTCGTCTTTCAAGGTGTGGAAGAGCGAGCCCGCAGGGCCCGGCGCGGCGAAGGCGGAGATACTGGTGACCACAAATCCGCCCGATGCATCCATAATTTTTGACGACAAACACATCGGCACAGGCTCGCCCATCGCCATCCACGATATAAAAATCGATGAGGAGCACACGATCACCGCGCAGCGCGAGGGATACGTCCCGCAAACTCAAAAGGTGAAGCTCAGAGAGGACGAATTCAAGAGCCTTGAGATCACGCTCACGAAGGCCGTGAGCACAAAGTGCACGGTCATCGTGTCGTCCACGCCTCCCGGCGCCACGGTTTTTGTCGATGACGTTGAAACTCCGCACCGCACACCCGCGACCATAAAGGATATCGAGACGGGCAAGCGCCATACGCTGGGCCTGTTCATGAGCGGATACCAGTTCTGGAGCAAGAATTTTGAAGCACACGAGGGTGAGACGCAGAATTTCGACGTGGGGCTCGTGAAAAATTTCGGCTCGCTTTCCATCGATTCGTCGCCCGTCGGAGCGCTCGTGATGTTAAACGATCTTCCGTCGGGACAAACACCGTTTATTCTGGACAACATCGAGCCGCAGAAGGTGTACCGCGTAGAGGTCTGGCTTGAAGGATACGAGCCCTATCTTCAGGAAGTACAAATAGATGCCGGTAAAAAACAGGAACTGCACGTGACGCTAAAAAAATTGCCGATGATACCCGTTCC
>JBGSNL010000086.1:0-16496 GCA_041739675.1 bacterium
CTGGGAAAGAAAAGGAGATATTATGTTATCTGGCGCCAGAACCGAACTGCCGTCACTTCGTTATTATAATCTCCATTCATGGCATCGAGCGCAGGGTGTTTCTCGCGTGAGCCCTGTTTCTTCTGACAGTTCATATGAACTGGTGAGCCGGCAGCTGTCTGTTTGGGGCGTCACAGGTTCCCGCGCGCAGAGGCCGTTTCTTTACAGTGACGGTAAATCGGGAGGCGGACAGGTTGTGGATCTCGCTCGGGCAGCACGGATCAGGAAGGCAAACTTTTTTTTATCTCATGCAGAAACTAAAATCGCAGAGCTGAAGTCCGTCTTGGCGAAGGCAGTAGCATCTCTGAGTAAGGCGGATGAGCAAAGAACAGCGCAAACTGGCATCAATGGAGCATTTTCCCCAGAGTGGGAGGATGTCCGTTGGGCGAACGGTATGATTCTTGGCGCGCACCAACAGCTCTTCGACATCGGAAAGAACGCTGAACAATTCGCCGACATTTTGGGTCCGCAACGAGTGACCGAGATAAAGGAAAAAGTCAGGGCGGCGAGAACGGAGACTGACCCTCAGATCTTCGGCGCTGTGGAAGGTACGGAGAAGGTTGCGGCGCTCAGAAATCTGGGCGTGCGATTAAGTTTGCAGGACCGACTTGACGAAAGCGAGCTGCGAAGGAGATTCGAGCTCTCAGGCGTTGAAGGAGATTCCGCATATAAAGAGTTCAGAGTGAGATCCAGGCGCGCCGCCGATAGAGCGTTTGGAGGTCTATACCTATATATCGCCACGCTGTGGCAGTTTTCACGGGTCGCGCCCGGTACGCTGACCGTTGCGGAGATTTATGACGCGTATGAAAGATTCCTGATCAGGGACCGAGAATGGGTCAGCAGGACTGTTGTCCAGCTGCGGGCGAGCGAGGCGGGGCAAGGCCCGAAAGTCGTGCACTATTATGATTACAACCGCGAGCCGCAGAGCATGGCCGACGCATCTTCAGACGGCGCATATGAATTGATGAGCCTGCAGCCGTCGGTGTGGGATGTGACGGGCTCCGGAAGCAGCCGTCCGTTTTACCGCACGACACTATCGACTGATGAAGGACTTTTTGCCGCGATAAAAAGGCAGATCGGCATTATCGAAATCGAGGCAGGCACTGCCATCAGGAGCGCTATGTCGATCGGCGTGGACAATCCTTTGCGAAAATTGATGGCGGCGACAGTGATGATGGAGCTTTTATCTGCACTGGAACCCATTCCAGAGAGGGCACTCGGAGAGTTGGATATTTATAGCGCGATAAGGATTCAAATACTCGTGGAGGGGGTGCTCAACCGGGCGGCCAATGTCCTCGATGTCGATCATTTCGGTAAAGTGGTCAAGACCTTTAGACTCGGCCTGCTGCATGCTTTGACGACTGCTCAGGGGGACTTGATCGAAGAATTGGCGCGCCGGCGGAGCTTAAATGCCGACATATTTTTGACCAGTGCAAGAGAGGAATTTGATGAGCTTGTGAACGAATTCGGCAGAGCGGCCTTGTCTCTCTCGAACCCTCCTTACGAATACAATGGCCAAGATTTGGAAGTCGCCGCCTTGTTCATTTTGAGTGTGCAGCGGTTTGCAGCTTTGGAGGCGGAAAGTGTGCCGGATATTCGTGAATCATATGTTGGAGTAGTGAGACAATTGTTTGAAGAGATACGTGAAGGGGTTTTTGACCGCGCGGGTGCAGGGCAGGGCCCCACGGAAGTTAAATTTCACTATTTTGAAAACCCGATGTATGCACACAGGGCTGTCGCCGATGATTCTGTCGGTGTGGATGCAGCCAGAGCAGGAATCGACACGGTCGGTCTCGTAGGTGGACCGTTGTCTTCTACGAGCGCGCCGTTTTACCGCAGCGCTCCCTCGACTGTTGCAGGTCTCGTGGAGGAAACAGGCGAAACCTCCGGCGGCGCGTTTGAGGGCGGTGCGGGGCAGCTTGCGGGTGCCGGTGGAACTGGAGCCTCGCATCAGAGAGTCGCCCGGCAGCACGTCGCCGGCGCCCGTGTCATGACGCAAACAGGAGCACCGGTGAGAGCGCCGGTACCGGCCGCGGCTGTTTTCAGACCCACGATGATCCGTGTGCGGTAAATTGGATCGAAATAATCAAGTGATCAGAGACCGGATTCCCCCGAATCCGGTCTCTGTTTTTCCAAGTTTTTACTTGTTTTTTCATTATAAATAATGTAAATTATAGTTATGAAAAAGACCGCTGTCATATCAACCGTCATCGATTCCGCAGTCAAGGAGGCCGCCACGCAGTTTTGCAAGCGCCGCGGCCTGAAGCTCCGCTATTTTGTGGAGCAGGCGTTATTGGAGCAGCTTGAGGACGAGATCGATCTTGAGGCCTACAATGCGAGGCGGACGGAGGAAACCGTTCCTCTTGAGGATATTCTCGCCGCCAAGAAAAAACGAGCCGCATAATGCCCGTATATCGTGTTGAATTCACGAAAAGCGCAAAAAAGGAGTTTGAGGATCTTTCCTCAGAGGTCCAACTGAAGGTCCTGGAGGCGTTGGGTCTTTTGTCGCAAAATCCCTTCTCTGAATTGCTGCAGATCAAGAAGCTGAAGGGCGCACAGTCTCTTTACCGCATCAGAATCGGGGATTACCGGCTCGTCTATGAAGTCCGTGGCAATGTTCTCGTTATAGTCGTCATCAAAATCGGCCACCGAAAAGACGTTTATCGGCGCTTCTGAACCCCAAAGAATCTCGCAAAAAATCCACGCAACTTCTTTGACAACCCGCCGACAAAGCGGCTAAGGATAAGGCACGGGGGAAGAAAGGGATTATCTTATGCTGTCGGGAGCAAGAACCGAACGTCCATCCTTACATCATTACGATCTTGATGCATGGAGACAACCGCAGGGTCTGCCGGAAATTAGCCCCATTTCTTCGGACAGCGCATATGAATTGATGAGCCGCCGGCCGTCGGTGTGGGATGTCACAGGTTCGGGTGCGCAGCGTCCATTTCTTTATAGCGACGGTATTCCCGGAAATGATACTCGCGTGAAAGCCGCGGTGGATGGTGCCAGGCGGGATTTGGAGAATACTTCTCGGCGCGAAGTCAGAACGGTCTATGAAGCCAGTGTAGAGGAAACGCATGGACGAGTTGTGTCCGCTGCTGCGCGAGGAGACGTTTCTAGCGTTCTGCCAGCAGAGGTTGAAAAACTGGGCGCGATGTTGTTGCCTGCAAGGGCCACATTGCGCGCTCATGTAACTGCGGCCACAATGAGCCCCGATCCTGCTCTGGCCAAAGATATCGGGATCGCGCAAAGAGATGTCGGCTATCTGAGAGCGGCACTTGCATGGCTTGTTGCCTTCGCGCAGGCGTATTTGCCGGCCGACAAAGCGGCAGAGATCAAGAGGCTTGTCGATGCGGCTATCTCTGGAGGAGCAACGGAGCTTCGTCCCGAGATAGAAAGACAAGGCGGTGGCAGTGTTCAAAGTCCTATTGGCGGCAATCATTATTATGATCCTTTCCGCGCGCTTCGGAGCATGTCCGAAGCATCTTCAGACGGAACGCTTGAGGCGATACGCGGCATGCACTCGGTGTGGGATGCGATCGGTTCTGTCGGTCAGCGTCCGTTTTTATACAGCGACGGTTCATCGGCCGATGGCAGGGACGAAGCGAGTTGGGAAGAATTTCAGAGGATGCGACAATTGTATCAACATATGATGGAAAAGTTTGGAATTTCATTGGGAGCACTCAGTGCTGACGAATTGGTGCTCAATTTTGCTCTTATTCGAAATGAGTTGAACATCGGTCGCGAATATGGACTGTTCAACCGTGTGCTGGAGGGTTTCATTAATGAAACTGACGAGACGCCGGCGGATTTTGTAGCTGCATTCAAAGATTACGCGAGACAATTCCTTTTGCGGAAAGTTGCGGGCGCTTCTGGCAGCGGTGGGCAAGGATCGGGTCCAGCGAGCGCTCATTTCTTTGAAGATCCAAACTCCGCATATATGACCTTGGCTGATGACTATTCCGGACTGACTGCGGTCCGGGCCGGAATCGACACCGTAGGATTCCTCGGTGGCGCTTCATCTCCGACGAGCGCCCCATTTTACCGCAGCAGTCCGGCGCCCGACGGCCTGATCAATCGCGCGCGTGCGTTTCTGAGCGCAAATATCGTACGCTTTCCGCGAAACGTCTTTCCGGCGAGCATTCAGGCGGAAGCGACCATAAGGATAGACGCATGGCTCGCTTCTTTTCACAGAGCGGACTATCAGATACAAACCTTCGGTGGAACCGGCAACACAGAGGACGCGTTCCAAATCGTCACTGCAATTTCGGAGATCGAGAGACGGTTGCCGACTGCGGGCCTGACCGAAGTGTATGAGATGTTGCAATATCTGGAGCATCATAAGTTTGAAGGAAGACGCGTCGATTTGGATTATGAAGTGGGCCCTACCGCTTCACGAGCCGATGTCACAGGGGCCCTTCGCGTTCTGAATATCGCTATTGCGACAAGGGTGCTGGAAATTATGAGGGACGGAGAACTAATAAGAAGCGTCGGAGATACGCTGCCTCCTCCGATAAGAATGGTTCTCTACGAAGGGCAAAGCCGCGTAGCAACAGGCACAACGGATAGGCTTCTCTACCTGTTTCAGGCGCTGACCGGCTCCCGTGAGGGCATCTATTACGTTTTGAAGAATGCGAGCCGCGGTAAACCGGTGTCCACAGTCGATTTACTCATCATGACTCTGCAAACGTATCTCGACGAACTGATTGACGAGAGCGAGCATGTCTGGAGCGGTGCTGCTTCGGCGCAGCAGTTTTCAGCCGGCGTCGATGCCGAGATTCAAAGATTGCAGACGGTTTTGGCGCGGGAAGTGGAGCGGAAATCCGCTATCCCTATGGAGGAACCTCCCCAAAGTGCGGAAGAGCTTATCAGGCCCAGACTCAGAATGCTGCCGATTTATCTTGGGCGCGTTTCCCGTGAACAGAGAAGAATCGATTCGGTGCGTGCGGAGCTTGAAGGCATTGCCGCGGCAACTGAAGGATATGCGGATGCTTTAGGTCAAGCGCGCGTGGCCGAAATCAAGGGGCTTGTTTCCAGGGTGATTGGGGAAACGATTCCGGCTTCATCTTCAAGTCGTGTGGACAAGGGCGGCGGAGGAAATCCCAACGGTGCCGTTCCCGGCCCGTCAATCGGTCGTTTCTTTGAGCATCCCGCGTCTGCACATATGACGATGATGGATGATCCCACAAGTATAGATGCGTTCAGAGCGGGAATGGAGAGAAGTAATTTCTTCTTTGGCGGCGCGTTCAGATCCATCAGCCGTCCATTTTACCGCAGCGGTCCGTCAACAGTCGCCGGGATCGTGGAAGACACAGGCGAGACCTCCGGCGGCGCGTTTGAGGGCAGTGCGGGGCAGCTTGCGAGTTCCGGTGGGGCTGGAGCATCGCACCAGAGAGTCGCCCGGCAGCAAGTCGCCGGCGCACGCATAATGGTGCAAACAAGGTTACATGCCAGCTTGCCGGTAGTAACCCCTGCCATGGCCCCCATCAGGAGCACAATAGGTAGGCTGTAATTGAGATTAAGCTAGAGACAAATAACAAGTAACGAGAGACCGGATTGGAGTTTTTCCCCAATCCGGCCTCTTTTTTCCGGTCTCTTTTGTACCAAAAAAACACGCAACCTTTTTGACAGGGTGCCGACAAAGAAGGTAAAGGGACAACTGGGGTAAGAAAGGGGAACAATATGTTATCGGGAGCAAGAACCGAGCGTCCGTCTCGTCATTATTTTGATATAGATGCCTGGAGACAATCGCAGGGTTTTCCTCAAGTGAGCCCTGTTTCTCCAAGCGGCGTGGACACATTTGAAAGGGGTATAGATGATGCTGGTCTCCTGGCCCGCCCGGATGGGCGCGGGACTGCTTACCGCACTGCCCCTGCGGTCGATCCGTCGAGCCGCACTTATTGGGTCGGCGATTGGAAGGTATATGTCCGTATCCTTCAACGGGAACTTGGAACACAATTTGATGATCGAACCATTGCCATTTTTGAGGAACAATTTCCCTATGTCGGCAGTTTTGTAACGACCTATCTGAGTCTTTCGCCCAACGAAAACAGCCCGCATCGTTGGATGATCGGAGGCGCGAGGCGGGCCGATCCCATTTCAGATTTTCGCACATATATCGAACTGCGTTCTCAGGGGGACCCTAAATTTGAAAAGCTCGCGCGTGTGTTGAAGAAAATCCAGGAGCAGGCCGATAGGGTGGAAGTGAATCTAATCAGACTGTCCGAGTATCAAGGTTATCTTAGCCGTGGCGATGATAAACGTGATTTCTATCAGGGGAAAATTCGAGAAATACGAAGCGAAATTGCCGACGCCAAAGAAGCCATTCGAGAAAACGTTCGGGGAGCGGGGGAAGTTCTTAGGTTTCCGAAAGGCCACTTGGCGGAAGTGAGAAGATTTGCGCGGGAGGCGGTCCACGCCGCCGAATCTCAGGCGCAACAGACAATAGAAAGGGAGCGTATTTTTGCTGAGCTGGAGCGCCAGCGTTTCGGCACCAGAGCGGTCTCGGCGCCTTTGGGTGCGGGCAGTCGGCGAACATCACGCTCAAGAGGTGTGCGTTATTATGACGAGAATATGTTCAGAATGGCGCAAGGTTTGCCTGAAGTGAGCCTTGCTTCCGAGGGTATCGACAGTGTCGGTCTCCTTGCCGGTCCCGACGGCGTTGGCAGCTTTGCCCCGAACTATCTTAGCGGCCGTGCGTCGCGCAGCGGCGGCTCTGCCGGTTCGTCTGACGAAGCTGCCGTGCGAAGCGTCTGGTCAGATATGGACAAGATCATGTTCAAAGAGTTTCGACAAGACATACGGCGTGGAGATATCACTACAAGTCAGCAATTGTCCGAGCGCATCCATAGAGGAGGTCGCTTCGGAGGTCTCTACAACTCGGGGTTAGATTATGTGAGGGCAGCGGCCGAACTTCTTTTGTGGAGCAAAGATAAGATCGAATTTGATCTGGAGACCTATGTCAAAGACCTGATGGATCTGAATATGTGGAGAAGGCGGGTCGTTTGGGAGCCGGGCGCGCATTTTGAATCTGATCATTATTCGCAACGCGGCGACGTCACAGGAGCTATATTAAAGGCCTTGAGCGTGGTTGAAAGGACGTTGTATGGCGAAGGCGCAGCGCGCGGTTTTCAGGAGGGATGGGAAGTCGATTATACGATGTTTGCACTGGAGCCTGTCGATCTATGGGAAGGCGCCGATGCCGGGCATGATCCCGTTCTCCTTTCCAGACGCTTAGTGGAGGAGGTCTATAAGCTTTACTCAGAAGGTTCTTCCTATCAGTCGGAACCATTGCAGCGGATCAATGATGCGATAATGTTTGCAAGTTTGGGTCACGGTGCTCAATTAAGAAAGGGTACTGCATATCCGTACATAATCCATCCTATTGGCGTGGCCACGATAATCGCCGAGAACGGTGGCGACATCGATCAGATAATTGCCGGGGTCTTCCATGATCTGCCTGAAGATACGAAGGTCACTGTCGCAGAGATAAGGGCCGAGTTCGGCGACCGCGTAGCAAACGCCCTTGAGGCCGTCGTCACGCCGGGTAAATCGGAAGGGAAAAGCAAGCTGACGTGGGAGCAGAGCAAACAGCTCACCATCGACCACATCGCCGAATTGCCGCTGGATGCTCTCATTGTCGAGATGGCCGATAAACTTGATAACATGCGTGCTATAAGGGCCGACTTTGAAGCGCTGGGTGACGGGCTTTGGACGAGGTTCAAAAGAGGAAAAGAGCAGCAGGGATGGTATTACGGATCAATAGCGGCCGCGTTTTTGAAGAGGACCGATACGGAAGCGACAAGAAAGATAGCCCGGGAATTTGCAGGGCATGTAAGGGCCGTTTTTGGCCAAAGCAGCGTCTCCGGAAGTGAAGCGTCGAGATCGGGCGGTCGCCCGTCGGGCCCCGGAAGCGCGCGTTATTATGAATTTCCGTCATGGTTCGCCGCAGACCCGGCCGAAGCGTCTTCAGACAGCACGCCGGAGTTCAGATTCGCGAGAACCTTTTTTGTAGGCGGCCCCGACGGACGGGAATTTCATTATAGGGACCGAAGCCACTTGATAGGCCGCTCGCCCGATGCGCGGGTGAGACTTGTCGAAGATATATCGGCTAAGATCAGAAGTAAGGAAGGGTGGATTGAAGCTATGGCCGCGGACTGGCCATCACGAGTGGCAGCGTTGCAAGCGGCGAGTCCCCTTTTCGTCGATAGTGAGCTGGACAGAGTTCATGGTGCGCTTGAAGCAATAATGGACGATATTGAAAGTCTGGTTAGAGATGCCGAAAAAGGGCGTTTGTTAAAGAGTCAGATGAGAGAAATCATAGCGCTTGCCCAGTCAGTTATCGCAAAAGCGATGGCCTGGCCCAATTTACCGAACACAGCTCAAGCACAATCCGCGCCGCCGGCGCCTGCTCCGCAGACTACACCCACGCCTGCAGCGCCTCCAGACTCGACACCTCCGGCCCCCGAAACGCAGTCAAGCGAGCCGACTGTTACAGGACTTGTGTCGGAGGAAGAAACAGGTGAAACATCGGGCGGCGCATTTGAGACCGGTGCAGAACATTTGGCTGGAGCTTCTCAAGCTGGAAGCTCGCATCAGAGAGTCGCTCAACGGCAAGTTGCAGGCGCAGCGAGGGTGAGGCAGCCCGCGACAGGAGTGAGATCGGCGGTGGCGGCCCCTGCCGTTGTCAGAACCCCGGTCCTTGCGCCGTAATTGGATCGAAATAATAAGATGATCAGAGACCGGATTCTCCGAATCCGGTCTTTTTTTTGCCGGCTGAGTGCCTTTTCTTCTTGCCTTCCCGCCCATGAATAGTGCAAAAGGCCGGTTGGCATATATTTATGGGCGACCCTGTCAACAAAACAGAGCCGGGCTGGTTTGGAACGTGGCTCTCTCTTGTGAAAGAATTGTATAGAGAGGACACTCTCCCGTTCGATCTTCCTCCCGAGGATTCATATTTCACAGCAAATGCGTTTGCAGAACTGATGATGCGCTTCAAGGTGTACGGCGTCTCGAATCCCATGCTCGAAAGCGACGCGCGCAAACTCTGGCAGCGCTCGCGCGTTGAAAAATTCAACATATCGCAAGATGCAAAGCCGCCCGCAGCCTATTATGAGGTCGAAGGGGCCGATGAAGATGCGAGAACTCTCATCGCCGCCGCAGCCCCGGACAGGCTCGCGGTTCCTTTTCGCGCATCCGTAGTGGAGGCGATCCGCGCGCTTGAAACGCAGAAAATCGTCATGCTCTTCGATTTTGACCGGCACGACTCCCACTTCAGGGAATTTGTGGCTCCGGGGCTTGTTTTGTCGAACGGCCGGACCGCTTTGTCGTATCAATATTTCCGTTTCGTTTCCAAATATTACGACAATCCTGAAACGGAAAGTCAAAGCGGAATCGGTAAACTTGGCTTCAATCGGCAGGATATCACCTTTGAAGATCTGGAGGGAGTGGACCCGTCGTCACTTTTCACGCTGAGAAGGGATCTGCAGATTCTGATTCTGGATTTTCTGGATTTCAGGGATTGGATAAAAAAGCAGCAGATCGGATCGCAGAAAAGGGCGTTCAGGGCCTTCATGGGGGCGCTTGGGAGCGCGTTGAAAAAGCGCGGCGACGCCCGCGTGCTGCTTGTCGCGCAGGGTAACCCGCTCTCCTATCTCAGAAAGTGGAGCCTTTTGTATCCATATATGAGTGAGCTGGGGATAGATCAGCCATCCTATCCGGCCGTGATGATGAATCCGCAGTTGATGAACGAAGCGCAGGCGGCTCTCTTTGCGGGCGTGGATATTTCCGATATCGAATTGATCTCGCGCGGCGTTCCATTGCTGCCGAAATTGCTCAGGGCCGTATCGCGAAT
The DNA here is from genome assembly GCA_041739675.1 of bacterium. Taxonomy (GTDB): domain Bacteria; phylum UBA10199; class UBA10199; order 2-02-FULL-44-16; family DYJF01; genus DYJF01. The sequence continues at coordinate 9,896 of JBGSNL010000086.1, forward strand.
GAACCCTGACGGCGGCTCTCGCGATGCGGCGCTGCGTTCGCTTTACGCAGAGTTTCGCACTCACAAAATTCTTGTCGAGTCGAGCGGCGACGTTCCCGCGGGGCCATACGAGACTCAGTTGGCGCATGTCGCAAAGGCGTATTCACCGCTTGGAGCGTTCGACCAATATGTGATCCGGCAAGAGGGGCGGCAGTGGAGCGGAGAGATGTGGCCGCCCGTTCCTGCCACGGTCACAGGCATTTCCGGAACTGGCGAGGTCTCGGGCGGGAGTGCGGGAGCGGGCGCGCACAGGCCCGTTCGCCGGAGCCGCGCGATCCGCTCCGGAAACAGGGTGCGTTATTTCGTTCAGGGCGCAAGGAATATGATCTCGCGTCCCGTTGTTGCTACGATAGCTGCGAGAGCCCCAATCAGGGTTCGTTAAACTTAACTCAAGTTGCCATCCACTGGAAATTCTGCTAATTTGCCCCCACTATGCCGGAAGAGGGCGGCCAGGAAAAAACCGAGGAAGCGACACCGAAACGCTTGCGGGACGCGCGCAAGAAAGGGCAGGTGGCGCGCTCCCGCGATCTCAACACAATCGTGATTCTCATCGCCGCATTCGCGCTGATCATCTTCATGCGCGGCTACATGGGCGAGCAGTTCAAAAATCTTCTCACCTCCCACTTCGACGCCATCTCGCGCCAGGAAATCACAAACGAGCTCATGTTCATCATGGCGCGCGAGAGCTTCATAAGCTATATCAAGATCGTGGCGCCCTTTTTGGGCGCGATGGCGCTCGTCGCGCTTGCAATCGGATTTTTCCAGACCGGCCCCATCTTCTCCGGCGAACCTCTGAAACCCCAGACAAAGCGCTTGAACGCCATCGAAAATTTCAAAAACATGTTCAAGATGACAACCTTCGTGGAGCTTTTGAAAAACATAGCGAAGATCGTTGTGATCTTCTGGATCGCCTATCTCGTCATTGTGGACAGCCTGCGCGAAGTTGTCTTGACTGTCTCTTCAACCCCCGAAAAATCGATGCAGGTTGGCTCGCACATAGTGGCGATGTTTCTGGCGAAGGTCTTTGTCGTCTTCATTATAATAGCGTTTATCGATTTCATGGTGCAGCGCTGGCAGTATAAGAAGCAGCTCAGGATGACAAAAGAAGAGGTGAAGCGCGAATACAAGCAGGACGAGGGCGATCCGCTGATCAAGAGCGCCCGGCGCCATCTGCACCGAGAGCTCGCGATGAGCGACGTGCGCGAGCAGGTAAAGACCTCCGACGTCGTCGTCACCAACCCAACTGAGCTTGCGGTTGCGATAAAATATGACGACAAAGAGATGGTTGCCCCGCAGATCACTGCAAAGGGGCAGCGGCTTTTTGCTGATATGATACGCGAGCTGGCCGATGAATACGGCGTGCCAATCGTCCAGAACCCGCCTCTTGCATGGACTCTCATTGAAATGGATGTCGGAGATGAGGTCCCCGAAGAGATCTATGCGGCAGTGGCGGAAATACTTGTCTATGTATATCGTTTAAAGGAACAAAAAGCACAATGACGTCATTCTGAGCGGAGCGAAGAATCCCATGGGATCCTTCGCCCGCCAAAGATCGTTGGCGGGCTCAGGATGACACCTTCGGTGTCACTTTTCCAGGATCTTTCCTTTCATCGGCACAAACGTCACCGCTGCAAGTCTTTTCGGCCCCTCAAGCTTGCCGTTCTTTTTTGTGTAGAGCAGAAGTTCCTGAAATTTCTGTTCGCCGCCCAAGGGCAGAACCATTCGTCCGCCTTCCTTCAGCTGTTCGATCAGCGGTTTTGGAATCTCATCGGGGCTGCACGTGAAGACGATGGCGTCGAAGGGGGCGTGCTCGGCCCAGCCTGCGTACCCGTCGCCGGCTTTGACAATGATATCATTGTATCCCAGTTTATCAAAACGGGCCTTCGCGGCATGGGCGATTTCGGGGATGATATCGATTGTGTAAACCTCTTCCACCATCTTGGCTATGATTGCTGTCAGATATCCGCCGCCCGTCCCGACCTCAAAGACGCGGTCGGTCGGTTTGAGCTGCAATGCCTGAACTATGAACGCGTCTTCATACGGACGGTCGAGCGTCTGCTCGAAGCCGATCGGCACTTCGAGATCGGCATACGCCTTGTCGCGGAAGTGGGGAAGAACGAACTCCTCGCGCGGAACGGCGAGCATCGCATCGATTACGTTTTTGTCAGTAACTCCGCGCCAGAGGATCTGCTGCTCGACCATGGCCTTGCGCTGGGCGGCGAAGTCGGCCGGTTTGCAAGACGAGATTAGGATTAGGATTGGGATTAAGATTATGATTAGGACCGGGGGCGGGAGATTGTGCTTGATTTTCTTCATGTATAAATTTTAATGCCGATGGGTCGGGGAAGTCAACGGATTGTAAGAAGGACCATTTAGGGGAGGTGTGATGTGAGAACCGCGATTGTTTTTTTGGCGGCAGCGCTTGTGGTAGTCATATTGGCCGGGGCGGTGCGCGCGGCCGTGATCGACAAGGAGAGGAGGCGCCAGCTTCTCGTTGCCGCAGAGCTGGGCAAGTACGAGCATCGTGTTCTGACCTACGACGCCTCATCCCTTTCTGAAAAAGAAAAATCATTTTTGAAACACATGCTTGAGGCGGCAAAGATTGTTGGGGAGATAAATATGCTTCAGATCAATCCCAAGAATCTCGCCTTCAAAGAAGAGGTTGAAAAAACGGGAAGCAATGCCGACAAGATGCTTTTTCACCGCAACCAGGGGCCGTGGTGTCTGGAGATCGAAGATTCGTTATGCAACGCTCTCGCAAGCATGCCGGAAAAGAGAATAGGCTGGGGATTCTGGCCTGCCGGGATGAACGACAAGATGCTGGCCCAGATTGAAAAGATGAAGGACGCAAAAGAGCTTATGAGCCCTTTCACCTTTGTCGTCAGGGAAGAGGAAAAATTCAAGGCAGTTTCTTTCGCTTCCTCGCCGCTGATAGCCGAAAGAATGAGGGCGCTTGCTTCCCATCTGCGTGAAGCGGTGAAATTCACGGACGAGCCTTCTCTTGTGAGATTTTTAGAGTCGCGCGCGAAGGCGTTCGAAACGAAATCATCTTTCCCCTATGACGAAAGTGACTTTGACTGGATAGCTCTAGAGGGGCCGTGGGAGGTGACGGTAGGCCCCTATGAAACCTACAAGGAACCGTTCAAGACAAAGGCGCAGTTTGAAATGTACGTCGCGCGCGAGGATCCGAAGGTCGGGGCGGAGCTATCCGCGTATAAAAAACATCTGCAGGAATTTGAAAGACACCTTGCCGATTTCACGGGCAAAGACATCTACAAGGCGAGAAAACTAGATCCCAGGATTCAGATCAGGGCGGCCCAGCTCATCCACGCGGCTGGCGACGGGAGAAACCCGCATGGTGCTACTGTTGCCTATCACCTTCCGAACCGGGGAAAATCTGTCGAAACCGGGCTCTACAAGAAAGTGATACTCTTGAACCACATGAGGCTCTTCACGCCGCTGATGCAGAAGCGCGCAAAGATAGCTCTGGCCGGCGATCAAGCATCTCTTGTCGATGAGTGGGCCGATATAATGAACACAACCTTCCATGAGTTCGCGCACGGTTTCGGCGCGCATGAAGAGCTTGCAATCGTAGTGGACGGGAAAAAGACGACGGTAGGCGAGGCGCTGGGGACGGCCGAGACTCTGATGGAGGAGCTCAAGGCCGACGTGGCGAGTCTGTGGTTTATCCATTATCTCGTGAAAACGGGTCTCATGCGACCCGAAGAGGTGAACAAGCGCTACACAACCGCCGTGATGCACCTGTTCGGGCTTCTTCAATATTCGTTGGGCGGAACCTATCCACAGATGGCGGCAGTGGAGGTCGGCAATATGATGGAGAAGGGCGCGCTCAAGTTCGATTCTGCAAGCGGCCGGTTCACTATCCATTTTGACCGAATGCCCGCTGCGATAGACGATCTGATGAAGAAGATCGTGACGATTCAAGTGACCGGCGACAAGGATGGTGCGGAGGCCTTAAGGCAGAGATATGTGAAAAAGATTGCGGCCGACAAGTTCGAGTTCGCGCCGCTCATAAAGGAGCCGCTGGCTAAACTGAAGGCCGCCTTCGACAAAGCGAAGCTGAAGAGTTTTGCAATCGACTACGAGGTGACGGGACTCTAGCGTTACCAGTGGTATGCCACGTTGCCCACGAGCGAGAGCGGGAACTCTGACGTTCCGTTGTGATCGCCGCCGATCGAATCTATGAAGCCGATCGAGCGGAAGATGGCCGCGAGCCCCAGCGAGAACCGTTCCGAAACGTAGAAGTCGCAACCTATCCCGGCGTCGGCGCCGATTCCAAAGGCCATCGAACCGTTGTCGGCGGAACCCTCCGTCATGGCGTAGAACCCTATACCCACCAGGCCGTATGGATCCCAGCGCGACTCTTTCGAGAAGAGATAAAATTTCAGATCAAACGTGGGGATGCCCATGAGGACTATGCCGTTGTCGCCTTTGCTGGTGCCGGTTCCGTCTTCGGTCGTCACGACCACGCTGAACTGTGTCGAAAATTGAGGCGACCAGCGGTAATCGAAGTAAACGTAACCGCCGATTCCCGGATCGAGCTCCGGATCGGAATCTACCACGAAGATGTTGCCGACAGGGCCTATGCCGACGGTGTAGTTGCCGGCCGCGCTTCCGGCATCAGCAATGCGCGCAAAAACGAGCGCGAAGACCACGGCGGACAGCACAAAATATTTTTTCACGATTCCTCCTTATTTGATCCTCACTCGGCGACCTTTGAGAACGAGCCTTCCGCGGGCACAGAGGTTGATGGCCTCAGGATAGATTCGATGCTCCTCTTTTAGTATCCTTGCGCTTAGCGTGTCAACCGTGTCGTCTTCGGCAACCTTTACTGCCGCCTGCAAAATGATCGGCCCATTATCGGTTTTTTCATCGACAAAGTGAACCGTGCACCCCGAAACTTTCACCCCGTATTCCAGCGCCTGCTTTTGGGCGTCGAGGCCCGGGAAAGATGGGAGCAGCGCCGGATGTATGTTGATGACGCGGTCCGGAAAGGCCGCGAGAAATTCCTTCCCGACTATTCTCATGTAACCCGCGAGGCACACAAGCTCCACGTCATGTTTTTTGAGATCGCGAACAATCGCTTTTTCAAATTCCTCTTTTGTTGGATAATTTTTTCGAAGATGAATCGCCGTCGCCACTCCGAACTTCTTTGCGCGCTCCAGCGCTTTTGCCGCGGCAACGTCGCTTATGACGATTCTGACGTCGGCATCGATCTTGTCGTTGGCTGAGGCTTCAAGAATCGCTTGAAGATTCGTGCCCGATCCCGATGCCAAGACCCCCAATTTCAGTTTTTTGCGCATTGTTTATTCGATTGTTACGGTCGGCGCGTCGTTCGAGCACGGCCTGACGGTGCCGATTATGTATGCCTTCTCGCCGTGAGCTTTCGCCATGTGGCACAGTTCACCCGCCTGATCCGAATTGACGATGACGACAAGGCCGATGCCGCAGTTGAAAACTCTGTACATTTCGTTTTCGTCCACCGCGCCTTTCTCGGCAAAGAGTTTCATGAGAGGAGGGAAGGGCCACGAACCCTTGTCGATTTTTGCCTGGACACCCGGCGGCAGAACGCGCGGGATGTTATCCCAGAACCCGCCGCCCGTTATGTGCGCAATTCCGGTGACGTTGAATTCGCGGATGAGTTTTAAAACCAGCGGGCTGTAAAGTTTTGTCGGTTCGAGGAGCGCCTCGCCAAGTGTTTTCTCCAGCCCCGCGGCGGGCTTTGTCAGGTCGAGGTTTGCGTCGCGGACTATTTTTCTGACTAACGCATAGCCGTTGGAATGAAAACCGCTGGACGCCAACCCCACTATTTTCTGATCGACCCTCACTTCGGTTCCGTCCACGATCTTTTTTCTGTCAACGACTCCGACGGCAAAACCCGCAAGATCGAAATCGCCCTCGTCGTAGAGATCGGGCATCTCGGCCGTCTCTCCGCCAATGAGCGCGCAGTTGGTCGTCTTGCATCCGTCCGCTATCCCTTCGATGATGACTTTATGCTCATCCGGTTTCAAATGCCCCATCGCGAAATAGTCGAGGAAGAAGAGGGGCTCGGCGCCGCAGCACGCAATGTCATTTACGCACATAGCGACGAGATCGATCCCTATCGTGTCGAATTTTTTCAGTTCGATTGCGAGCTTCAGCTTTGTGCCGACACCGTCTGTTGAGGAGACGAGAACCGGTTCCTTGTATTTTGACGAGTCGAGGGCGAAAAGCCCGCCGTAACCGCCGATGTCGGTCAAGACTCCGCGCCGCATCGTCTTCTTGATGGCCGGTTTTATAAGATCGACAAAACGATTCCCGGCATCGATATCAACGCCGGCCTGCTTGTATTTATTGTCCATAGTGAGCCTGAGCGAATAGCATAATCCAATGAAAAGTCAAATCATGACGCAAAACTCGGAGGCTTTCGGGGCAGTGGGGTCATGGGTACGGCGTCGTTTTTGGGTTACGGCCCAAAAACGCACCTCGTCTCTCGGCGATTGCGGCATCATAACCATGGATGCAATCGCCTCCGAGACGCCCCATGACCCCACAGCCCCTA
>JBGSNL010000061.1:0-16034 GCA_041739675.1 bacterium
GAAGTTTGCTCTGGCCGCGCTTCACATGGTGAAACATCCTGCCAGATTTTTCTCGACGACGCTTGTCGGCACGAACATCTGCACGGTCACTGGTTCCGTTGTCCTGACACTTTTCCTGATATCACGTTATGGTGAAGCGTATGCGCCGCTTGCAATTTTATACTGGCCTTTCACGTTGATTCTTGGGGAGATGGTTCCCAAGAGCATTTATCAGTATTACGCGAATCGGATGGTCCTCAAGGTTGCACCCGTGCTTTTTGTCATTTCATGGGTGCTTACACCCATCATCTGGCCGCTCACGAAACTCACGGATCTTTTGCTGGGCGGGGTGAAGAAGCGTTTCGGGGCCGAGCCGCCGCTCACGCGCGAGGAGCTGGAGTTGATGCTCGAAGCCGGTGCGGAGAGCACCAGCGACGTTAAACCGGCCGAACGCACAATGATCTCGCGCATCTTCGATCTCGCCGACAAAAAAGTGGCCAACATAATGACGCCGCTTGTAGATGTCGTTGCGATCCCCGCCGATTCGGCGCGCGAAGAGGCAGCAAAGGTTTTGGAGCAGACCGGGTACTCCCGCGTTCCTGTCTATCAGGGAAGAGTGTTCAACGTCGTGGGGGTCTTGACCGGCACCGATCTTCTTTTCAGCGATGAAGACACTGATGTAAGCTCGCTTGTGAAGCCCGCCTATTACGTTCCAGAGGATATGCCGTTGGACGAGCTTCTTTTGACGATGAAGCGAAAGCACCAGCCTCTGGCTGTCGTCGTCGACGAGTTCGGCGGCGCAACAGGCATCGTCACATCCGAGGATCTTCTGGAAGAAGTGGTGGGCGAGATCAGAGACGAACATGATGTGGAGGCCCAGCTCTACTATAGAGTGGGCCACCATCATTATATAGCCAGCGGCAGGATGGAAATAGAGCAGGCAAATGAGCGCTTAAAACTTCAGATTCCGCCGGGAGATTATGAAACGATCGCAGGTTTTTTGCTGAAAGAGGTGGAGCGAATTCCGAAGGCGGGCGAGAGCGTTACAATCGACGGCTGGATCTACACGATCAGACGAGCAAACGAGAGGGCGATACAGGAAGTTGAGATAGTGGAGAAGCCCAAATGAGCGTTGCGTATTTCGACTGTTTTTCGGGAATAGCCGGCGACATGGTCCTTGGCGCCATGGTGGACGCCGGCATGCCGCTTTCATATTTGAAGCGCGAGCTTTCGAAAATCTCCATCGGAGGTTATGAGATCAGTAAAAAGCAAAAAGGAAGGGTGATAAGCGGGACGAATCTTCACGTGGCGACAAGGCGCGAGCTTGCCAGAAGCGACTATAAGACGATCAAAAATCTCATTGCAAAGTCGAAGCTTCATGACCGTGTGAAAAAAATCGCACAGCTGATTTTCTACCGGCTGGCAGAGGCAGAATCAAAAGTTCACGGCGTGGGGGTAGGGGATGCGCATTTTCATGAAGTGGGCGCGGTGGATTCGATCGTCGACGTTGTGGGGAGTGCGATAGGTTTTGAATATTTCGGATTCAGGGAAATTTTTTCGTCTCCACTTCCGATTACAAGAGGAAGGGTACGCTCGATGCATGGGATGCTTACCGTTCCGGCGCCGGCGACATTGCATCTGATCAAGGGCGTTCCATTGGAGAAGGCCCCGGTCAAAGACGAGATCGTAACGCCCACGGGTGCGGCGATCATCACGACTGTCGCGAAACATTTTGGCGAATGTCCGCTTCAGAAAATTGAAAAGGTGGGATACGGATACGGAGACAAGACTTTTCCGGGAATTCCAAACGCGCTGCGCCTGATGATAGGCGAGGGTTATCCTGTTATCGTGATCGAGGCGAACATCGACGACATGAATCCGCAAATTTTCGATTACGTGATGGAGCGCTTGTTTGATGCCGGCGCCGTAGATGTTGTGCTCCAGCCCGTACAGATGAAAAAGAACCGCCCAGCAATCCTTCTGCAGTGCCAGGTTCCGTGGGATAAGAAAGACAAAGCGATAGATGTAATCTTGCGGGAGACGACAACGCTGGGCGTGAGATACTATCCGGTCGAGAGAAAGGTTTTAACGCGTGAGCTGAGAACGATTAAGACGAAAAGCGGAAGGATCAGGATCAAAATTGCGATGGATGATAAAGGTAAAATCGTGAAGCGCATCCCCGAATACGAAGATGTCAAACGCCTCGCTAAAAAAAGCGGAAAGTCGATTCAAGCCATTCTCAATGAAGTTAAAAATTGAAAAACTCGTGCACGGAGGGGCCGGTGTCGGTGAAATAGACGGCAAGATAATCTTCGTGCCTTTTTCCGCGCCTGATGACGTGTTGGATGTTGAAATAACAAATGACCATGTCAACTTTGCAGAGGCAGAGATCACAAAAATTATTGAGGGGGCATCTTGCCGCGTAGATCCACCGTGCCCAGTGTTCGGCAGATGCGGCGGGTGCCAATGGCAGCACATTTCGTATGACGCTCAGCTTGAATGGAAGAGGTTGATACTTGTCGAGACGCTCAAACGCATAGGGAAAGTGGACTCCGATGTTCTGCCGACTTTGGCCTCACCCAAACAATGGAACTATCGTAATCGAATACAGCTGCACGTCGACTCAAGAGGAAGGGTTGGATTCTATCGCACTAAATCGAAAGAGGTCGTTGAATTTGAAAAGTGCCTGATAGCAGACGAGAGACTCAACGAGCGTTTGAATTCGATGCGCGAGTCGCTGAAATTCCGTTCAAAGGGAATTGCGCTTCGCCTTCAGGAGGGCCCCGCCCGCCATGCGAGCCTTGCGGCATCGCAAGGCGAGGCGGGCGGGCCCTCTTTTTCGCAGATCAACACGGAGCAGAATGAAAATCTGAAAAAACTGGTCTGCGAATGGATGGAAGAGGTTCCCCACGAATCTGTTCTTGAACTCTACGCCGGGGCCGGAAATTTCACATTCGGACTTGCGAAGATTGCAAAGAGGGTGGTCGCTTCCGACATCGACGGAAAATCGATCAAGTTCGCAAAGGAGAGGCAGCGGGAAGAAGAGGCCCGGAACATCGAATTTTTCTGTGCGCCGGCCGAAAAAGCCGCGGCGAAGTTTGAGGCGGGTTGCGACGCCGTCCTTGTCGATCCCCCGCGAACGGGTTGCGCTGAGGCGATAGAAGCGATCGTGAACCTTCAGCCCAAGGCCGTTATCTACATCTCATGCGATCCCGCCACCCTCGCCCGCGACGTCAAAACCTTCACTCTCCGCGGCTACACCCTCAAAAAAAGCCAACCAGTCGACATGTTCCCGCAGACCTTCCACATCGAATCGGTAAATTTACTCATTCACAACTAGTGCAAAATTCGGCCCACTGACCCCGCCGACCCGAAAGCCTCAGAGTTTTGTCATTACGTAATAACCTGAAATCATGGGGGTTTAATTGTGTTGACAAGGGGGTCGTTTGACACTAAAAAACCAACACTTTACGGGCATTTAGGCCCGAAAGGAAGGGTGGTGATTTTTAATGCCGGGTATCAAAGTGCGCGAGGGGGAAAGTTTTGAACAAGCCCTTCGCCGTTTCAAGAAACAATGCGAGAAAGCCGGTATCTTGTCCGAGCTCAGAAAGCGCGAGTACTACGAGAAGCCGTCGATGAAGGAAAAGAAGAAAAGAGCTCAGGCAAAGAAGCGCGCGAAACGGGGTCGTTAAATCAAAGGGCAATGAATGGGGCTCAAAGAAAAAATTGAGAGCGATCTCAAGGCGGCGATGAAGTCTAAGGACATAATTGCTGCCGGAGCGCTGCGCATGATCATTGCCGCCGTGCAAAACAAAGAGATAGAGGAACGAAGCATAAAAAAGTTGGAGCTTGGAAAGAGTCTTGACGATGCCGGTGTCGTGAAAATCATATCTACTCTTGCAAAGCAACGTCAGGAATCGATTGAGATGTTCAAAAAGGGCGGGCGCGACGATCTTGTCAAAAAAGAGACCGCCGAGCTGGCCCTTATTTCACGCTATCTTCCCAGCGCGCTTTCGGAAGGTGAGATCGAAAAAATCGTCGAAGAAGCCGTCCGGGAGAGCGGGGCCGCCGGCCCAAAGGATATGGGCAACGTCATGAAACTTGTGATGCCCAAAATCGCCGGCCGCGCCGACGGGAAGATCGTAAACGAAATCGTGCGCAAAAAGCTTGCGCCATAGAATTTCAAAACGCCGGAAGTCGGAAGCCAGAAGCCAGAAGATGAAAAATTTATTCTGACATCTGGCTTCTTAACTTGGATCCATCCATGTTTGATCAGGCAATCCTATCGGACATTCGCGACCGCATCCCGATTGTCTCGTTCATCGGCGAGCGTGTTCCCCTCAAGAAAGCGGGAAGAAACCACAAAGGCAACTGTCCTTTCCATCAGGAAAAAACGCCGTCGTTCATGGTGAGCGAAGAAAAGCAAATTTTCCACTGTTTCGGATGCGGCGAAGGTGGAGACGTTTTCAAGTTTCTGATGAAATTCGAAGGGCTCTCGTTTGCCGAAGCGGTGCGCCAACTTGCGGAGCGCGCGGGGGTTTCGCTCCCGAAGGACGCCTTTTCCAAGGATCCGGATGAGGAGATGGCGCGAAAAAAGAAGTGGTGTTTTCGCTTAAATCAGGTCGCTTGTGAGTATTTTCGGGGGATCCTCGCCGGCCCCTCCGGTGCTGGCGCCCGTAACTACTTGAAATCACGGGGTATATTTAATGAAACTTCAACGCAACTTTTTTTGGGATATGCCGAAAAGGGCTGGGACGGGTTAATCCGCCATCTTGAGGAGAAGAAGGTTCCGCTGGCTCTTGCGGAGGAACTGGGTCTTCTGAAGAGAAAGAGCGATCAGAAAGGATACTACGATTTTTTCCGCGACCGGCTCATGTTTCCGATCGTCTCGCAAAGGGGAGAGGTCGTAGGTTTTTCAGGAAGGGCGCTGGACGCGGCGGACAAAGAGGCCGCAAAATATTTGAATTCGCCAGACTCGCTCATATACCACAAGTCGAACTGTGTATACGGGTTGAACGTAGCTGCCGATGCAATCAGAAAAACGGACCAGGTGATTCTGGTCGAGGGAAATATAGATCTCGTCTCGCTTTATCAGGCGGGATTCAAAAATGTGGTGGCGCCGCTTGGGACCGCGCTGACGAGCGGCCACATAAGATTGCTCGCGCGATATTCGAAGAACATGGTCGTGATCTTCGACGGAGACGAAGCAGGGTCAAAAGCCTCTATTCGCGCGCTGCCTCTTTTCATAGAGGCGGGCTTAACGCCGCGGGCGGTTGCGATGCCCGACGGCGAAGATCCTGACAGCTTCGTCAGGAAAAACGGCGCTGAAAAATTGAGAGAACGTTTGGATGCGGCGCCTACGCTCTTTGAACATGCGATAGACCGGATTTCCCTGAAGGCCGGAGACGACACGGCGGGGAAGGTTCGTGCGATGCAGCAGCTCGTTCCACTCATGAATGAGATTAAAGATCCGGTCGAGCTTGGCATCTACCGCGGATACGCTGCGAAGAGATTGAAGTTGAAAGAGGAGATCATTCGCGAGGCGCTTAAGGGAGGCGTGAAGGGCGTGAAGAAGGAAGGCGCCAAACCGAAAGATGCGCCGAGAAAGAACGTGACTATAGTCGCCGAAAAGCTGCTCGTGGAAACGATGATCGGCGCGCCTCATCTTGTCGAAGCGGTTGCCGGCAGGATAAGTCCGGACCAGTTGAGCGACAGCTCATGCAGAACGATAGCCGAGCTCGTGTTCAACGAATTCAGGACGGGCGGCGAGTTCAACTTTTCAAGACTTCTCGAAACGGTGGCGGACGCGGAACTTGAAACCGAACTTCGCCAAATGGCGATGAATACTGCGAATCTGGATCAGGATGAGGCCCGGCAGATCGTCGACGATTGCATTGAAACAATTGAAAGAAAGCCGATCACGGAGAAAATAGAGCAGGTCAATGAAGCGATACGCGGTGCGGAATCGGAAGGAAACGAAACGCTTCTTTTCGAATTGCTGGCAAAAAAACGGGATCTCGCGGCACAAGTCATGAAGTAGTGCCGCCAAAGGAAGGGTGAAAAAATGGCCAATACGCAAACCCAGGTGAAAAGCAAAACTTCGCGCGGCAAAGCGCCGCAGGGTAAGGCGCAGCAGACGAACGCGCAGCACGCGAAGGTGGACATAAAAGAGGTGAAGGAACTGATAACCGTCGGCAAGGAGAAGGGCTTTTTGACCTTCGAAGAGGTCAACGACGCGCTTCCGCCGAGCCTTGTGTCATCGGACCAGTTAGATGACGTCCTCACCATGTTCGACGATATGGACATCGAGATCGTCGACACGGAGGAAGAGGGCAAGGTCCTGAAACAGAAACCTCAGATATCGGCCAAACCGTCTAAGGAAGAGGCTGCCGAGGAGGCGGAGGAAGCCGCCCCCATCGTCGTTGAGGCCGAGTACGCCGGGCGCACGACCGATCCGGTGAGGATGTATTTGAGAAAGATGGGACAGGTGGCTCTGCTCACACGCGAAGGCGAGGTGGAGATCGCGAAGCGCATAGAGCAGGGGCAAGACGAGATGTTCAACATTCTTCTCTCGTCGCCTCTCGGCATCAAATCGGTTCTCACTCTGGGCGAACAGCTTTCAAGAAACAAGATTCGCGTCACGGAGGTAGTAAAGGAATTTGACGATCTTGAGGATCTCGAAGGATTCAACGAGCCGGAGCAGAAGGAAAAACTTTTAAAGCTCATCAGCCGCGTGCGTGCTTTCAACAAGACGTGCCTGAATCTTGACGACAAACTTCAGTCGACGCGCCTGACGCCGGCGGCGCGGCAAGCGCTTGAGACAAAGAGAAACGACTCGCATCGCCAGATGCTGGAGTGCTTCAAGCAGATGAATCTCTCCATAAGGACGATAGGCAGGATCACCGAGTCTCTTCAGGAGACGATCGAGGCGATCGAAGGCTGCCACAAGCAGCTCAAGGAATGCTCGCGCAAGATGAAATGCTCCGTTGATAATTTAAGGCAGGAGTGCCGCGAGTTCAAGAGAACCGATTATCAGAAGCGCAAGCTGGTTTCAAGAACGAGTCTTTCGCGAGATCAGCTGAACATCATCATCGAAACGGCGGGCAAGAGCGATTTGCAGGCTAAGAAGATGGAGCGCGAAGCGGGTCAGGATGCGGACGGATTACGTCAGACGCTCAAGGATATAAAAAAGTGGGAGTTTTTCGCAGAGAGGGCGAAAAACGAGCTCGTCGAGGCGAACCTGCGGCTTGTGGTTTCAATTGCGAAAAAATACACGAACCGCGGCCTGCAATTTCTGGATCTGATTCAGGAAGGCAACATAGGTCTTATGAAGGCCGTGGACAAGTTCGAGTACCGCCGCGGCTACAAATTCTCGACATACGCGACGTGGTGGATCAGGCAGGCGATTACGCGCGCGATCGCCGATCAGGCGCGTACGATAAGGATCCCGGTCCACATGATCGAGACGATAAATAAGCTTGTGCGCACGTCGCGCTATCTGGTTCAGGAGCTGGGGCGCGAGCCGAATCCCGAAGAGATTGCGGAGAAGATGGAGCTCCCGCTCGAGAAGGTGCACAAGGTTTTGAGAATAGCCAAGGAGCCCATTTCGCTTGAGACGCCAATCGGCGAGGAGGAGGACGGCCATCTGGGCGATTTCATCGAGGATAAATCGATCGTTTCGCCGACGGATTCCGTCGTGAATCTCAACCTTTCGGAGCAGACGCGAAGGGTGCTCTCCACTCTCACGCCGCGCGAAGAGAAGGTTCTGCGCATGCGTTTCGGAATCGGCGAGAAGAGCGATCACACGCTGGAAGAGGTAGGACGTGATTTTTCGGTGACGCGCGAAAGAATAAGGCAGATCGAGGCGAAAGCGCTTCGAAAGCTCAGACATCCATCGCGTGCGAAGAAGCTGAAGAGCTTTGTAGACTTTTAACAAGCCCGCCACTGAAACCTCGGCGGGCAAGGGGGAGTCGTGAGAAAGCGTGTACTTTTCGTCGTGGCGGTTGCCTGCCTCGCGGGCGCCGTTCTGGCCGCCATTTCAACTTCACAATATTTGAGAATTCATGAGAAGGGGATGGAGGAGAAAAGTTTTTGCGCGATCTCCGAAGTCATAGATTGCGACATCGCCTCCGCCAGCTCGTATTCAAGTGTCGCCGGGATGCCAATTGCATGGTTCGGGCTTGTCGCCTATCTGCTGATCGGCAGCATGGCCCTCTTCGGCGCGATATCCAAAAAAAATCGGAAGTCCTCCGTCGCCGTCGCGTGGTTTCTCTCAATCTTCGCGCTTCTTTATTCTATAAGGATGGCCTACCTTCTCTTCGCGGTGCTGGGCGTTGCCTGCATTGAGTGCATCGGGATGTACATTGTCAATGTCATCGCCGCCTTCGGGCTCTGGCGCGCGCTTAATACCCCTCTGAAAGATACGGGAAAATTCTTTTTGGATTACATCAGGGCGGTTTTCAAAAAACCTTCAGGTCTTGGCTTTCAACCGAAGATCGTGGCGCACGCATTCGTCGTAATAGCCGCGTTCGGTATCGGCGCGGCCGTCATCTACAATTTGCAGGGAGGACCGGCGCAGAAGGGCGTGACGCTCAAGGAAAAGATAAACGCACACTACATGCAGTCGCTGTATGATATTCCTGTGAACCCTGACTGGCCGGTGTGGGGAAACCCAGATGGTGCGGTCACGATAATCGAGTTTTCGGATTTCGAATGCCCGTTTTGCAGACTCGCCGCTTTCAACGTCAGGCCGTATCTTCAGGAGTTCAAAAAAGACGTGCGGTTCTATTTTGTGAATTATCCGCTCGACCAGTCGTGCAACCCTTACCTTGAGCATCCGATGCACATGAACGCCTGCTTGGCTGCATATGCCGTCGAGTGCGCCAACAAGCTCGGCGATTTCTGGAGCTTTCACGACGACGTTTTCAAGTTGAAGAAAAACATGAACAGGGATGCCATCATCGGCCTTGCCGAAAAAAGGAACTGGAACCCGCAGGAATTCGCGGCATGCCTGGATTCGGAGGAGACAAAAAAACGAATTCTCGCCGATATCGAAGCCGGAAAGAGGGCCTACATATCGGGTACGCCTTCTCTGATAATCGATGGAAGAAGATTGAAGTACTGGCGGGATCCCAATTTTCTGCAGGCGGTCGTGAAAGAGGAAAAAAAGCGCGCAAAGTCCCGCTAGTCGTTGACGTGGCTTTGCGCCTCTATGGATTCGTAGAAGTTTATTGCCTTTCTCACATATCTTCTCTTGTCGGCGTAGTCCCCAGGGAAGAAGCTCCGTTTAAATCCGTATATAATGATGTCTTTCAAGCGCTCCGGCGAGATGTCAAAACCCTTCACTGCGAGGTCGATCTCGTTCGTCACCGTCGTATTTGAAACCAGTCTGTTGTCCGTGCAGAATGTCGTTGAAAGACGATTCTCAAGCATCTTTCTGAACGGATGGTGTGAAAGCTCTTTCAAGTGCGGGATCGTCTGAAGATTCGAAGTCAGGCATATCTCTATGGTGATGCGCCTGTCCGCGATATGCTGCGCAAGATCTTTCACGTATTTTTCTTTTTCATTTTCGCCGGGCAGGTCGATCATATCTACGTCGAAAAGATGAGTGCCGTGTCCTATGCGGTCCGCGTGGCAATCGGTGATGGCTTGGAAGATGGAGGCCGGCCCATATGCCTCGCCGGCATGGACCGTTTTCTTCAAAAAACTCTTGTTTGCAATGTCGTAGGCCTGGCGATGATCCTCCGCTGGGTAGCCCTTTTCCGCGCCCGCCAGATCCACCCCCACAACAGGTACGCCGTCAGAGTCGCGCGATCTTATTAGTGCGCGCGCAAGATCTTTTGACGCCAGCCCGAAGAGCTCTTCCTGGGGCATGTCTCGATGGAGTCCTATGAGGGTGCGGTAGTAGCCCGAAAAATGCTCGTTGAACATCCTGAGCGCGCAGCCGATGATCCCGTATTCGAACGGTGGCTCTCCCCCTTCCACGATCTCGGTGCGGGAATTTATCTCCTTCTTCGCGCGGTCGAAACCGCGGGCCACGCTTTTCAAAACTTCATCGATGGAAAGTGCCGCATTGACGTGAAGCTGCGGCGCGAATCTCGGTTCGATGTAGCGCACCCCCTCCGCGAATGCATCCTGTCCTAGTTCGTACGATATCCTTTCGATCGCCTCCGGCGTCTGCATCACCGCGCACGTGTATTGAAAACCCTGAAGGTATTCCACAAGATCCTTGTAACGGTCCTTGAAGACAAGCTCTTTCAAGCCCTCCACCGTGTGCGAGGGCAGAGCGATCTTCTGGCTCTTGGCAAGCTCTATCAGCGTGGGGAGTCTCAAGCTCCCGTCAAGATGGCAATGGAGATCAGTCTTGGGGAGTTTTTTGATAAGATCTTTGGTGAGAATTTTCATTGGGCCTGTTTTTTCAACTGTTCCCAATTGTGATCTACCTGGCGCTGGATCTCGGCCACCTGCTCTTCTTTGAGATGTCTGAAGCGCCCCTGGATCTTCAAATATTCTTTGACCGGGATGCCCTTCGGCTCGATGTTGATGACCGTGCGTTCGCCGTCGAAGATTTCGTACATCGGAAAGAGTTTCGATTCGACCGCGCGCCGCATCGACTCGACGCTTAACTCGCTCGCAATCTTCCAGCCGGCCGTGCACGAACAGAGAATGTGTATGAATCGGAACCCCTTGATTGTCTTGGCCTTGGCGAACTTTGCCATAAGATCGTGCGGATATCCGGCCGATGTCGTGGCGACATATGGTATTTTGTGGGCCGCCATGATCTGGTCGATCGGTTTTTTGGGGACCATCTTGGGATAGTCGGTGGGAGTTGTCGTCGTCCACGCATAGAGTGGAGTTGCCGAGGAGCGCTGTATGCCCGTGTTCATGTAGGCTTCGTTGTCGTAGCAGACGCAGATGACGTTTTCATTTCTTTCCGCCGCGGCGGAAAGAGATTGAAGGCCGATATCGAACGTTCCGCCGTCCCCGGCCCAGCCCATTATAGTTGTTTCGGTTTTCCCCTGAATATCTAGCGCCGCTCGCACGCCTGAAACTGCAGCGCCGGTGGTTTCGAACGCCGTGTGCATGAGCGGAAGCTTGAGATTCGAGTAGGGGAAAGGTCCCGGGATAACCGCCCAGCAACAAGCCGGGATGACGACGACAGTGTCCTCTCCCAATGCCTTGAGTGCGAGTCTCATAGCGATAGCCGCTCCGCATCCGGGACACGCAAGATGCCCCGACGTCATTAGTTCGGATGCCGGATACTGCTGCGGCGCAACGCCTTGGCCTGATGTTCTGGGATCTGTTATCATTTCTTGAGCCCCACCCAAACCGGAGCGCTGCCCGGTTTATCCTGATCTTTTGCCGATTGATACGCTTCGATTATAGTGTCGACGGTGATGTCTCTGCCGCCAAGCCCCACAAGGAAGCTGAAGATTTCGGGGATCCTGGGCTGTCCGCACAACGCGGCTCTTATCTCCTGCGCCCAGATTCCGCCGGCCCCGTGGCTGATATTGCGGTCGAGAACCGCTATCTTCTTCACGATTGTCCTGCCGTCAACGTTTGCGATCGCGTTTTTAATCTCCTCGACCGGGAACGGCCTGAACATGCGGAGCTTCAGAAGGCCCACCTGTTCGCCTTTTTCGCGAAGTCTGTCCACGGCAACGCGCGCCGTTGAGGTCATCGAGCCGCTTGTCACGAGAACGATCTCCGCGTCTTCGGTTCTGTAAGTTTCTGCTATGTCGTGCATGCGCTTGAAACGTTTTGCATAATCCTTTGCGATCGCGCGGTATGTATCCCTCACCTTGGCGTGCGCCTCTTCCATTATATATCTGAATTCCATGTAGTGTTCCGGGCCGGTGAGCGCGCTGAAGGTGAGAGGATTTTTAGGATCGAGAGTGAACTTGGCTTTTCTGGGAGGAAGGAACTTGTCGACATCGTCCTGATCGGGAATATCCACCGCCTCGTACGTGTGCGAAAGAATGAACGCGTCGTATATGACCATAACGGGAAGATCGGTCTCCTCGGCGAGTTTGAATGCCATGATCGTGGCGTCTAAAACCTCCTGGTTCGTTTCACAGTAGATCTGAATCCAGCCTGTGTCCCTTTGCGCGAGCGAATCTGTCTGGTCGCTCCAGATGGACCATCCCGGGGCCATTGCGCGGTTGACATCGGTCATGACGATGGGGAGCCTCGCGTATGCCGCCCAGAATAAAAGTTCGTGCATCAGGGCGAGCCCCTGCGCGGACGTCGCGGTGAACGTGCGCGCTCCCGCCTGCGACGCGCCGATGAGGCAAGCCATTGCGGAGTGCTCCGATTCCACTTTTATAAACTGGGCCTTGAGCCGCCCGTCGGCGCACATCTCCGAGAGCTCCTCCACGATCTGCGTCTGCGGCGTGATTGGGTAGGCCGATATCACCTGCGCGCGCGCCAGGCGGACGCCGTGAGAGGTGGCATGATTTCCCATCAGGACTTCTTGCATCATATCTCCGTGGGTTCTTCTATCAGTTCCAGCGCGGCCCGCGGGCACTCGTGCACGCAGACGCCGCATCCTTTGCAATATGTGAAATCAAAGGCATATCCGCCCGTGACCTTCGCGATCGATATGTCCGGGCAATAGATAAAGCAGTTGTCGCACTCCGTGCAGCGGCCGCAGTGGAAGCAGCGCGAAAGCTCGTCTGAAACGACGTCTTTCGACGGGGCCTGGTGCACTTCAGAGAAGGGGCGGGTGCCCAGCCTGTCTTCAACGGAGCGCATCGGATATTCGTTCGGTTTCGATTCCCAGAAATAGGCTGTATTGAGATCCTCGAATTTCGCGATCCTGTTCTTGGCAACGACGACGGGAGATGCTTCGGGCGTTTTTTCCGCCTCGAGATAGCGAAGGTAATCTCCCATCCTCACCGAATTCGAATCGCCTATTTTTATTTTTTGGAACACCAGATCGAAATCGTCTTTTCTGAAAAAACAATCGATCGCGATAGCGGATCTTTTTCCCGCAGCCATTGCGTCAACCGCCGTGCGTGGCTGATTTATGAAATCGCCGCCGGCGAAGACGTTGTGCCATTCGGTCCTGCCGCCTTGCTTTGTTGCAAGCGCGCCCTTGTGAATGGCCAGGGCGGATGGGATGATGGCGGTCTCAATCTCTTCTCCCACCGCGGAAAGAACCGAGTTGGCCTCAAATGTGATCTCGGAGCCCGGGACCGCGACGGGCGATCTTCTTCCGGATTCGTCGGGTTCGCCAAGTTTCGCGCGGTCGCATACGAGCCCTGCGGCTCTGCCGTCCTTCACGACGACGCTCTTCGGCATGACGAGAAATTCGATCTTGATGCCTTCGGCCAGCGCCTCTTTCACTTCCGATTCGAATGCCGGCATCTCTTCGCGCGAGCGGCGGTATAAAACCGTGACGTCGCCTCCGAAGCGCTTGGCGGTCCGGGCGGCGTCGATTGCCGTGTTGCCGCCTCCAACCACAAGCACCTTCTTGCCGAGCGGGGGCGCCTTGCCCTGCGCCGTGAGATCAAGGAATGTGAGCCCGGGCATCACGCCTTCCGTTTTTTCGTCTGGAATTCCAAGCGCGCGGCTCCTGTGAGCGCCTATCGCGAGATATATGGCGTCGTATTCCTGCCGTAGCATCTGCATGGCCGCCGCGTCTCTTATCGATTTTCCGAACTGGAACTCTACGCCCATTTTTTTCAGGCGGTCTATTTCGATATCGAGAACGTCTTTGGGAAGGCGGTACTCCGGAATTCCGTAGCGTAACACTCCGCCGCCTCTGGCGTTTCTTTCCATGACGACTGCCTTATGGCCAAGCCTTGTCAGATGATAAGCGCATGCCAATCCCGCCGGTCCGCTGCCAACGATCGCCACTTTTTTCTTCGACAGCGTCCTGAATGGTTTTGCAACCGGAGGATTCGCACCAACCTTGTCGGCCAGAACACGCTCTAACATCTGGATAGATATGGAGCCGCCAAGCTCTTTCCTGTTGCAGCCCTCCTGGCACGGATGGAAGCACACGCGCCCCATGAGGGCGGGAAACGGGTTTTCAATAATCGCCTTCTCCCACGCCTCTTCAACTTTGCCCTTCTCAAGAAGTTTGATCCATGCCTCGATGTTGTTTGCGGTGGGGCATGACGCCTGACAGGCGGGTATCTGATCGACGTACTGCGGGCGAAGATAGCGCCACGTGCCTGTTTCGTTCCACGTCATGAGCGCGGCGGACATCGTGCAATAGGGCATTTCAGAAGCGCCCTTGAAAGTCGTAGGTTTCGGATGTTTTTTCGTTTCCTTCATCTATATTCTCACCTCGGCAAAGGCGTCGCGCGCGGCGGCGGCGTTTGCCTCCGGCTTGATCGGCACTCCCTTTTCGACGGCCTTGCAAACCGAATCTATCGAACAGATTTCCGTGACTTTTATGAACGCGCCAAGAATTGCGGTGTTGACGATGGGGCTCGTGGCCGAACCCACTTTATGTTTTATCGCTATCGCGTTCGCGTCCACAGTCGCTATGCGATTCTCCGCGAGTCTTGGGTTCTTGCGAAAAACTTCCGGATCGTGCTTCGTGTTGATTAGAATCACGCCGCCCGGCTTGAAGCCGTCGAAAGTGGCGGGGTTGTTCATGAGTGTTGAGTCAAGGATGATGAGGTGATCGGGATGATAAATGTTGTGCCGCAGATTGATCTGATGATCGTCTATCCTCACGAACGCCGTGACCGGCGCGCCGCGTCTTTCGACGCCGAATGCCGGGAAGGCCTGGACGAATTTGCCTTCGGAAAAAACCGCGGTGGCCAGAATTTTGCCGCCGATGACCGCGCCCTGTCCGCCGCGTCCGTGGAGCCTGATCTCAATCATAGGAGGTCCCCGCTAAAAGTGGCGACACATTATCTTTTTTAAAGTGTATGTCAACCCACCGTTATGAGCTCGTAGGAAGGGGTTCCCAGCCCCATTTTCTCGGCGTGAGCGAGCTGCACGGTGTAATCGATATTGGGGTGGGCCTTTTTGAGGACGTCGGTTGCATCCGCCTTCAGAACAAGATCCAGCGCCGCGCGGTCAATGGCCAGAGGATCGGCCGACGCAAGAATTCCGATATCTTCCAGAAGCGGTTTTTCGCCAAAACTTATGCAGTCGCAATTGGGCGTGATGTGATAGACAAACGAGACGCAGAAGATTTTTTTATTCTTCACCGCGCCCGCCGCGTACTCCGCAAGTTTCTCCTGCACGTTTTTTCCGGGCTCGCTCCATTTGATGCCGAGCGCTTCTTCCGCGCACGCTATTATACACTCTCCGCAACCGGCGCATTTTGCCGTGTCGAGCTTTATCTTTCCGTCGACGACCATGAGTGCGTCCTGCTGGCATACCTCGACGCACGCCCCGCAACCCGTGCAATTTTTTTCCGTGACGGCCGGCGAAACAGTGGAGTGCATCTCAAATTTTCCGAGGCGCGCGCCGCATCCCATTCCCAGATTTTTGATGGCGCCGCCGAATCCCGTGAGCAGGTGCCCCTTGAAGTGGGAGACGGCTATTATCGCGTCCGCATCCGCTATCCCCCGCGCGATCTTCACCTTTTTGAAATGACGGCCGTCAACTTCAATTTCCTCATAGGGTTTTAGGGCGTCTGCGTCGGCTATGACGACGGGCACGCTCAGTTTTTCCTCCGAAAATCCGTGCTCGGCCGCAACGGCCAGATGGCCTGCCGTGTTGTTCCTCTCGCCGTGGTAGATCGTGTTCGTATCGGTCAAAAATGGATGTGCCGTCGCTTCATGCGCCATCTTTATGACAGGTTCAAAATATACGGGCCTGATGTAACCGTCGTTTCCCTTTTCGCCAAAGTGCGTCTTGATCGCCACCGACTCATCTTTGCCTAGTATGTCCGACAAACCGGCCACCTCAAGCAACTCAGAAAGCTTTTCTTTCCGCGCCCACGGCAAAAACCAAACCTTTGACCTTTTGTTCATGGATATTCTTATAGAATAATAAAGGTTGATCTATCAAGCGACAAAACTCGTCGGCTTTCGGGGCAGTGGGGTTTGTTGTACGGCGTCGTTTTTTGGTTTACGCCCAAAAAA
>JBGSNL010000076.1:0-9818 GCA_041739675.1 bacterium
ATAGTGGCGCTTATCACTCTCATACTCGACGTGCGCCGTCGCAATCGTAATACCGCGCTCCTTCTCCTCCGGCGCCTTGTCGATCTGGTCAAATGCCATCCACGACGCCTTGCCCTTCTCGGACAAATAACGCGTGATGCCCGACGTCAATGTCGTCTTGCCGTGATCCACATGCCCGATCGTGCCTACGTTCACGTGCGGCTTTGACCTTACAAATTTCTCTTTCGCCATAAATCCTCCCCTTGCTACAGTTCAAAGTTGAAGTACGTCATTTACAAACCTTTTGCCTTCGAGATCACGTCATCTGCAATCTGCTTCGGAACGCGCCCGTAATGCGAAAACCTCATCGTGAATGTCGCGCGCCCCTGTGTCAAAGATCTGATGTCGGTTGCGTATCCGAACATTGAAGCCAAAGGAACCGTGGCACCCACAATCTGCGAGCCGGCGTGCATCTCCGTCTTTGAAATCTTGCCGCGCCTCGCGTTCAAATCGGAGGCCACTGCCCCCACAAATTCTTCCGGCACTACAACTTCAAGGGCCATCATGGGCTCCAAAAGGACCGGAGCTCCTTTTGCAGCCGCGTCTTTCAAGCCCTTCGAAGCGGCTATCTTGAACGCTATGTCGGAGGAATCAACCTCGTGATAGGAACCGTCGAAGAGAGAAACCTTGAGATCAACCAGCGGATAACCTGCCAGCGGGCCGGCATCCATTGCCTCCATCACTCCCTTTTTCACCGAAGGGATATACTCCCTCGGAATCGCTCCCTGCTTGGTATCATCCTCAAATTCAAAACCTTTACCCGGCGGCAGCGGCTCCACCTTGAGCCATACATGTCCGTATTGCCCGCGCCCGCCCGACTGCTGTATGAACTTCGATTCAACCTCGACGGATTTTGACATCGTTTCGCGGTAGGCCACCTGCGGTTTTCCAACGTTGGCCTTGACCCCGAACTCCCTCAAAAGTCTGTCGACGATGATCTCGAGATGCAATTCGCCCATTCCCGAGATAACAGTCTGAGAAGTTTCTTCGTCCTGCGAGATAGTGAGCGACGGATCTTCCGCCGCAAGTTTTCTTAAAGACATCGTCAAGCGATCTTCGTCCGCCTTCGATTTCGGCTCGACAGCTATCGCTATCACCGGTTTGGGAAACTCCATCGATTCCAGGACGATCGGATTTGCCTCTTCGCAAAGCGTATCGCCCGTCGTCGTGAATTTGAGTCCGATTGCCGCCGCGATATCTCCCGCAACGACACTGGGGAGCTCTTCGCGCTTGTTGGCGTGCATGCGAAGCATCCTGCTCATGCGCTCTTTCTTGCCTTTCGTGGCGTTGAGGAGCCTGTCGCCCGCTTCAAGCTTGCCGGAATAGACCCTGAAATACGTGAGCTGTCCTACGTAGGGATCGGTGGCGATTTTGAACGCAAGCGCCGCAAACGGCTCTTTTTCCGTGGCGTGCCTGAATTCCATCTCCTCGTCGTTGTCCGGATGCCATCCTTCAACTGGCGGAACATCAAGAGGCGACGGAAGATAATAGACGACTGCGTCGAGCAGCATCTGGATACCCTTGTTTTTGAACGCCGCGCCGCAGAAGACCGGCGTGACCTTCATCGCGAGAGTTGCCTTTCTGGCCGCCCTTTTTATCTCCTCCACCGTGAGCTTATGACTTTCGATGTACTTGTGAAGCAGCTCGTCATCCGATTCGACCACATGCTCAATCAGATAATCGCGCCATTTCTGTACTAGAGGTTTCATCTCCGCGGGGGGTTCGCTTTCGATCAGCTTCGAGCCGCTGCTTTCATTCTCAAAACGGTACGCCTTCTCTTCGATCAAGTCGATCACCCCGGTGAAATTATCTTCCGAGCCGATCGGGAGTTCGAAGGGAATTGCGTTCGCGTGCAGCCTGTCGTTCATCATCTGGACGACGCGTAAGAAATCCGCGCCGGCCCTGTCCATCTTGTTCACGAATGCGATCTTGGGAACGCGGTAGCGGTTGGCCTGGCGCCACACCACTTCCGACTGCGGCTCCACTCCGCCCACTGCGCAGAAAACACCGATCGCTCCGTCTAACACCCTCAAGGATCTTTCCACCTCGATTGTGAAATCGACGTGGCCCGGCGTGTCTATGATGTTGATGCGGTGGTCGGCCCAGAGGCAAGTAGTGGCCGCTGCGGTGATCGTGATGCCGCGCTCCTGCTCCTGCTCCATCCAGTCCATCACCGCGGTCCCCTCATGGACCTCGCCGATCTTGTGAGTGATCCCGGTGTAGAAAAGGATACGCTCAGTCACAGTGGTCTTGCCCGCGTCTATGTGGGCAATGATCCCGATGTTCCTGCTCTGTTGTAGTGACTTGCTATCCATTTTACTTCTGCCTTTTCAATCGAAGGCACATAATATTGGTATTTTCAAAGAACAAATTACCAACGATAATGAGCAAAGGCCTTGTTTGCCTCCGCCATCTTATGCGTATCTTCTCTTTTCTTTATTGCGGAGCCTTTGTTTTCAAGGGCATCCAAAATTTCAGCCGCCAACCTGTCTTCCATTTTCTTTTCGCCGCGATCGCGGGCCGCGCCGATGAGCCACCTGAAGCCCAAGGACTGACGGCGTTCGGAGCGGACCTCGACGGGGACCTGATACGTTGCGCCGCCGACTCGTCTTGAACGAACCTCGATAATGGGTTTTATGTTCTCGAGCGACTGACGGAAAATCTTCAGCGGATCGTCGTTCTTTTTCTCCTTCAGGATATCGAACGCGCCGTACACGATATGCTCGGCCGTTCCCTTCTGACCGCACCACATGATCGAGTTGATGAACTTCGCAACGACTGGATCATTGTACTTGGGATCCGGCAGAACTTCTCTTGTCAATGCTGCTCTCTTTTTTCGTGGCATATATTGCTCTTATTTCGGTTTCTTTGTTCCGTATTTTGATCTGCTCTTTTTGCGGTTTTCAACTCCAACTGTGTCGAGCGTTCCCCTCACTATGTGATAGCGCACTCCCGGCAAATCCTTGACACGTCCGCCTCTCACCATGACGACAGAGTGTTCCTGAAGATTGTGGCCCTCGCCCGGAATGTAACTCGTGACTTCGATGCCGTTTGTCAGACGAACACGCGCGACCTTTCTTAAAGCTGAGTTCGGTTTTTTCGGCGTCGTCGTGTAAACGCGAATGCAAACGCCGCGTCTTTGCGGACAGCGCATCAGCGCGGGAGACGCCGAACGAACCTTCAGCGATTCTCTTCCAAAACGTACAAGTTGATTGATCGTCGGCATTTTCTACCTCATTTGAAACTTCGCACAAAATTTCTTCGGACTATTCCTTATATTTCAGCATGTTAGACCACACTTACCCACCCAAATTTAAAAGGCGGTGGAAGCTAACAAACGAACCTGTGAAAGTCAACTGATTTTAAGGTGTTAGAGGCTTATTTAAGTAGTTTCAAAAATCAGCCCGCAACCCCTTGAGAAGTCGCAAGTATTTCCTCTACCTCTGGGGCGACCTCAACCTCAGGGGCCTTCTCAACCTCCACTTCAATTGCCTTGTATTTCTTGAGTCCCGTACCTGCCGGGATCAAGCGTCCCATGATGACGTTCTCTTTGAGACCGCGTAAGTAATCGACGCGTCCGGAGACCGCGGCCTCCGTGAGAACCTTTGTCGTTTCCTGAAACGAGGCGGCCGATATGAAGCTGTCGGTCGAAAGCGACGCCTTCGTGATACCAAGAAGCATCGGCTCGGCAATCGCCGGCTTTCCGCCCTTCGATTTCACTTTGTCGTTCGTCGTTTCAAACTCCCAGCGCTCGACCTGCTCATCCTCGAGCCACTCTGTGTCTCCCGGATCGACGATGCGCACGCGCTTTAGCATCTGGCGCACGATCACTTCAATGTGTTTGTCGTTTATTTTCACGCCCTGCAATCTGTAGACCTCCTGGGTCTCGTCCACCAGATAGCGCGCGAGCTCTTTCTGCCCCAACACGCGCAGGATATCGTGCGGATTCGCCGAGCCGTCCATCAGCGGTTCTCCGGCCCTTATGAAATCGCCCTCATGCACGGAGATATGTTTGCCTCTGGGTATGAGATACTCTTTTGGCTCGCCGACTTCCGGCGTCACGTTGAGGGCGCGTTTGCCCTTCTGATCATTTCCGAACGAGACCATGCCGTCGATTTCGCTGATGATCGCCACTTCCTTGGGCTTTCTGGTTTCGAAGAGTTCCGCGACACGCGGCAGACCGCCGGTGATATCTTTTGTCTTCGTCGTTTCGCGCGGGATCTTTGCGATCACGTCTCCGGCCTGCACATCCTCTCCCAGGGTCACAACTATGTTTGCGCCCACCGGCATGAGGTAACGCGCCTCGCCGCGGCCTGACGGGAGCTGAAGCGTCTTGCCCGACGGATCCTTGATCGAAACGCGCGGGCGCTTGGTGGCATCTTTCGACGTCGTGATGACTTTTCTCGAAAGACCCGTCACCTCGTCGACCTGTTCCTCCATCGTGACGCCTTCTTCGATGTCGCCGAATTTTATTTTACCGGAGATTTCCGTAAGAATCGGAATCGTGTACGGATCCCACTCGGCAAGAAGAGTTCCCGGCTTCACGTGGTCGCCCTCTTTCACCTTGAGATATGCGCCGTATGTCACCTTGTAGCGTTCGCGCTCGCGGCCGCTATCATCGGTGATGACGATTTCGCCGTTCCTGTTCATCGCGGTCAAGTGGCCTTCCTTGTTCATGACCGTCGCCAGGTTTTCAAACTTCACGAGACCTTCATGGCGCGTATCTAATGTAGATTGCTCGACGCGTCTGGATGCCGTTCCTCCGATGTGGAAGGTACGCATCGTCAGCTGCGTTCCGGGCTCTCCAATCGACTGCGCGGCTATCACTCCCACCGCCTCGCCGATGTTGACCAGATGCCCGCGCGCCAGATCGCGCCCGTAGCACTTGATGCAGGTGCCGTGCTTGCTCTTGCACGTGAGAACCGAACGAATTGTAACTTTTTCCAGACCCGAATCTTCGATCTTCTGGACAAGTTCCTCGGTGACTTCGTGGCCCGACGGAACGATCACTTCGTCGGTGTATGGATCGCGGATATCATCCAGTGCCACGCGGCCCAGCAAGCGCTCGCCCAGAGGCTCGATCACCTCTCCGCCTTCGACCAACGCCTGAACCACCATGCCGTCAAGCGTTCCGCAGTCATCTTCCAGAATTGTGGAATCCTGCGCAACGTCGACGAGCCTGCGCGTAAGGTAACCTGAGTTCGCCGTTTTGAGGGCGGTATCAGCCAAACCTTTGCGCGCACCGTGAGTAGATATGAAGTATTGAAGGACGTTCAAACCTTCTCGGAAGTTCGCGGTGATGGGAGTCTCGATGATTTCTCCCGACGGTTTTGCCATCAAACCGCGCATACCTGCCAGCTGCCTCATCTGCTGCGCGGAGCCTCTGGCGCCGGAGTCGGCCATGATGAAAACGGGATTGAAGCTCATCTGATCGCGGGTCTCGCCCTTGGGAGATGTGGCCTTCTCCATCCCCATGCCCTTCATCATTTCGCCGGCGACGTCTTCTGTCGTTGCCGCCCAGATATCAACCACCTTGTTGTATTTTTCGCCCGAGGTGATGAGACCTTCCGTGTACTGCTCTTCGACCTTCCTCACCTCTTCGAATGCCTCGTTCAAAAGTTTTTCCTTCGCATCAGGGATCTTCATGTCATCGATACAGATCGAGATTCCCGCTTTAGTCGCGAAGTGGAAGCCGAACGACCTTAAATGATCGCAAAGAAGGACCGTCTCCTTGTCCTTGCAGAATCTGTAGCACTGGTCGATTAAGTCGGCCACCTTGCCCTTGTCCATGACCTTGTTGACGTATGAGAAATCCATCGCGGGCGGGATGATCTCGTAGAGGAGCACTCTGCCCACAGTTGTATCGACAAGTTTTCCCTTCATCCTGACCTTGATGCGCGCCTGCAGACCCACGGCGTCCGCGTCATACGCGATCCTCACCTCTTCCGGGGATGAGAATATGGAATTCTCGCCCTTCGCGAACGCGCGCTCGCGCGTCATGTAGTAGAGGCCAAGGACCATGTCCTGCGTGGGAACGATGATCGGTTTTCCGTTTGCAGGCGATAAAATGTTGTTAGTCGAAAGCAGAAGAACGCGGGCTTCGATCTGCGCCTCGACTGAAAGCGGAACGTGGACGGCCATCTGGTCACCGTCGAAGTCGGCGTTGAATGCCGCGCAAACCAGCGGATGGAGCTGGATCGCCTTGCCCTCGATGAGCACCGGTTCGAACGCCTGAATACCAAGTCTATGCAGAGTCGGAGCGCGGTTGAGCATCACGGGATGTTCTTTGATCACATCGTCCAAAGCGTCCCAAACCTCCGGGACGTCTTTCTCGACGAGACGCTTCGCGCTCTTTATCGTGGAGGCCAAACCCCTCTCCATTAGCTTTTGGAATATGAACGGCTTGAAGAGCTCTTTTGCCATGATCTTAGGAAGTCCGCACTGGTGGAGCTTGAGCTCGGGGCCGACTACGATCACGGAACGTCCCGAATAATCGACGCGTTTTCCCAGAAGGTTCTGGCGGAAACGGCCCTGCTTGCCTTTGAGCATGTCGGAGAGCGAACGGAGCGGTCTGCGGTTGGGGCCGACGAACGGCCTGCCGCGGCGCCCGTTGTCGAAGAGAGCGTCAACGGCTTCCTGCAACATGCGCTTTTCATTTCTTATGATGATGTCGGGTGCAGAGAGTTCCATCAATCTCTTCAGACGATTGTTGCGGTTGATGACGCGCCTGTAGAGATCGTTTAAATCCGACGTCGCGAAACGGCCGCCGTCCAGCGGAACCAGAGGTCTCAGATCCGGCGGCAACACCGGGATGACTTCCATCATCATCCATTCCGGACGGTTACTAGCCTCACGGAACTGCTCGCAAAGCTTCAGCCTCTTGGCGAGTTTTTTAGAAACAGCGACCGACTTTGTCTTTTTCAGATCGCGCCTAAGCTTTTTGGAGAGCTCGTCCAGATCGATCTTCACGAGAAGCTCCCTCACCGCCTCGCCGCCCATTCCCACCTTGAACGTGGGCCCGAACTCTTCTATCGACTTCTGATATTTATCTTCAGTGATAACCTCTTTTTCGACGAGCGTGGTGTTGCCCGGATCAAGAACTATGTGCGCCTCGCAATAGAGGACGCGTTCCAAGTCTCGGAGCGGCAGATCGAGCATCGTGCCGATGCGCGAAGGCAAACTCTTCAAGAACCAGATGTGGGCCACGGGCGTTGCAAGGGTGATGTGCCCCATGCGCTCGCGCCTGACCTTGCTCTGGATGACTTCGACTCCGCACTTTTCGCAGACGATCCCGCGGTGCTTCATGCGTTTGTATTTTCCGCAGTTACACTCGTAATCCTTCACCGGCCCGAAGATCTTGGCGCAGAAAAGACCGTCGCGCTCGGGCTTGAAGGTGCGGTAGTTGATCGTCTCCGGCTTTTTCACCTCGCCGTGCGACCATTGCAGGATGCGCTCGGGACTCGCGACCTTTATGCGGATACCCTCGAAGCTTAAGGGATCCTTGGGTCTTTCGAAAAAGTGATAAATGTCCATTTTTCTTCCTCCAGCAAATTGCCGGTTGATTTACTGTGCCTCTATTAATTCAACGTCGAGACAGAGCGACTGAAGCTCTTTGATCAGAACGTTGAACGACTCGGGGAGCCCCGTCTCCAGGACCTTCTCTCCCTTGACGATCGACTCATACATCCTTGTCCTTCCAATGACGTCGTCCGACTTGACGGTTAAGAATTCCTGCAGCGCGTACGCGGCACCGTAGGCCTCCATCGCCCAGACTTCCATTTCTCCCAGGCGCTGTCCGCCGAATTGCGCCTTGCCGCCCAAAGGCTGCTGGGTAACAAGGGAATAGGGCCCGATCGAGCGCGCGTGGATCTTTTCGTCCACCAGGTGATGCAGCTTCATCATATACATGACACCGACGGTCACCGGGGTGTCGAAGGAGGAGCCCGTCTTTCCGTCGAAGAGGATTGTCTGCCCGTTTTCCGGCAGGCCCGCCTCGCGCAGGATATCCTTGATCTCGGATTCATTCGCACCGTCAAACACTGGCGAGTTCATCGGAACGCCGCCCGATAGACGTTTGGCGAATTCCAGGAGATTCTTCTCGGAAAGATTGTCGACGAGTTCGTCCAGCGACGGATCCTGATAACATTTCTTGATCATCTTCGCCAAGCCCTCGCGCGAATAGTTCTCATTGATGAAATTTTGTATCTGCTCGCCTAAGCCCCTGGCGCCCCAGCCCAGATGCGTCTCCAGGATCTGGCCCACGTTCATACGCGAAGGCACGCCCAAAGGATTGAGCACGATGTCGACCGGACGGCCGTCCGATAAATACGGCATGTCCTCTTCCGGAAGAACGCGGGAGATGACGCCTTTGTTACCGTGACGCCCCGCCATCTTGTCGCCCACAGAGAGTTTTCTCTTGATCGCGACGTAGACCTTCACGAGTTTGATCACGCCCGGGGGCAGCTCGTCGCCCTTGGTCAGGCGCGTGATGCGCTGATCGTATTTCATTCTGACGAGCTCTTCCTGCTCTTCGATTCCCTCGAAGAGATCGGCGAGTTCCGATTCGATCTCATCGCCGCCCTCCACTGAAATCTCGGACCACTTGTGGAACGGAATTTTGCTGAGCGTATCTTCCGTGATGGTCTTTCCCTTCGCGAGGAGAACCTTCTCCTCCTCTTCATCGACCACCTTGGAAGTTGAAGTGCGGCCGATCAAAAGCTGTTTGATTCGCTTCGATGCCGTTTCGCGTATGCCCTTCAGTTCGGCTTCGAGATCCTTGTTTATCTTCTGGCTCTCTTCGCCCTGAATGCCTTTGGCCCTCTCGTCGGGTTCCACTCCCTCGCGCGAAAACACCTGCGCGTGGATCACGATTCCGCCTACGCCCGGCGGGACGCGAAGCGATGTGTCCTTCACATCGCCGGCCTTCTCGCCGAATATGGCGCGGAGCAGCCGCTCTTCGGGAGAGAGCTGCGTCTCTCCCTTCGGGGTGACTTTTCCTACGAGAATGTCGCCGGGTTTCACCTCGGCGCCTATCATTATAATACCGCTCTCATCGAGATCCTTTAAGGCCTCTTCGCCGACGTTCGGAATGTCGCGGGTGATGTCTTCTTTTCCAAGCTTTGTGTCGCGGGCCGCGCATTCGAACTCCTCAATATGAATTGAGGTGAAGCTGTCGTCCTTCACGAGGCGTTCGTTGACGAGGATGGAATCCTCGAAATTGTAGCCGCCCCACGGCATGAACGCGACCAGCACGTTCTGGCCCAGCGCCAATTCGCCGCATTCTGTTGCCTGTCCGTCGGCGATCACGTCGCCTACGCGGACCTTGTCGCCCTTCTTCGCGATGGGTTTCTGACTGATGCATGTTCCCTGATTCGATCTCTGGAATTTCACGAGATCGTAAATGTCGACGTCGGACGCGAATTTTTTCCTCTTCGCGCCTTCCGTCTTGACAACAATTCTGTTTGCGTCGACGTCGGCCACCACCCCGTCGTGTCTCGCGACTAGAGTTACGCCTGAATCGGTTGCCGTTATTCCTTCGATGCCCGTTCCGATGAGCGGCGCCTGCGAACGGATGAGCGGGACCGCCTGACGCTGCATGTTCGATCCCATGAGTGCGCGGTTCGCGTCATCATGCTCCAAAAACGGGATGAGCGCGGCTGCGACGGAAACCAGCTGCTGCGGCGCAACGTCCATGAGGTTCACATCATTGGCATTGCCCATCACGAATTCGCCGTGCTTTCTGCACTGGACCTTCTCACCCGTGAATTTTCCGTGTTTAT
>JBGSNL010000014.1:0-8916 GCA_041739675.1 bacterium
GGATTCTTCGCTTCGCTCAGAATGACAAAGGAAATGAAAAGAGTAGCAGTTCTTGGTGCGGGGGTCATGGGTGCCGGGATCGCGGCGCATATCGCAGCTTGCGGCGTCGATGTGCTGCTCATGGACATTTTGCCCTCGCCCGAACCTCCTTCCACTGATTTTGCGGCGCGAAATAAGCTGGCGCTGGGCGCGATAGCGCGCATCAAGACTCAAAAACCCTCTCTCATCTATTCCCAAAAAGACATCTCTAGGATACAGGTCGGAAATTTTGAAGACGATCTTTCAAAAATCTCGGAGTGCGAATTAATCATTGAAGTTGTTTTGGAGCGCGTCGATATCAAGCAGAAACTCTACGAGCGAATCGAGCCTCTCTTGAATCCCGGCTCCATCATCGCTTCAAACACATCCGGATTGGGCTGGGCGGTCTTGGCGGAAGGAAGGTCCGCGCAGTTCCGCAAAAGATTTCTCATCACCCACTTTTTCAATCCGCCACGTTACATGAAGCTTCTGGAACTTGTCGCCGGGCCGGATACCGATAAGGATGCTATATCGGTGGCCAGCAGTTTCTGCGAAAACGTTTTGGGAAAAGGTGTCGTCTTCGCAAAAGACACGCCCAACTTCATAGCGAACCGCATCGGCGCCACGCACATCATGGACGTCATGCATCTGGCCGTCGAGAACGGCTGGCCCATTGAGGCGGTGGATATGGTTCTCGGGCCCGCAACGGGGCGGCCCAAGAGCGCGATATTTCGCACCGCCGACATCGTCGGCCTCGACACTCTCTCTTTTGTCGCCAATACGTGCCTCAAGCGCTGCGCTGACGATATGCAAGACCGCCTGAAGCTCCCGCAGTTCATGGCCCAGATGATCGCAAAGAATTATATCGGGCAAAAGGCGGGGCAGGGGTTTTATAAAAAAGATCCTAAAAGCGGCCAGATATTGTCGATAGATCTCTCCAGCCTTGATTATCGCCCGGGCGTCAAGTTCAAGACGCCGTCGCTGGGCCGGGCGAAGGAGATGCAAGACGCGGGTGAGAGGATAAAGACCGTCGTGTGGGCGGACGATCAGGCTGGCGATATCGCATGGAAAACGCTTTCGCGGATGATCGTCTATTCCGCCAACAGGATTC
The DNA here is from genome assembly GCA_041739675.1 of bacterium. Classification (GTDB taxonomy): domain Bacteria; phylum UBA10199; class UBA10199; order 2-02-FULL-44-16; family DYJF01; genus DYJF01. The sequence goes on from JBGSNL010000014.1 coordinate 1,130, forward strand.
CCGAAATTTCCGACGATATCGTCTCCGTGGACCGCGCGATGAGATGGGGCTTCAACTGGGCGCTGGGGCCCTTTGAGACCTGGGACGTGTTGGGCGTCAAAAATGTGTGTGCAAGACTCGAGAAGGAAGGGCGCAAGATTCCGCCGCTCGTGGCCGAACTTTTAAATAGCGGGCGCGAGTCGTTCTATGAAATCAGGGACTGCAAGCGTTTCTACTTTGATTTTTCGTCGAAAGGAATGAAGCCGGAGTCTGGCAGCGAGGGCGCGATTATTTTGAAAAACTTCGAATTCGCGAACCGGATCAGCGCTAAAAATTCCGGCGCATCTCTTGTCGATCTGGGTGACGGTATTTTCTGCTGCGAATTCCACACGAAGATGAACGCAATCGACGCGGATATAATCTCCATGATCCATCATGGACTGGACCGCTTGGAGAAAGACGGTGTCGGGCTTCTTCTTGCAAACGACGGCGAAAATTTTTCGGTAGGTGCGAATCTTTTATTGATCCTGATGACAGCTCAACAGGGAAACTGGAAGGAGTTGGGTAACATTGTCCGCCAGTTTCAAGAGGCCGGCCAGAGGATGCGTTTTTCGCCAAAACCTGTGATGGTGGTTCCGTTCGGCATGGCCTTGGGCGGCGGCTGCGAGCTCTGCCTTGCATCGTCAGTGAGGCATGCGGCGGCGGAAACCTACATGGGTCTTGTCGAAGTGGGCGTGGGCCTGATTCCGGCGGGCGGCGGATGCAAAAATCTTCTGCTTCAAGTTGAGGGGATCATAAGAAAGATGCACAAGCCCACGGATCGGATCTGGTATTCAACCGACGATGCGGGGCCCTATCCCAAGGTGCGCTGGGCGTTTGAAAATATCGCAATGGCGAAGGTTTCAACGTCGGCCAAGGAGGCGTTCGAGCTTGGAATCATGACAAGCGGCGACCGTGTAACTTTGGACCGCGAAAAACTGATCTCAGATGCGAAAAAACATCTCATAGAGTTTGCGAAGACTTATCAGCCGCCGGTGAAGAGGGAAGATATAATGTTACCCGGCCTCGGCGGAAAAATGGCGATAATAAGCGCTCTTCGCGAATTCAAAAGGCAGGGGAGGGTGACAGATCACGATATGACAGTCTGCGAAAAACTTGCCCACGTCCTTGCCGGCGGCGATGCCCCCACGACCCATAAGACCACGGAGGACCACATCCTTGATCTTGAAAGAGAGGCCTTTTTATCCCTCTGCGGCATGGAAAAGACGCAGGAGCGCATGAAACAGATGCTCATGACCGGAAAACCGCTGAGGAATTGATTTTTCCAGTGGACTGTACATTAGATCTTGATATACTAACTAGCAAAAGGAGGCGACCATGGCAGATAAGAGCAAAGTCAGCAGGAAACCACTCGTGAAAGTCAGAGGCGGTCTCGTGGGAAGGCCTGTAACTAGAGGAACGATGTCCGGTCCTGGCCGGACAGGGAATGTGAGGAGGACTGCAGTTCGTACTACTCGGGGTTTGAATAAGAGCGCGACAAAGGGATGAAGCAGAAAGCCAAGGCCCTCTTGGTTTCAATGCCGTGGGCCGATTTTCAATTCCCTTCTTCTCAAGTAGGTTGTCTTACTTCATATGCTCGCCAAAACAATTTGGACGTAGAAGGTCGCCATCTGTTCTTGGAGGTGGCGGCCTCCTTCGGTCTTTCCGAATATGACAAGATTGTATACACGCGGCCCCGTGTCGGCGAATTATTTTTTGCGGCGCTACTTTTTCCAGAAAGAAAAGCAGACATATTAAAGTACTTGAACAAACATATAGCTGCGCCACGTGCGAAGCTAGAGAGACTTTCAAAGGTCATTGATGAAATTTATAATAAAGTTGGTTGGGAGAAATACGACCTCGTTGGTTTTTCTGTCTGCTATGAGCAGCTTTTTTCATCACTCCTCTTTGCAAAATGGCTGAAAAGAGATTTTCAACATATCAAGATTTTGTTCGGAGGAGTTCATGTTGCTGCGAGCAGGGGGACTAGTGTTCTTAATTGTTTTCCTCAAGTCGATTGGTGTGTTGACGGAGAGGGCGAAGTTGCGCTCGCGAACATATTGAGTTCCATGTCCGAGCCCATCGACAATGTTGGCGACCACGTCCCGGGCTTGATTTACAGGTCTCGCCGGGGGATCCAAGTAAATCCGCGTCAACAACTGGACAGCCTCGATGAATTAAGTGACCCTGACTATGAACATTACTTTCAAGAGTTGGAGAACAATCCCTTGCTTAGAGAGAATAACGTGTTGCCGTTCCTAACCATCGAAGGCAGCAGGGGTTGCCCCCATCACTGCGCCTTTTGCACCACAAATGTCTACTGGTCGGGATACAGGGCCCGGGATCCAGGGAGGCTGGCGACGCAAGTATATCGTTTATCCAAGCGCTATCGCGTGAATCGCTTTCAGTTCAATGACAGCAGCATTCCACCAGGGTACGGTAAAAAGTTTTTTTCTTCTATTTTGCAGCAAAGATGTGACTACCAGTTTTTTTATGAAGTCCGTCCAGAAATCAGCAGATCAATCTTGGAAGTGATGAAACGCGCGGGCACATCAGTGGTGCAATTTGGCATTGAATCATTGTCTACAAATCTGCTACGCAAAATGAATAAGGGGACGCGTGCGATCGATAATATTAAAGTCATGAAGTTCTGTGAAGAAGTGGGCATAAGACATATTTCAAATTTGCTGGTCAGTTTTCCCACCGAGACACAAGACGATGTGAATGAAACGGTTTCAAATATTGAGTATGCATGTGCATATTGTCCCCCGATTCGTATCGTACCTTTCTTTTTGTATGACGGTATAATAGTCCACAGAAATCCGGAGAAGTACGGGATATTTAAGGTGCGTAATGCCAGGCCGCACAGCTATTTGCTCCCTCCCCGGATTGCAAAGAAGCTCTCGCTTATTGACAAGGAATACAGTTCTCGTATGCCGCCGCGTGACTACACAATGTTAACGAGGCGGTTTGATGAATGGCAACTGAGATATGATCAAGCCGCGGTAGATAATAAGAAACTTTTGAGTTACTACGATTGTCGAGAGTATCTTAGCATCGAAGATTACCGATACGGGCCGGACATCAATACGGAGGTGCGGGAAGGTATGACTTCGATCTGCCTTGAGGGTAACGCGCGCGAACTCTATCTCTTCTGCGATTCGTATAAGAACTTCAACGAAATCAAAAAGCGCTTTCCGAAGTGGGATGAAAAAGAGATCAAAAAGGTCCTCAATAAGCTCGTGAAGCTTAAGGTCATGTTCCGCGAGGATGATGACTATCTAAGCCTTGCCATCCGCGCAAACGGCCCGAAGATTTAGCGCTTTTTGCGGGGTGGCGGGATCTCTTTTTCAGGAAGCGTGTCAGGTGTTGCCTTGCCGGAGCCAAGCGAGAAAAGACTGTCCTTCAAAGCGACGTTGGTCTTTATATTCGTGAAATTATAATCCGTGACGTTCCCCGAAAGATTTGAAATTTTGAGCTTCGTCAGGAGATGATCCTGATTGAAGAGCGCGTCAAGGCTCTTGTACTGCGCTTTCTTGTTGAACGGTTTCAAATGCAGGGAGGTGAACCCTTCAGGCACATCTTTGAACGCCTTTGACGGCTCGATTTGAAACTCCTTTTCCAGTTTTCCGAAGCCAGAAAGAAACGAGAGGGCCTCTTTGGGAACCGTTTCCTCGGAGACCTCGTATGACTGCATGCTTGCGATATCGCCGGGCGTGTAGATCCAGAGGGTCACCCCATCGGAGACGTAATTTCTCTCCTCGTCGCCCTTATACTCGATCCTAAGCTTGCCGCCTTTTTTGAAATAGAATTTTCCGGTCTTTGAAACCGTCTTTTCTATCAGCGCGACGTACGTCTGCTGCGTGAAGTCCGCGGCAATGCCGGGGATAGATTGATAAACGGTTTGAATAGCTTCGATCTCCTGTTGCGGCACGCCCTCACCCGCAAAAGCGGGAAGGGCGAAAAGTAAACAGAAGATGAGCAATATTTTGGTTTTCATTATTTACGCGGTTCTCTCGACGTTCGAAACAAGAACTTCGCGCGGTTTGCTTCCGTCGGGCGGGCCGACTATCCCTTCTGATTCCATGCGCTCTATCATCCTCGCCGCGCGATTGTAGCCGATTCTCAGCCTGCGCTGGATCATGGAAATAGACGCCTGCTTTGTTTCCGCGACCAACGCCACCGCTTTGTCATACACTTCTTCGTCCATATCGTCAAACTCCTCTCCGCCTGCGCCGTTATCTGCCGGCGCGGCCAAAATTGACTCGTCGTAAGTCGGCTGACCCTGCTGTTTCAGATGGGCGACTATCCTGCCGACTTCAGGCTCCGTGACATATGAGCCGTGAATGCGGGTGAGATTGCCGCCAGAAGGTGTCATGAATAACATGTCGCCCGCGCCCAGAAGTGTCTCGGAGCCGATGGTGTCGAGGATCGTTCTGGAATCGTGCTTGGCGCTCGTCTTGAAAGCGATGCGTGCGGGGAAGTTCGCCTTGATGAGCCCCGTGATGACGTCGACCGACGGCCGCTGTGTTGCGAGGATGAGATGAATCCCCGCCGCGCGCGCCATCTGCGCTAGCCGCGTGATCGTATCTTCCATCTCCTGGCCGGCCGTCATCATGAGATCGGCAAGCTCGTCGATTATGATCACGATATAGGGGATCACTCCTGTGTGCGTCACGGCCTCCCTGTCCTTGCTCAGAAGTTCGGAGGCCTGCTCATGAGTGATGAGCGGAACTTCGTTCGCGCGGATCTTTTCGTTATATCCTGCAATGTTTCTCGCCCCGCACGATGACAGAAGGCGGTAGCGCCGCTCCATCTCTTTCACCGCCCAGCGCATCGCCTGAATCGTCTGCTTGGGTTTTGTCACCACTGGCAAAAGAAGATGCGGGATGCCGTCATATGGCGTGAGCTCAAGCATCTTGGGATCCACCAGAATGAAGCGCACGTCCTCCGGAGAAGATTTGTAAAGGATGCTGACGATTATCGAATGGATGGCAACACTCTTTCCTGAACCAGTGGCGCCCGCGACCAGAAGATGCGGCATCTTGGTGAGATCTGTCACCATCGGGCGGCCGTCCGTCCCTACGCCTAATGCCAATGATAGATGCGAACCGGATTTTTCAAAATGGGACGACGATATGATGTCTTTGAGCCAGACGATTTCCCGGTCGCGGTTGGGAACTTCCACGCCTACCGCCGCCTTGCCCGGTATGTGCGTCACTACGCGGACACTTCTTCCGCCCAACGCCAGCGCCAGATCGTCCTCAAGGTTAGAAATCTGGTTGATCTTGGTCCCGATCGCCGGTTCAAATTCGTATGTGGTGATGACGGGTCCCGGGTGGATGGCGATGACCTTGCCTTCCACTTCGAAATCAAGAAGCTTCTTCTCAAGGAACTGCGACTGTTTCTTGAGCGCCTCTTCGTCTATTTTGATCTTGGGCTTCTCCTGCGTATCGAGAAGCGAAAGCGGGGGAGGTGTGTATCCCTCGCAGTTCATCTGCATGAACTTCAACTGGTCGTCTCTCTTCTTGTGCGGTTTGGTATCGGCGCGGGCAAGAATTTTCGGACCCGCCCCGTCCGCGGTCGGCTGCAAAGCAGCGGCTACATGAGCAGGTGCCGTGGGTCTTAGCGGCACTACCTTCGATGTGCGGACAGGCTCTATGCGCACCGTTTCGTCGGAGTCGCCGGGCTCAGATTCGGCCGGTTTTGAAATCTTGACCTCGTTATCGGCGCGCGCGGCGATCTGTTTTCCGATAGAGAAGACCGTTTTCACAAACGCCGGAATTTTCTTGGCGGCGATTTTAGCATATCCCCATACCGCAACCGATGCGCGTCCGACTATGCGCCCGACCCACTTTGAAACCGCATATATCGCGTCGCCAATGGACACGAGCGTGATATGCGTGGATAACATGAAGAAGAGGAGCACGGCAGCGGAAAGGATTAGCGCCGCGCCGCTTCTGTTTAAATAATGCACGAGAAGTTCGCCTATGAGCCCGCCTATCATGCCGCCGCCCGCCACCGCGTGGCCGCGTATGTCGATCGTCTCAAAGCGCAGATGGAAAAGTGCCGATGCGCAGAACAAAAGCAGGACGTAGAAAACGACTTCGCGCACGCGAAGCTTCAGTTTTCTGCCGACCAGCTGGAGAAGGCTCATGAAAAAGAGAAGGGCCGCAACGACATAGGCGCTGATGCCCAATACTGTGAGAAGAATATCCGCAGTGTACGCGCCAACCACGCCGACGAGATTTTTTATCTGCTTCACGTTTGACATGGAATTGAGCGCCGGATCGGCCGGATGGTAGGAGACAAGACAGAGCACGACGAAGATCGCCACGACGGCGAGTAACACCGCCAGGACGTCTTTCCCGTAATCGATCGGCTCTCTTTTCACAGCAGGGGGCATCTTTTTTCCTTTCATCCGCCGATGTTTTAGTGGCGGATCTAACCCGTGATGAGCGACGCAAACAGCTCGACAAGCTCGGGGTCGAACTGTTTCCCGGCGCCTTTCTTGAGTTCGCTCAAGGCGGAATCCAGCGGCAAGGGAGTCGTGCGATAGGGCTGGGGAGATATCATCGTGTCCCATGCTTCCGAAATGGCGATGATGCGCGCGCCCAACGGTATCTCGCTCCCTTTCTTGCCCGCGGGATAACCCTTCCCGTCAAATCTCTCGTGATGATTTAAAATGCACTCATTCTCTTTTGATAAAAACGCTACACTTTCAATCATCTGGCTGCCCAGCACGGGATGCTGGTGCAGAAGATCGTTCTCTTCAACGGTGAGCTTCGTGGCCTTGTTCACGATTTCCGGATCGATCGCGAGTTTTCCGATATCGTGCAAAAGACCCGCCCGATGCACGACATGCGCGTCGCCGTTTATCTGGCCAAGTTTGCCCGCGAGCCGCTCGGCGAAAAACGCCACGCGTTCGGCGTGGGCGATGAGATGTTTTCTCTGGAACGGAATTTCGTTTGCGATCTTCACGACCGATTGAAACGCGCTTCGCTCCGCTTCTTTGCCGATCGCGATAAATTTCTCGTGGAGCTGTTCTATGAGCTGCCTGTTCTCTTTTAACTTTTCCGCGGCCTTTTTTGAATCGCCGCCTGTGCACAGCGACCCGCTTTTCTTCGATTCGGTAAGAGCGGTGAGCGCTGCGCGAAGAATATCTTCCTTGGTTTCAAAACCTTCCTGAAGAGCGGAAAGCCCGATGCAAACCGACATCTTGCTCTCCGCCTTCTCGTGATTTTTCTTTATGACCTCAAGCGCCTCCATTAGCCTTTCGCCCACGCGGAGCGCGGCGGTCATGTCGGATTCGGGTAAAATCACCGCGAAGGCGTTGTCGCCGAATCGCGCGGAGATGTCCACTTCACGCACTGTGGCGCGGATTATGTTCGCGGTCTTCGCGAGGATCCTGTCCCCCTCGGCGTGTCCGTATGCCTCGTTTATGGAAGCGAAATTTTTGATGTCGACGACGATCAGGCCCAGCGGCCTGTTGTAGCGGACGGCCTTTTTTGTTTCCTGATCCAAAATCTCGTTGAAGTGATGATGGTTGTAAAGTTTTGTGAGTTCGTCCCTGATCGAGACGTCTTTCAGGCGGTGCGCGGCCTTTTGCAGCTGTTCGTGGAGCTGCTGGCGCTCCCTTAAGTGATGGACCGCCTGTATGAGTTGAAGGCCAGAGAGATCTTCAAGGGCTATCATCTCACGCCTTGCCGAAAGAAGGTGGCGATATGATTTTGCCTGGCCAGCATCGGGAACGACAATGAGTATCGGGA
>JBGSNL010000001.1:0-13860 GCA_041739675.1 bacterium
GACGAGAGTTATACAAACGCGATGGTGGAGTTGATCGAGGCCTACAGGCCGGAAATAGTACTCGCAGGAGCCACGAGTATCGGCAGGGCATTCATCCCGCGCGTCGCCGCGAGGCTGAAGACAGGCTTGACCGCCGACTGCACGGCGCTTTCAATCGACGACAAGGGCAATCTCATGCAGACCCGCCCCGCTTTCGGCGGCAATATCATGGCGACAATTCTGTGCACGCGTTTCCGTCCGCAGCTGGCGACCGTCCGCCACAAGGTGATGAAAGAAGCGGCTCCCAATTCCGGCCGCGGCGGTGTCGTGATAAATTTCGAAATCGACAAAGACAAGATCTCATCGCGCACGAAGGTTTTGAAGACGGTCGAGGATCTTGAGGAAAAGGTCAATATCGCCGAGGCCGACATAATCGTGTCGGGCGGCAGGGGCCTTAAGGGACGCGAAAATTTCCGCCTCATATACGAGCTGGCTGAAACGCTGGGTGCCGCGGTTGGCGCATCCCGCGCGGCGGTAGACAAGGGATGGATACCCTATTCTCATCAGGTGGGACAAACGGGAAAGACGGTTTGCCCCAAACTCTACATCGCGGTCGGCATATCTGGCGCCATCCAACATCTTGTGGGAATGCAATCCTCCGACAAGATACTCGCAATCAACCGCGATCCGCATGCGCCCATCTTCCGCGTGGCGGACTTCGGCATCGTGGGAGATCTCTTCGATGTTGTCCCGCGTCTCATAGAACATTTCAAAAATTTGAAGCGTTAGGAAACGACGAGCGTCACCTCGCCCTTCGGAGGGTTCGCTTCAATGTGGGCAAGGACTTCTGAAAGATTTCCGCGGACAAACTCCTCGTGAATTTTTGTGAGCTCCCTGCAGAGAACGGCCCTGCGGTTTCCCAAGACATCAAGAATATCCTTTACCATTGAGACGGCCTTCCACGGCGAGATGTAAAAGACCAGTGTGTGTGCGATACTTTTAAGTTCCTCAAGCGCGTTTTTCCTTTTTCCGGGTTTGTCCGGCAAGAAACCTACGAAGGTGAAGCGGTCGGTGGGAAGCCCTGCGGCGGAAACTGCTGCGGCGAGGGCGGACGCGCCCGGTATGGGGCAGCAAATGATCCCATCTTCGATCGCGGCCACAAGCAACGGGTAGCCGGGATCTGAAATGCAAGGGGTCCCCGCGTTCGAAACGAGCGCGACGTTTTTCCCTTCCTTTATTGTACCCACGATCTGCCCAGCCTTACCGGCTTCGTTTCCCTTGAAAAAACTTGTGAGCGGAGTGTGGATGTCAAAATGGGTCAGGAGTTTTCTGGTGTGCCTTGTGTCTTCTGCGGCGATGAGATCCACTTCTTTCAAAATGCGGATCGCTCGAAGAGTTATATCTTCGAGATTGCCTATGGGGGTTGCGACTATGTAGAGGATGCCGGACATGATTCAAGGTTTCCATGCTATCGGGAATCTGCGCCCGATTCCGAAGGCCTTCGACGTTACTTTGAGCCCGGGCGGAGACTGGCGCCTCTTGTATTCGTTGAAATCGACGCGTCTTATCACGTCTTCGACCGCCCTTTTATCGAACCCCATCGCAACGATGGAGGCGGCGCTCAAGTGGTCTTCCACATATGCCTTCAATATCTCATCTAGCACATCGTAGGGGGGCAACAGATCCTGATCGGTCTGATCGGGTTTGAGCTCCGCAGTGGGAGGTTTTGTCAAAACCGAATTGGGAATCAGCTCTTTTTTGCGGTTAATATATTTTGCGACCTTGTAGACGATCGACTTCGGAACGTCGGAGATAATTGCGAGCCCGCCCGCCATGTCGCCGTAGAGCGTGCAATAGCCGACGGAGAGCTCCGACTTGTTGCCCGTAGACAAAACGAGAGCGCCCTCTTTGTTGGATATCGCCATGAGGATGTTGCCCCTGATTCGCGCCTGAATATTCTCTTCCGTAAGGCTAACTTTGTTTACGCTGCCCGTGAACCCGAGCGATTTCCGGTAATCGTCATAGATTTTGTCTATGGGTACCGTCCTCGTCTTGATTTTGAAACTTTTCGCGACGGCGAGGGCGTCATCAACACTTTTCTTCGATGTGAAGCGCGACGGCATCATGACCGCGGTGACGTTTTCAGGCCCAATTGCTTCGCAGGCAACCGCCACAACGACCGACGAGTCTATGCCGCCGGAGAGGCCCACCACCGCCTTTTCAAAGCCGCACTTTTTCATGTAATCACGGAGCCCCAGAATCAGCGCTTCAAATATCTCCGCCTCATCGGACATCTCGCTCGCCCTGACGGGAATAAGAGGTATGGAAAGATCGACGAGGAAAATATCCTCTTTGAACGCCTTGCCCCTTGCGACGATCTCGCCGGATGCGTCGGCGGCAAAGCTCTGTCCGTCGAAGACCAGCTCGTCGTTCCCGCCTACGAGGTTGCAGTAGATGAAGGGTCTTGAAAAATCCCTTGCGGCGCTGCAAACGAGGCCTTCACGTATTTTCTGTTTCTTGAGCGTGTAGGGCGATGCAGAAAGGTTGACTATTATCTCGGCTCCGGCGGAGACGAAGAGTTTCATGGGATCCTGCGGATAGAGACGCCTGCCCCCGAAATCGAACGAGCTCCAGAGATCTTCACACAGCGAAAGCGCGAGGTTCGTGCCGCCGATGTTGTGCACGCGGTGGACACGCGCCGGTTCAAAGTGGCGCGCTTCGTCGAAGACGTCGTATTCGGGCAGAAGCGATTTTGCCTGCGAAAACTGCATCTGGCCGTTTTGCAGGAAACCGGCCGTGTTGAAGAGCCCGTGGCCCGTAGAGGATTCGTTGATCGAGATGTAACCTAAAACGATCGCCGTCCGCGTGGTCTTTGACGCGATCTCCTCCACACATTCGAGATTTCTCTGAACGAACGACGGTTTTTCTACGAGGTCGCGCGGCGGATAACCGCAAACGGTAAGCTCCGGAAAGACAACAACGTCCGCGCCCATGTTTTCGGCGCGGGCAAGATATGCGAGGACTTTTCTCTTGTTACCGGAAAAATCCCCTACCGTGGTGTTGATCTGTGCGACGGCAAATTTCATCTTATGTGAGCAGCTGGCCAAGTTTGATCGCCAGCCCCAGGTTGCCCTCAACCTTCACCTTGCCGGCCAGGAAGGCCATCTGGGGGTTCAGTTCGCCGCCGACCATTTTTACGAGATCGGCGCCGTCCATGGTGATCGTCATTTGGGCGGGCGACTTGGCGTCGAGGCGGACCTCCGCCGGATCTTTGGAGCAATCAATCACCCAGCGCCCGGCCCCTTCCCCCGTAAGATTGATGGCAACGGGCACTCCGATCCCTTTTGCATCCTCCGGGCGTTCCTTGAGCCTCTTTGCGATTTTCACTTCGATGATCTCTTTTGGTGTCATATTGAAAGCAGTGTAGGGTTAAAAGTGGAAAGTGAAAAGTAAAAAATACAGTTTGAAAAGCCACTGTGCGAAGAGCGCAAAGACAAAGACGACCAGCATCCGGTCCCTCGTTTTCTGCTGCAGAAGCGGCTTGAGTGCCCTGCCCGCTAGAAGGCTTATCGCCGTCCTGACAAAAATGTAGACCAAAAAAAACGCGATTACGATTCCCATGGGGTTGAAATCTATGGAGCGTCTGAGCTCGCCGTGCGTGAGGTACGCAATCGAGCGCGTGAGTCCACATCCTGGGCAATCGACATTTGCGAACAATTTGACGGCGCACAGCGGAAGAGTAGTTAGAACGGGCATTGTGGCTAGCACGTAGGCGGAAAAAAAGAGGGCTGGAACGCCCACGAGGACGATCCAGCCCTTTCTTGAAATTTCATTGTTCATCGTCAATTAGGCAACGCCGGCCTTTTTCGCGGCAAAGTCGCCGACCACCGGGATTCTCCAACGCTCACCCTGATATGCCTTGATGAGGCAGACGATCCACACCACGAAGGCGATGAGACCCACGATCGGAATAAAGAATCCGATGATGATCCCCAGCACGCTTGCGATTGCGCCGAATATCACGGCCAGAACCTCGAGCGCGATGATTACCAGGATATAGCCGACGCCGAAGGCCGTTCCTTGCCATGCATGAAATCTCACGTCAGCATTTTCCTTTTCGATGAGCAGGAAGATGATGCTCGTGATGGGCATGCAGATGTAGCAGAGAAGACTTGCAACGTTGGGTGCAAGCCCCGTCCCCTTCGTCTGTTGTGTTTGTCCTCCACCCATATTTCCCCCTTTTGTTGAATTTTGATGCGCCTTTTTATGCCTGAAAACGGCCTGTTATGCAATACCGTTTTTATTCCCGATAGAGCCCCTCAAGGATATCCTTGTACTTCTCCGCCGTGAAACGGCGGCGGACCTTGAGCGTGGGGGTCAATTCGCCTGTCTCCACGGAGAAATCGTGGCCCAGAATGGCGAACTTCTTTATAGTCTCGTGGCGGGCGAGAACGGCGTTCTTCTCTTTCACAATCGACGTGACCAGCTCCCTGACTTTGGGATGATTTGCTATCGACGCAAAATCGGAATTGATTCCGGTCTTTGCGGCGTACTCTCTTATCGCTTCGGGATCGAGCGTGATGAGCGCCACCAGATATTTTTTCCTGTCGCCGTAGACCATGCAATAGTTGATGAAGCGGTTTTCCGTCAGAAGAGATTCGATTAGCTGGGGCGCGACGTTCTCGCCCCCCGACGTGACGATTATGTCCTTTTTCCTGTCGGTTATTCTTAGGAAACCGTCGCGCGATATCTCGCCTATGTCGCCAGTCTTGAACCAGCCGTCGGGAGTTTTGGCCGCCCTTGTTTCATCGGGCATGTTTAAGTATTCTCGAAAAACCGTGGGCCCCTTGACTAACACCTCGCCGTCGGGGGCGAGCTTCACATCGACGCCCGGCACAGGTTTTCCGACCGTTCCGAAATGGTAATCGTCGGGGCGGTTGACCGTGGCCGCGGCGAATGTTTCAGTCAGGCCGTAGCCCTCCAGTACCAGGAGTCCCAGGGCCTGAAAAAATTTCGCGTAATCGGCAAGGAGCGGCGCGCCGCCGGAGATAAATATTTTGAGTCTTCCGCCCAGGCGGCCCGCGATTTTTTTGTAGATGAGTTTCGAGGCCAGAAAATATTTTACCTTCAGTAGGAACGGCACGGGCCTGTGTTTCTGGTGAAGAAGCCCTACGCGCTTGCCGACTTCTATTCCCCATCCGGAAAATTTTTTTACGAGCAAAGATGCCCCTTCGAAATGGCGCGTAAGGCGCTCGTGCATCTTTTCGATTATTCTCGGAACCCCCACGATGAAATGCGGGCGTACATCGACGCAGTTTTGGGCGAACTTGTCGAACGATTCTATGAACGCCACCTGATAGCCCTGCTTCAGGTGATGAAATTGCATGAGGCGGCCCAACACGTGTGCCAGCGGCAGGCACATGAGGCCTATCTCGTCTTTAGAAAATGAGATTATCCGGCTTGTTGCGTTCACCTCCGCCATCAAATTTCTGTGCGTGAGGACGACGCCTTTCGGAACGCCGGTCGTGCCGCTTGTGTAGATGATCGTGGCGACGTCATCGGGAGCTATGAGAGCGGCGCGCTCTTTGATGGAAGTTGAATGTTCGACATTGCCGCCTCCTATCAAGCCTTCAAGTGCCATGATCTCCAGGTTGCGCCCGATGTCGGCAGCTATTTTAGCGATGCTCTCATTGAGGCCGTCATTTCCAACGAAGACTGCGTGGATGTCGGCGTCCTTGAGGATATGCTCAACGCGGTCTCTGGGAAGCGTTGGATAGATGGGAACGGTGACGGCCCCGGCGGCTATTATCGCAAGATCGGCGATCGACCACTCGATCCTTGTTGGTGAAAAAATGGCGACGCGGTTGCCCCGCTTCACACCCTTCCGTTCAAGCTGCAAGGCGAGACCGGAGACCAAAGAGTCGGCTTCCCGCCACGTGAGCTTTTCCCAGCGTGCCCCCCTTTTATATCGGTAGCAGGTGGCGTCTCCAAGTTTCGCCGCGCTCTGGGCAAAGGCATGTAGAATATTGGTGTCCATTTTTCACTCAAATGCGTCGACAATGCACTCGATCGCGGGCGGATCCTTCGATAAGTCGATGCCTATCACGCCGAAAAGACATGGCATCGAAATATCCCTGTTTCTTGTCAAAAACCACTCCGCGGTCTTTTTGATGCGCGTTTTTTTCGTCGTTGTCATGGCGTCAAAGGGGCCCCCGAACGCCAGGCCCCGCCTTGCCTTTATCTCAAAAAAGTGGAGCATACCGCTCTTTTTTGCGATGATGTCTATCTCGCCCACGGGTGTCCTGAAATTTCTTTCAACCACCCGATATCCGTTATCTTTAAGGTAGCGGCACGCCAGCTGTTCCCCTTCATTTCCGGTTTCTCTTGTGGATAAAAGCGCTTGCATCGGCCTATCTCTTATGTTAGCCAGAGCCTTCTTAATTTCAGGAGGTTCTCTATGCCCCGGCAATGTATCGTATGCGGCAAAGGCCAGTTAGTCGGCAGAAACGTTTCACATTCAAACAACAAAACGCGCAAGGTGTCGCTTCCGAACCTTCAAAGGACCAAAATCATCTATAAGGGCCGTGTCACACGCGCGGCGGTCTGCACCCGTTGTCTGAGATCCGGCGCCGTTGAAAAAGCCGCCTAGCCGCTAGTGGCTATCCGCTTCTCACCCTCTGAACGGAGATTATACCCTTAAGCCTCTCCAGGGACTTGATCACATTCCTCAGCTGGGCCACGTTCTTGATCTCAAGATCAAAGTTGTTCACCGCCGTCTGATCCTCCCTCGTCTGGATGGAGGCCGCGGAAATATTCACGCCCTCGGCGGTTATGGCCTCCGTCATGGCGGCGAGCAGGCCCGGCCTGTCGGCGCATACGACGCGGATCTTTGCGGTGTGCAGCGCATCAGAGCTCTCGTCCCATTCGACGTCGACCCGGCGCGTGGGATCCTGGCCCACAACCTTTGGGCAGTCGGAGACGTGAATCGAAACGCCCCTTCCCCTCGTGACAAAACCGACGATCGAATCGCCCGGCACCGGGTTACAGCATTTCCCGAAATTGACCAGCATATCGGAATAGCCGCTCACCTTCACGAGCCCTTTCGGACGCGTGAGACGGCGAACGATCTTTCCTATGACCGATTCCTTCTCTTTCTCCTTCGCCGCCTCTTCGGGCATAAGCTGATCGTGGGAGATAAAAAGACCTATGATCTGCGTGGGCGATATCTTGCCGTAACCTATGGCGGAGAGGATCGCGTCTGCGCCGTCGTAGGACGCGTTCTTGGCGAACTCATCGAGTTCGCGGCTCTTCAGCATTCTGTTGATATTGAGGCCGTATCGCCCCGCGGCTTTTTCAAGAATTTCGTGTCCGATCGCGCGGCTTTTTTCATGCTCCTCGGAACGTAAAAACGAACGGATTTTGGCTTTCGCGCGCGAGGTGACCACAAACTGCAGCCAGTCTTTGTGCGGATGTTTTTCCTTCTGCGTCAGAATTTCAACTGTATCGCCGCTGTGGAGCTGGTATTTGAGCGGAACGATCTTGCCGTTGATCTTGGCACCCACCGTGGAATGGCCGAGATCGGTGTGGATGCTGTAAGCGAAATCGAGCGGCGTGGAACCGCGCGGGAGTTCTTTTAGCTGGCCCTTCGGCGTGAAGATGTAGACGTCCTCCGCGAAGAGATCGAGCTTGACCGTCTCCAAAAATTCAGCGGAATCTGAAATTTCACTCTGCCATTCAAGCAGGCGCCTGAGCCACTTGAACTTCAACTCGTCTTTGTCTTCCATCAGGCGCCCTTCTTTGTATTTCCAGTGGGCGGCGATCCCGTGCTCGGCGGTCTCCTGCATCTGAGTTGTTCTTATCTGGAACTCTATCCTGTCGCCGTGCGGCCCGATGACGGTCGTGTGCAAAGATTGGTAGTTGTTGGCCTTGGGCATCGCTATGTAATCCCTGAACCTTCCCGGAACCGGGCGCCAGAGGGCGTGGATCACGCCCAGCGCCTCGTAGCACTGCTGCACGTTATCGACTATGATGCGGAAGGCGACTATGTCGTGGACCTCGTCGAAAGGAATGTTCTGCGACACCATTTTTTTGTGAATGCTCTGGTAGTGTTTCAGACGCCCGTAAATCTCGCCGTGGACATTATGCTCTTTGAGGGTTTTTTCGACGAGGTTTCTCACTTCGGTTATGTGTTTATCGCGCTGGGAGGCCCTCTTTCTCACTTGCTCGTCGATGTGCTGCCAGACATCCGGTTTCAAAAATTTCAGCGCCAGATCCTCCAGCTCTGTCTTCATCTCCTGAATTCCAAGGCGGTTCGCGATGGGGGCGTAGATGTCCATCGTTTCCTGCGCGATCGCTACCTGGCGGTTCTCCGGAAGGTGTTCCAGCGTGCGCATGTTGTGGAGGCGGTCGGCGAGCTTGATGAGAATGACGCGTATGTCCTGCGCCATCGCCATGAGCATTTTTCTAAAATTCTCCGCCTGCTTTTCCTCAATGGATGTAAACTGAATGCGCGAAAGTTTCGTAACGCCGTCGACGAGATTTTTTATCTCCTGACCGAAGAGGCGCTCCACCTCTTCAAGCGTTGTTACCGTGTCCTCGACCGTATCGTGCAGAAGGGCCGTGGCGATTGAAGGCACGTCGAGTTTCATTCGCGCGAGGATTCCGGCGACTTCCATCGGGTGAACGAGGTAAGGTTCTCCCGACTGTCTGGTCTGCCCCTCATGCACTTTTGCCGAAAAGACGTATGCCTTTTTTATGAGGTCGAGATCGGCCTCGGGGTTGTAGGCGGAGACTGTATCGAGGATGTCATGGAGCCGGATCATGAATTGGGAAAATAACCAAATAAAAGGCGCTTTACAATGCCATTTTAGTGTTTTTTGGGAGGATTAATTATTTCCGCGATCTCGTAGCAGGCCCTCTTGAGGTCGTCGTTCACAATGCGGTGCTCGTAGCGGTCCATAAAGCCCATTTCCCGCGTGGCATTTTCGAGGCGTCTGGCCACTACCGCCTCCGAATCAGTTTTGCGGCCAGCCAGCCTTTTCTTCAGCTCGTCAAAGCTGGGCGGGGTGAGAAAGATCGTGACGGCGTTAGGATAGCGTTTTTTGAGCGCCATCCCCCCCTGAATGTCTATGTCGAGGACGACGTTTTTGCCCGAGGCTACGGCGTCCTCAAGCTCAAGCCGCGGCGTTCCGTAAAAGGCGCCGTGGACCTCCGCCCATTCGGCAAAGAAGTCCTCGTCACGGAGTTTTTTAAAGGTTGTCTCGTCCACGAAGCGGTAATCTTTCCCCTCATGCTCGCCTCCCCTTGGGGGCCTGGTCGTGTATGAAATGGAATAGACAAGATCGGGTATTTTTTTAAGGAGATGCGCGACGACCGTGGATTTGCCGGTCCCCGACGGGGCAGATATTATGAATAGGCGGCCTTTTTTCATTTATTCGATATTCTGAACCTGCTCCCGCAGGCGTTCGAGTTCGGTCTTGCAGTCCACTACCAGCCGGGAGATTTCTGAATCCGCAGCTTTTGCGCCTATCGTGTTGACCTCGCGGTTGATCTCCTGAAGCAGAAAATCGAGCTTTCTGCCCACTGCATCGCGGCTGACAAGAAGGGATTCATATTGCTTGATGTGGCTTTCCAGGCGCGTCAGTTCTTCGGCAATGTCCTGCCTGCCGCCAAGGTATGCAACTTCGGTCTCCAGACGCTTGTCATCCACCTGCCCGCTTCCGGCGACCATGCTGCGCACCCTTTCACGGTGGCGGTTAAGGGCCGTCGCCGCCCGTCTGTGGATCTGCGCTATGTTTTTCTCGATGTGTTTTACCCTTTTTTTCTGATCCTTTTGCGTGTGGAGACCCTCTCTGGCCCTCATCTTGTCGACATGATTGCATGCGAGGCGGAGAAGCTTTTCGATCTGATTCCACATGCGGCTGTAATCGCCCTCTTTTTCCTTGAGCGTTACGAAATGATCTAGCCCCACATAGTGGAGGAATTCGTCCGAGGCCTTGAGCTTGAGGTTTTTTTCAAGTTTCTTGAGGCAGCCTAGATATTTTCTGGCAAGTTCAGTGTCTACGTGAAGCTCAGTGTCGCCGAAAAGCACCTCTTTTTCCTTAACAAACACATCAACCTTCCCTCGCATATATCTATTCTGTAAGTGTTTTTTCATTAAGGATTCAAGGACGCCCATCTTTGGGGGCTGTTTGATGTTTATCTCGCAAAAACGGTGGTTGACCGTCTTCACCTCTATGAAAAGACGCCCCTTGCCGACCTTCCCTTCAGCGGTTCCGTATCCAGTCATTGATTTCATGGCAGATCACCCCTCGAATACAATTTTGGTCTCTCCCAGTTCTATCATATCCCCCTTTTGCAGGAGGCGGGATTCGACCTCGACACCGTTGACGAACGTGCCGTTCTTGCTCACCAGATCCAGAATGCCCACTTGTCCTTCGTCAGCGAAAAGCATGGCGTGAAGGCGCGAGAGGCTGTGGTCGGTCAGGACGATATCAGGCGAACGTCTGAAGACCCCCAGCTGCTCTCCCACCGCGGTCTGCGCGGCCTGCGGCTTCGTGGCCATGAACTGCTTTTGTATATATTTGAGTATCAGGTTTTTCGTGCCTTCGTCTATGGAAAGGGCAAGGTCCACGTTGAACATCATGGTCCTGTTTACGTCTGTCTCGCCGCGGCCGACCGCCCTGCAGCTTCTTTGTTCAAGCTGAAAAGAGAGACCCGAATCAGGCCCCTGCACGATCTTGAACGAGGCCTTGGGAAGATGGGACGCGCCCGGTTTGGGCGCTCCGCCGCGCAAATCGGAAGCCTCTTCGACAAGCATGACAGGGATATCGTCACGGACGGGGTATTTCAGCTGGCACTTGGAACAAACGAGGCCTCTTCCCCCATCAGCGAGGGAGAGGCCTTGTTTGCATTGCGGACAAACCAATATGTCTAATAACTGTTTATCGATCAATTCCCAAGCTCCCCTACTTTGCAGCTTTTGCCTTGGGGGTGGAGTTGCAAATCTTTATGACTTCGTCGGTCAGATCGTTGACGGTCGGAGCGTAGAGCACGACGTCCTGCGATTTCTCGAGAATCATCGTATAGCTGCCCTTTGTTCCGAGATCTTTCACGATTCCCTTTAGCTTTTCCAAAAGTCCGGCTGTCATTGCGCCTTCCTTCTGGGCCATCTCCTGCTTGAAGGTTCCGAGCTTCTGCTGGAGCTCCATGAACTTGTTGCGATACTCCTCTTCCTTGGCCTTCAAGGCATCCTGTGAGAGTATCAGGCGCTGCTTGTCCAGATCTTCCTTCATCTTTTTGAGCTCATTCTGGACGATGTCCAGTTTCTGCTGGCGCTCGTTGAACTCCGCCTTGAGCGTGCCCTTTGCCGACTTTCCCTCTTCCGTCTCATTGAGGGCGCGGTTGAAGTCCACGTAGCCGAACTTCAGATTGTCGGCTGCCGGCTGGGACGCTGCTTTCGCGGCCGGTGCTGCCAGGAGAACTGCCAGGGCGACTAGGGCCAATACTGTTTTCTTCATACTTCGACTACCTCCTTCGCCCGCCTGTTTGCCCGCCTGAGTTTTAGTGGCGGGAGTTTTTGTGGCGGGCCTTTTGTTAGTTTCACGAGCCTATAATACAGCTTTTTCAAGAAAACAAGGGGAAAACACGGCTGGAACTAGCCTTCGCTGCCGCCGGTGCGGTATCCTGCGATGTCCAGCGCTGCAAATTTGTAGCCCAGCTTTTTGAGTCCATCTTCAATTTTTTCGCGATGTTCGAGACATTGCATGAACTCGGAGGGCGCGATTTCAATACGGGCGACATCGCCGTGATGGCGCACCCTCACCTGAGTCAGACCGCAAGAGCGTATGAGCTCTTCCGCGTCGTCTATTTTTCTCAGAAGCCCGGCAGTGAGTTTTTCCCCGAAGGGGATGCGTGACGAAAGACAGGCGCTGGATGGTTTGTCGGCGACAGAGAGTTTAAGCTCGCGCGCCAGACGCCTGACGTCCTCTTTTGTGAGCGCCGCGTCGATGAGCGGCGTCACGACGTTTCTTCGTTCCAGCGACGCGCGGTAACCCGGGCGATGCCCTTTGAGATCGGATGCGTTTGTGCCCTCTATTATATATTTGAATCCTTTTTCGCCGGCCAGTTTTTCAAAACTTTCATAGAGAGCGCGTTTGCAATAGAAACAGCGCTCTTTCGGATTGGCCGTGTAGTTCGAATCCTCAAACTCATTTGTCTCTATCAGGAAGTGGGGTATTCCCCTTTCGCGGCAGAAGCCAACGGCTATGAGACGGTCGCGCGAAGGGATGCTTGGCGATAAAGCGGTCGCCGCGCACATATTTTCCTTGAGCTCCTGATGAGCGAGCACGGCGAGAACGGCGGAATCGACACCGCCCGAGAAAGCAACAACGGCGCTCGGAAGTTCCCCCAGGCGCCGTCGTAATTGCGCGACTCTGTTATTATATGTCATGTCCTTACCGATGTGAGAAGATATTGCCTCAATTCGCCCACGGTTTCCGCGACCATGTCGGCACCGGCGGCACTCAGCTCTTCCTTTGTTCCGTAGCCGTAAGTGACTCCTATCGATGCGCACCCGCACTTCTTGGCGGCGGTGATGTCGACGCCGCGGTCGCCTATGACCACACCGTTGCGCAGGCTCTCTTTTTTAATCACGTGTTTCAAAACTTCCGTCTTGTCGGAGAGTTTTCCGCTTAAATCGGCGCCGTAGACGCCTGTGAACATCGGGCGAATGCCCAGATGATCGAGGACCATTTCGCATGATACCTGCGGTTTTATCGAGGCGATAATGAGATGACCCTGCCTTGCTACCGCTTCCAGAAGGCCCACTATTCCGGGATAGAGGCGATGTTCTGCGATCCCTTCCTTATGAAAGCGTTCCCGGTAGGAATCGACGCAGGATTTCAAAAAGCGCTTGTCTTTCTTTCCCGTCACCTGGCCCAGTATCTCTTCAAGGCTGAAACCTATATAGCGCTTCAGGCGTTCGATCGGCACGGGCTTGATCCCATGTTTCTTAAGTGCGTGGTTTATACAGCGCGGTATCGCGGTGCCTGGGTTGACGATTGTTCCGTCGAGATCGAAAATGAAAGTTGGCTTTTTCATAAGCCGAGACCTCTACACCAAAAAGGGGTCTACTTTCAAGCAATTTCTATCTCAAACCGGCCTTTTCCCAATAAAAAAGGGCCTTTTAAGGCCCTTTTGGTAGCGGGGGCTGGATTTGAACCAGCGACCTTCAGGTTATGAGCCTGACGAGCTACCAGGCTGCTCTACCCCGCAACATGTGTGTGGGGGTTGGTATAGAATGGTGGCCGAACTGTCAAGGTAATTCATTTTTTGTATGACCTGAAAGCATCCCACGCCTCTTTTCCGCACTCGCCGATAGAGAAAAGACAAGGTGTGCAAGTGCCTGAGGTGATGAAGTCGATTGTGCAGCTCACTTTCTCGCCGGCGGTCATCTTGCCCGATGCCTTGTTGTCTTTGAGCTCAACGTTTTGTCCGCCCACCATCCCGGCAAATGTGAAGTGAACTTTTCCCTCGCTGTCAGTTTCGGTTGCCGTACAGACACCTCCGATTTTTTCATACGTGCACGGTCCGCCCACAAGGGTGCCTTTCTGGGCCGCGTTGGAGCCGCATGAAATCGACGGCAACATAAACGCAATTATTACGATGATCATCCGCAGCATAGATACCTCCTTTATTGCCTTGTAATCTTAAGAATCTAAGGGTTGAAATCTCCCGTCGAAAGTGGCATGTATGTCACCTAAAATTAAAGAAAGCTCAAGATGGAAAATATAGGATGAAACTTTAACAAAGGGGGTACCAATGAAGAAGATGTGGATTTTCGCGGTTGTGCTGGTTGCAGGGTTGGTCGCTGTTTCGATT
>JBGSNL010000020.1:0-34421 GCA_041739675.1 bacterium
GCCATCTTGAAGACGCGCTTCCCCGTCAATTTGAACGAGACGACCTGAGTGATCACCGAAATCGTCTCGAGGACGAAAATTCCGCCGATAAAAAGAAGAAGAATCTCGTTTTTCGTGACAACGGCAACATATCCCAGCGTAGCGCCGAGCGGCAGGCTGCCGACATCGCCCATGAATATCGACGCAGGATGGGCGTTGTACCAGAGAAACCCTATGCACGCCCCGACGATCGCGCCGCACAGAACGGTCAACTCACCGCTTCCGGCAACGTATGGCACGACGAGATATGACGCGATCCTCGCGTGGCCCGCAATGTAGGCAAGAACTCCAAAGGCAAAGAAGGCGACGATAGACGGCACGCTGACCAGCCCGTCAAGACCGTCCGTCAGATTGACGGCGTTCGACGCGCCGACTATTACGACCACGGCGAACGGATAGTACCACCATCCTATGTCGGGATAGAACGTCTTGAAGAACGGAACCGCGAGTTCGCGGCTCAATCCTATTCCGTCGAAAAGAACGAGAGCTGCGACGGTCGCGACGAGGAGCTGCAGCGGGAACTTGAAACGCGCCCTCAAACCCTTCGCATCGTGCAAAATGACTTTTCTGTAATCGTCTAAAAATCCTATCGCGCCGAAACAGAACGCCACAGCGAGGCCTATGACAATAAAGAGCTGGTCGAATCTCGTCCAGAGCAGGGTTGATATGAAAACCGAGGCCCAAATGAGAATTCCTCCCATCGTCGGCGTTCCGCGCTTGTCCATGTGCGAGATCGGGCCGTCATCGCGAACCGTCTGCCAGAACTGTTTGCGTGAAAGATATCTGATCATCCACTTTCCGAAGAGAAAATAGATCACCATGGCGGTGAAGAGCGCGCCGAACATCCTGAAGGTGATGTAGCGCAAAACACCCAAGCCTATGAACTGCTCGTGTAACGGATATAATAAATGATAAAGCATATGCCTCTTTGGCCTAACCGCAGCCGATTGTGTGTTTCAAATATTCGACGATCCGTTCCATGCGCATTCCGCGCGAACCCTTGACGAGCAGGACATCTCCCGCGCGTATCTCGTTTTCCACCGTGCTCTTGAGCGACTCTATGTCGTCGAATTCCTCGATCTTCGAATTGTCAAGACCGCCCTCTCTCGCCCCCTGTGCAATTTCATCGGCGAAATTTCCGAAGACGAACAGACGCTCGATTCCCGCTTCGGCGGCCGCGCGCCCCACTTCGCGGTGAAGCTCTGCGGCATGGAGGCCCAGTTCCAGCATGACGCCCAAAACCGCGACGAATCTGCCGGCCCTTCTAGCGGAACCGACCGTTCTGAAAGCGGCCTTCATCGATTGCGGATTGGCGTTATACGAATCGTTCACCATGCAGACGCCGTTCGAAAGCTGAACGCGTTCGAACCGCATCGACATAGGATGAAACTCTGTTATCCTCGACAGTATGTCATCAAGTCCGATTTCAAGCGCGGTGCCGACGGCAATGGCCGCCATCGCGTTCATGACGTTGTGCGTTCCGGGAAGCGGCAGTTTTATCGTGCGCTCTTCCCCCATTATCCGGAGCGTGAGATCGGTCGACGTAAGATCCGTGCTCTCCATATGGCGGAACTGAACGTCGCTTGTATTTTGCATGCCGAACGTAATCGTGCGGCCGCCGTATTTCTTGCCCAGTTTTTTCACCCACGGATCCTCGTCGTTGATGATCGCAATCCCTTTGCCCGCCATCACGTCGAAGAGCTCCCCCTTCGCCTGCGCGACTCCTTCAACGTTTTCCAGTTTTTCAAGGTGGGCCGCGGTGACGTTCGTTATCAGCCCGACATCGGGCCTGGAAACTTCAGCCAGGCGCCTGATCTCGCCTTTCGCATTCATTCCCATCTCAAGGACAGCCGTCTTGTGCTCTTTTTCCCATCTGAACACGGTGAGCGGGAGCCCGATCAGATTGTTAAAATTCCCTTCGGTCTTGAGTACAGGGCCCCTCACAGATGCAATCGCGGAGACCATCTCCTTTGTCGTCGACTTGCCGTTGCTCCCGGTGATCGCGACGCATGGAGCGTCAAATCTCGACCTCCACCATGAAGCGATGTCGCCCAGGGCCGTAACCGTATCGCGGACTTTCACGACGCTCACGTCGCCCGCCACCAGGACGTCGGCGGGCTTGCCGGAGAGCGGCGCGGGGGACGCCACGACCACCGCCGGCGTCCCTTTTCTCACCGCCTCCCCCAAAAAGTCGTGTCCGTCGTAATGTGCACCCTTCACGGCGACAAAAACTTCGTTTTCCTTCATCGCGCGCGTGTCTATGCCAACGCCGTCGAACGAAGTCGATTTTCCGCTTTTCACCAGCTCTCCGCCCGTCGCTTTCAATATGTCATCCAATGTCAGTTTCATATTAAGCATTCTTTTAACACCTCTCGGTCGTCAAAGTGGTGTCTCTCATTTCCGATGATCTGATAATCCTCATGCCCTTTGCCGGCCACGATGATGATGTCTTTTTCGCGCGCCACCGAACAGGCGCGCGCTATCGCAGCCTTGCGGTCGGCTATCACCTCACAGCCGCCCTTTTTGATTCCGGCCATGATCTCTTTTATTATCGCGTCAGGATCCTCTCCGCGCGGGTTGTCGCTTGTGACGATCAGGAGATCGGCCAGTTTCGACGCGACCTCGCCCATCAGAGGCCTCTTCGCCCTGTCCCTGTTTCCGCCGCAACCGAACACGACGATGAGCCGCCCGCCGGATTTTTTCGCCAGATCGCTGACATGGGTTAAAACTTTTTCCAGTGCGTCGGGCGTGTGAGCGTAGTCCACCAGCGCCAGGATTTCGCGTTTGTTCGGCACGCGCTCTAACCTTCCCGGAACGGAAGAGACCTTTTCAACACCGCGCGAAATCGCACCCAGCGGAAGGCCAAGGCCCAGTCCTCCGGCAACTGCAGCAAGTATATTATGCGCGTTGAACCGTCCTATGAGTTGCGAATTGCACGTGAAATTCCCCGCCGGTGTTTTGACGTTCATGCGGATCCCTGTCGCATCGAGTTCAATATCTTCGGCCGTCACCTCGCCCACACCGTTCAATGAATATCTCCACAATTTGTGATCAACGTCGGAGGCGAGCCTTAAGCCGTACGGATCGTCGGCGTTTATCGCGGCAAAGACACCGTCTTTTCCGCTGTCGGAAAGCCGCTCGCGGAAGAGGCGAACCTTGCTCTCGAAATAGGCCTCCATCTCCCCGTGGAAATCCAGATGCTCCGGCGAAAGGTTCGTGAAAATCGCGCCGTCAAAACTGCAACCGACGACGCGGTCGAGCGTCAACGCGTGAGAAGAAACCTCCATCGCGCACGCATTCACGCCCTTTGTCGTCATCTCCTTCAAAAGCTTTTGAAGATCGTACGACTCCGGCGTCGTGTTCATCGACTTGATCCTCTGTCCGCCGAAACGATGTTCGACAGTCCCGATGACACCGGGGTTCAGACCCGCCTCCTTGAATATCGATTCCAGAAAATACGTGATCGTCGTCTTGCCGTTCGTGCCGGTGACGCCGATGAGTTTCAAACTACCCGACGGGTTGCCGAAAAATTTCGACGACAACTTTGCAAGCGCGACTCGGGCGTTCTTGACGACGACAAGCGTCGCCTCGGAATTGAGATTCATATTCTCTTCCGACACTATGGTGCGCGCACCCTTGACGAGCGCTTCATTTATATATTTATGACCGTCGACCACATTGCCCCGGACGGCGACAAAAACCACACCGGGCCCCGCACGGAGGCTGTGATAGGCTATGTCGGAGACGGCCCTCTCCACGTCGCCCCTGACGGTCACAACTTCCAGATCCTTTATGAGTTCTTTGAGCTTCATCTTTATTTTATAGTAACGGTCTGAACTCCACCGTGCATTCCGTGCCCGCGGGCACAAGACTTCCCGCGGCCGGATTCTGTTTTACCGCAATTCCCGTTCCAACGAATTTGAGCGCGACTTCACCACCGCCGGTCGCATCCAGCACACCCCGCATTGTGAGGCCGGTGTAATCGGGCAGCTTCCACATTTCTCTTCCCTCGGACATGACGCGCGAGATCTCTTCCGCCCCCTTGCGCACGCTTACGGCCTGCACCGCTTCGGACTCTTTGCTTTCCTCAAGCGAAACCGCTTCCACGTCCGTTTGAATATCCGCGTGTTTTAAAGATCCGTCCGAAGGTAGAGGGCCCTCCGCCAGATTTTCAGCGTCAAGCGACGCCGTCGCTACAACGATCCCCTTCTGTATAGGAACGCTCAAGTAGTGAAGGCTTTCTTCGGCTACGCGCCTGAAAACCGGCGCGGCAACCTGCCCGCCGTAGTAATATCCCTTCGGCTCGTCGATGCCGACGTAGACGACAAGGCGAGCCTGATCCACAGGCGCAAAACCTATGAATGAGGAATAATATCTCCCCTCCGCATATCCGCCGTGAGCAGCCGCTTTCTGGGCAGTTCCGGTCTTGCCGCCCACAGGATACTCCTGACTTGCGGCAAGCATCCCCGTTCCGCCCTGCTCGACAACGCGTTTCAAAAGACCTCTCATGACCGCCGCCGTTTCCGCCTTTAGCGGATTTGCCCTTACCTCTTTTTTTCGCTCGTAAATTGTCTCTCCGTCCGGATCGACGATTTTTTTAACTATATGGGGACGCAAAAGCTCCCCGCCGTTTGCGATGGCGGCGAAGGCCATGGCCATCTGCAGCGGAGTTGTGCTGATGCCCTGACCGAAGGCGATCGTCACAAACTGCACCTCGGACCAAGTCTTGGCAGGCGACAATATTCCAGACGATTCTCCCGGGAGATCGATCCCCGAAAGTCCGCCGAAACCGAATTCGCGAAGCGAATTGTTCACGCGCTCTTTTCCGAGCTTCGCCTCTACGCGCGCGGCGCCGATATTTGACGACACCTTCACTATGTCGGCGACGGAGAGCCTCCCGTGAGGATGCGCGTCTCGCACGATATCCTTGCCCACAACAAGCTTTCCCATCCCGCAGTCAAAAATATCTTCGGGCGTCACAACCGCCGCATCGAGCGCCTTTGCGATCACGACCGCCTTGAAAGTTGAGCCGGGCTCGTATGCATCCGCGACCGCCCTGTTCTTCCATTCATCGACCTTGATCTGACCGAACTTGTTGGGATCGAATGAGGGCACCGTCGCCATAGCCAGGATATCGCCGGTCTGGACGTCCACCACGATCGCCGTTCCGCTCTTTGCGCGCGCGTTTGCCACGGCGGCCGAAAGCTCGCGTTCCGTTATATACTGAATCGTCTTGTCGATGGTCAGCTCGACATGCGGGGGTTTCAATTTCTCGTCCACAGCGGACGGAGACAGATAAAGATGTCCCAGAGCGTCCCGCTTGTACGCACTCTTGACGTTGCTCACGAGCAACTGATCGTTCAACTGGAACTCCACGCCTGCCAACCCCTCCGCATCGACTCCGACCGTTCCCAGGATCGGTGCTCCAAGGGAACCATTGGGATAAGAGCGGCTGTTCTCCGTCATCAGAAAGATCCCGGGAAGCTCCGCCTGCGCAACAGCCGAGGCCTCTTCCGATGTGACCCTCCGCTTGATCCAGACGAATTTCCTGTTCTTCGAGATCAACTCGGAGAGTTTTTGGGAATCGAGCTTGAGTATCTGCGCAAGGGTGCTTGCCGCCTTCGAGCGGTCCTTTATGAATCTTGGATCGGCGAAAACGGATTCCGTGGGGATGTTGATCGCAAGCTCTCGGCCCGCAGAATCGAGTATCTTCCCGCGCTCCGTGCTCTTTTGGACCGCGGTCCTGTATTGCCTCATCGCGACGCGCTCTATGTTCGAATTATCCTTGAGCAGAAAAAAGACAGCGCGGCTGATCAAAACGCCGAAACAGACGGCAAAGATTCCGCCGATCGCAAACAGGCGGATCGCCAGCCGCCTTTTGCTCTCTTCGCCTCCTGTCTTGTACCTCGGCATCAAAACTCCTTTACGGTTCGATAAGGACAATCTCGTCGCCCTTGGGCAGCCTCATTCCAAAATGATCGCGCGCAACCTGCTCAAGGCGCTGAGGCGATTTCAAACCAGCGATTTCCGATTCAAGCTTGCTCTTTTGCCCCAGAAGCTCCTCGGTCTCGCGGTTGAGCTTTGAAACCTCGTAGCCCTGTTGAACGACACGCACTCTCGTCCAGACATACGTGAGCGACGCAAACAAAATGAGCCCCATGAGCATGCAATAGAACTTCACCCGCCGGTTGCGGAGCACAACCGACTTGCCAGCAACGTGCTGGCGCCTGACTGTTTCCGCTACGACCATGCTCGGAACCATTTTCAATCCCTTTCCAGAACCCTCAACTTTGCACTTCGCGATCTCGTGTTTTTTCCGACCTCATCCTCGGAAGGCGTCACAATTTTTTTTGTCACAACTTTGTAGCCGCCTTTTTTCGCCAGATCCCGAAACGCATTTTTCACCAATCTATCTTCAAGCGAATGATAACTTATGATCACGAGCCTTCCGCCCCCGCATAGAATCTCCGGTGCATTCTCCAAAAATCCGGCCAGCTCGCCCAGTTCGTCGTTTACGAATATCCGAAGCGCCTGAAACGTGCGCGTCGCCGGATGAATTCTCCCCCGGCGCGCAGGAGGCGGAACCGCCAAGCGAACCGCATCCGCCAAATCTCCGGTTGTAAGGATCGGATTCATCCTTCTTCTCGTCACTATCGCCCTTGCGATCCTTCTGGAATACCTCTCCTCTCCAAACTCAAATATGATTCTCGAAAGCTCTTCTTCGCCCTCATTGTTCACAACATCCGCGGCGCTTCTTCCTCGGCCCTGATCCATCCTCATGTCGAGCGGGCCGTCACTTGAAAACCCGAAACCGCGTCCGGCCTTTTCCAACTGGTGCGATGAGACTCCAAGATCCGCGAGAATTCCGTTAGCGCATCTATAATTCCCGCTTCTTGTCAATTCGCGGACATTGGAGAATGCACCCTGAACTATCCGAACTCTTTCGCCGAACTCCTTCAAATTCTCGCGCGCCGCAATCACCGCGTCGGCATCCTTATCTATTCCAAAGAGCCGGCCCGAAGGATTTGACGCCTCAAGTATCGCCCTTGAATGACCGCCTCCGCCGACAGTAGAGTCGATGTAGAATCCCTCCGGGCTGCACCTCAAAAAGTGAAGGGTCTCCTGCACCATCACCGGTGTATGCCCAAAAGAATTCATTGCAGCTCGCCGTCGGGTCTTTTCTCAAGAAAACTCAAGAGCGCATCCTCAACAGATGGGAAGAACTCTTCCTCCAGACCCATCACCTGCAGAATGCTTTGGACATAGGAGCTGACGTTCGCCATTTTTATATCGCCGCCCTCGCACTGAAACGTGACTATGTGATCGGCGAGACGTCTCACCAGCTGATAATCCAAATGCCTCAGGCGTTCCATGTTGAGAATTACGTTAAGTTGGCCGCACTGCGAAAACGATTTGAAGACGTCTTCAAGATGACGCACATTGTGCCTGGACAAGTCACCCGCGACATCCACGACTGAGATGTCGTGAACGCGATTGACCTGAAACATCCGCCCTTCATTTATTGTGCTTTCCCTCACCCCATAAATCATGGCTAGAGACCCAGATCGGCAAGTTTGCTGCCAAGCGATTCAAGTTTTCTCTGGGCGGATTCGAAGACGACATCCCATCTCTCCTTCGCCCAGATCTCTATTCGCTTGGTCATTCCTACGATGATGACATTTTTATCTATCGCCGCGTATTCGCGAAGCTGAGGCGGAAGTAAAATTCTTCCCTGCTTGTCCAGCGGACACTCGGTCGCTGCCGAGATGAAGACACGCTCGAGCGCTTTCACTTCATCTGAAAATTGCGGCAGGGCCCTCACTTTTGCCTCAAGCTCCTGCCACTCGCCCACCTGATAGGCCCACAGGCACTGGTCGAAATTTGTGATGATTAAGCGCTCGTCAGAGTTGGAGGAGAGCACCTCCCTGAACTTGGAAGGAATGGAGAGTCTTCCCTTGGTGTCTATGCCGTGATAGAATCTTCCACGAAACATGTGAAATACCCACTAGTTAGGAGGCTTATACCACTTTATCCCACTTCATGGGCAAGTTAAGGGAATAACCGAGGCAGGTCAAGAATTTTTCTTTCTAATTGCTTGAAATATCGCTGTTTTTTCCTATTTTGTCATCAAAAAATTGAGTCAAAAATCCGTCAAAAAATTGGCATGTTGAAAACCGTATTAAAAGTAAAAGATCGCTATGTCGTATAATGAGCTGAAATATATACATTTATTTATTTGTCAAAGAACGAGTCTTTCTGGCGGCTTCAAACATCGATCTGGCGCTTGTTTCGCGTCCTCGCCGCCCTCTTTTGCAGGTAAATAGCCAACTTGGCAAGGGAAAAGGTGTCCTTTTCCTTTGTTTGCGGGCCTTTACGGCCGCGACAGCTTTTCATTGGAATTTGTGCAGGATTCCGATATTAAATTCGAACCATGCGCATCGGGCCATACGATCTCCACGCAATTGAAACAGGCGAGTTTGCGCTCGATGGCGGCGCGATGTTCGGAATCATCCCGAAGGTGCTGTGGGAGAAAAAAATTCCTGCGGACGAGAAAAACAGGAT
Organism: bacterium; assembly: GCA_041739675.1. Classification (GTDB taxonomy): domain Bacteria; phylum UBA10199; class UBA10199; order 2-02-FULL-44-16; family DYJF01; genus DYJF01. Next base: position 8,602 of record JBGSNL010000020.1, read on the forward strand.
CCCCCTGCGTTTGCGCTCTCTCTTGATTTCAGGCAACGGAAAAAACATTCTGGTCGATGACGGCGTCGGCACCAAGGATGATCAGAAGTTCTCATCCATATACAAAGTTGACCACACGAGATTCACGCTTGAGTCGTCGCTTTCGAAATACGGGCTCGCCTGCAAAGATATAACCGACGTGGTTTTGACGCATTTTCATTTCGATCACGCCGGCGGTTCCACGAATATCGACAAGAACGGAAATATAGTTCCGACGTTTCCTGACGCCGCCTATTACATTCAGAAAAAAAATCTCGAGTGGGCAAAGGATCCTTCTGAAAAAGATCAGGCGAGTTTCACGAAAGAAAATTTCGAACCTTTGATCGAAGCGGGACTTCTAAAGGAGCTCGAAGGCCCCGTCGATCTCTATCCCGGAATTTCAATTCTTGTCGCGGATGGTCACACACCGGCCCAGCAACTTGTCAAAGTCACCGATGGAAAAGAAACGCTTCTTTACTGCGGCGATCTCATCCCCACATCGGCGCATGTGCCGGTCCCGTGGGTGATGGGATATGACAACCACCCCATAACTACGCTCAATGAAAAAAGAAGGATTCTGGAACAGGCTGCAAAAGAGAACTGGATACTGTTTTTTGAACACTGTCCCATAATGGCGGCCTGCCGCATTGTGAAGACCCAAAAAGGATTCGACTGTGGAGAAAAAATCGAGCTCTGATTTTCTAAAAAGATTATTTTCCGTCGGGCAGCCCCTTCCCGGTCTGCCTTTGATCTTTTTTCTCGTCGCGATCGTTTCGCTGCTTCAGCTCCCCGCCAATTATATAATGATAAATATTTCAAAGGATCTGGGCATCTCGATCAACGAAATATTCGTCATAGCGGGGCTGCCAATTGCGATGCTTTTGCTTTTCGGCTTTGACATCTCAAAACTTCTTCGATTCAAGGCGCCAAAAATACCCGCCTTCATATTCGCCGCCGCCATGTCTGTTCCGGTTGCAATGCTCATTGACTACGCCGCCTCCGCAAGCGGATCGCTTCTGCCGCTGCCTCAAAAATATCACGAGGTGATGGATCAGATGATGGTCTATTCGGGAAACTTCGGATTCGCCGTCAAACTCCTTGTTCTATGTCTGCTGCCGGGTGTCTGCGAAGAGATATTTTTTCGCGGCATCTGTCAGACCCCGCTCGAAAATCGGTGGGGAACAAGCATTGGCATCATAGTCACCGCCGCGCTCTTTGCGCTTCTTCACGGCAACCCGTGGTATTTTCACCTCTACTTCATTTTGGGATTATTTTTAAGCTGGACCTTCGCCGTCACGAGAACTCTCTGGATACCGATCGCCTGTCACGTCATCAACAATGCGTGGACTTTTTTAAATTATTCGCTGGGGATCGACTATCCTATCGATGGATTCGGAAGTGCCACGGACATACTTCTCATGCTGACAGGAATTATCTTCGCTTTCTTCTTCGCATTTGCCTTTATGAAAACGGCCCGGATCACTTCACCTTCGATCCGATCGCGACATCCTTGAGAGGGGTGAGAATGGAGATGGCATTCTCGTCCGACGCGGCCAAAAGCATACCGTTCGATTCGATTCCCTTGAGCTTTGCGGGTTTGAGATTGGCAACCACGACTATCTTTTTGCCGACCAGATCCTCGGGCGCGTACTGCTTCGCGATTCCTGCGACGATCTGGCGCGTTTCCGAACCGAGATCGATCTGAAGTTTTAAAAGTTTGTCGGCCCCCTCCACCTTTTCAGCTTGCAACACGGAGGCTACGCGCAGATCCACTTTCGCAAAATCCGTGATGTCTATGAGTTCGGCTGCCTGAATCTCCATCTTCTTCTCCTTTTTCTTTTCCTTTACCGGGGCTTTGACCTCAACCTTCGCCTTCTCTTCCTCTATCCTCGGAAATAAAGGCGTGCCCTCTTTCACCTGAACCGGTTTATCTATCCCGCCCCACGATTTGATAGACGAAAAATCCTGCGACTCAAACTTGCCCACGGCCTCGAGCCCCAGCTGGTTCCATATGTTCCCGGAGGTTTCGGGGATGAAGGGAGCCAATTCAATTGCCACGAACCGCAGGGTCTCGAGCAAGTGATAAAGTATGCAGTTTATCTGCGCGCCGTCGCCAGCCTTGGCAAGCTCCCACGGTTTCCATTCATTGATATAGCGGTCGGCGGCGGCCATCATCTCCCATACGGTTGCAAGCGCGTTGTGGAACTCGACTTCACCTTCCGAGCAATCGAGAAATTTTCGAAGTTTTTCCAAAGAGGATTCAACTTCTTTTCTCAGCTCTTTTTCCTTATCGCCGATTTTGGCTTTGTCGGGCGGACTGATCTTCCCTTTCTGAAAACGGGTCGCCATCCCGATGGTTCTGGCAACAAGGTTACCCAAGCCGTTCGCGAGATCCCCGTTGTAGCGCTTTATGAAATTTTCCCACGTGAAATCGCCGTCACGCCCGAAGCCTCCTTCGCGCAGGAGATAATAACGGAGCGGGTCGGCGCCGTATTTTTCAATGACATCGAACGGCGTCACGACATTTCCAAGGCTCTTGCTCATCTTCTCCCCCTTGAGGGAGATGAAACCGTGGCCGAAGACCGTCTTCGGAAGGTCAATTCCGGCGCTCATAAGCATGGCTGGCCAGATAACGCAGTGGAACCTCGTGATGTCTTTTCCAATGACGTGCACGTCGGCGGGCCACCATTTCTTGAAGAGCTTTTCATTCCAGCCGTATCCGACCGCGGTTATATAATTGATGAGCGCGTCGAACCAGACATAGACGACATGCGTGGGATCGTTGGGAAGCGGGATCCCCCACGGAAAAGATGCGCGGGAAACGCTTATATCCTCAAGCCCTTCGTTCAGAAGAGAGAGTATTTCGTTCCGCCTGATCTCGGGCAGAATGAATTCCGGATGTTTTTTTATGTGTGAAAGCAACCGGTCGCGGTATTTTGAAAGCGCGAAGAAATAATTTTCCTCTTTGAGCCATTTCGGTTTCGTCTTGTGGTTGGGGCACAACCCTTCCACCAGATCCTTCTCGGTTAAAAACGCCTCGCACGATTCACAGTACCATCCTTCATAGTGGGACTGGTAGATGTCTTTGTTTGCGGCGATCACTGCGAAAAATTTTTTGACTCCCTCTTCGTGATTCGGGTCGCTCGTCTGAATGAAACCGTCATAAGAGATGCCAAGCTTTTTCCATATCTTTTCAAATTCGATGCGCATGCGGTCGCAGTAGACTTTGGGACCCAGCCCCTTCTCGTCCGCCGCCTTTTTCACGTTCACGCTGTGTTCGTCGTTTCCCATCTGGAAGTGGACATCGAACCCGTCCATCCTTTTGAAACGCGCGAGCACGTCCGCTCCGATTTTCTCATAGGCGGTCCCTATGTGCGGAAGACTGTTCACGTAATCTATGGCGGTCGTGATGTAGAACTGTTTTGCCATATCTATTTTCTGCGGCGCCTCTCTCCTTTTCCCCGTTCCCTTTGCCTCGGTTGCCGCTCCTGCGGCCGCGATCTCGGCCGCGCGGCCTGTTCTGCCTTTTTCGTCTCCTCGCCCTTTTTTGCTTCCTCTTTGACCTCACCCTCCGGCTTTGCCGCTTGCGGCGCTATGTCGCGGAGATGCACCTTTGCTTCGCCCCCTTCGTCCAAACGTACGTGACAAACCTCGCTCAGCACATCGAGACCCGTGATTTTTCCGTTTCCCTGCGGCGTGCTCACAAGCATGCCCACCCTGGGCATTCGCTGCCTCAGTTCGCAATAAAGCGCGTTTTCATACGCAAGACAGCACTTGAGCTTGCCGCAAAGCCCCGTGAGCTTGGCGGGGTTGGGTGTGAGCCCCTGCGCCTTTGCCATCTGGATGGAGATGGATTGAAATTGTCTCAAGTGGCGGGAGCAGCAGGTCAAGAGCCCGCACGGACCAAGGCCTCCCCTGTGCTTCACCTCGTCTCGCGCGCCGATCTGGTGCATTTCGATCCTCATGTGCAGCGACGTCGCAAGGTCTTTCACAAGATTTCTGAAATCGACACGCTCCTCGGCAAAAAAAGTGAGTATGACCTTCTTCTCCCCTTCGCGCAGCTCAGCGCCAAGCGGTTTCATAGGAAGGGCTCTCTCTTTGACCTTTTCGGTAAATAGTTCGAATATTTCGAACTCCTTTTCATTCTGCGCTGCGAGTTGCAAAAGTTCCTCGCGTGACGCGCGATGAAGCACCTTTCTGATATCTTTAGGCACGTCGGATTCCAAAACCGGCTGCGGCGGGGCGATGACAATGCCAATGGAGCTTCCCTGCTCCGCCTCGACAACCACTTGTTCGCCACGCGCAAGGGTCTTGTCGTCGGTCAGATAGGTGTATATCTTTCCGGCCGTGCGATACTGGATCCCCACAATGAACTTCTGCGGCACGGAGGATTTTTCTTCTGTTTTTGTTTCTGCCGGTGTCTGTTCCATATCGCTCATTTGCTAATTTGCTAACGTAAATAACAATTGTTCAAACAGCAACTGTTTATTGGCCGTCGTCGAAAGCCCGTCGCGCACAGCCGCCACCGATCTCAAATTGCCTTCAAGTTTGGACATCGGCTGATTTTCAAACACGTCCGTCAATTCGGCGTGTATCAGGCCGGAATCCGAACCGGTAGAGCGCCGGTAGAGCGCGTCCCTGTAGAAACTCACTATCAGATCCACGATCAGGGACGCCTTTTCGCCCTCTTTTGACCATGTTTCGGCAGTGGCGATGATATCCGACGAATTCGCACCCTTCAAAAAAGTTTTCAACCGCCCTATAACCTCTTCGATAAATTCGGGTTCGAGAAGCGCAACCGCTCCGATGCTCCCCTGCGATATCCTGGCGATCCTTTTTGCATTCGCCTCGTCAAATCCCCTTTTATCCCTGAGATAACCCGTGACGTCTGTTTCGGAAAGCGGGGAAAACATGATCTTCTGGCAGCGCGAGCGTATGGTCGGCAGCAAACGGTGGGGGAACGCCGACACCAGTATGAAGTGGGTTGCCTGCGGCGGCTCTTCCAAAATTTTTAAAAGCGAGTTGGACGCCGACTCGGTCATGAGATCGGCATCGTCTATTATCGCAACTTTTGCGTCCGACTCAAGCGGATGATATTGAAGGCCCTGCTGCAATTCGCGAACCTGATCGATCAGAATTTTTTCCGTAACAGGTTCGATCGGGAAAAAGTCCGGATGGGAACGGTTCTTTATCTTGATGCAGGGCGTGCAGACACCGCATGCCTTATTGGAATCGGCGCAGAAGATAGCGGATGTGAAAACATCCGCTACAAGACGCTTGCCGATCCCGGAAAGCCCGGAAAAAAGATAGGCGTTCGGAAGATGGCCGCTGATAAGCGCCCTCTTCAGCTGATCGATTTGCCGCTTGTGACCTATGATGGTGGACCACATCACTTCACGACCTTCATTATTTCCTGGACGATCCTCTGGTGAATCGTGTCTACGGGTTCCAGTGCGTTGATGACCTTCACGCGGAACGGCTCGTTGCGCGCGATCTCAAGATAGCCGTCGCGCACGCGTTCGTGGAAATCTATAGCCTCCTGCTCGAATCTGTCTTCCTTGCCTGTGAGTTTTTCCTTTTCGTTTCTCTCCCACGCGCGTTTGAGACCCGCCTCCGCAGGGAGATCGAGAAGAATCGTAAGATCGGGCTTCAGTCCGCCCGTTGCAATCTTGTGGATCTCCGTAAGAAAATTTCTTTCGATCCTTCTGGCGGCGCCCTGATAGGCCGTCGTCGCGTCGGCGAATCTGTCGCACAGGACGATTTTTCCATCTTTGAGCGCGGGGGCGATAACCTCAAAGACGTGCTGACTCCTGGCCGCCGCGTACAAAAAGAGTTCGGCGACGGGAAACATTCCGCGATTCTCAACGGAAAGCAGTATCTTTCTTATCTGATCGCCGATGCGCGTTCCGCCCGGCTCCCGCGTGAGAATGGTCTCGTGGCTCCTGAGGTTCAAGAAATCCTGGGCGAGCCTTATCTGCGTCGTCTTGCCGCACCCCTCGATCCCTTCAAATGTGATAAATAGGCCAGCCATGGCCCCCGATCTATTAATTTATGGCTAAAAAAGCAAGGATTTTAAATAGTTAGAAATACAAGCAACTTCGGGGTACCTCCAAACCGATAATAATATTGGAGGGGTGGGCTATCATCAATATGAGCAAAGTCGTTGAAATAACTTCGGCACTGACAGGCGAGAAGATGAAGGTCTTTGACTTTCTAGAAGACAAGGCCGATTCGGCAGATAATCGTCCTGTGCCCGCCGCTTCCGCAGACTCATATACGGGCCCAAACGACCAACCGGTCTCTCTTGATTTCAATTCGCTTTTGAACGGCGGAAAGATCTCCCACACGTCATAGTCTAAAGACTCGTCAAAAAATTCAAAAGAACACGCACTCCCGCACCGGTGCATCCGCGCGGGGCATACGCCAGATCTTCATCCGTCCAGGAAGTGGATGCGATGTCCAGATGGGCCCACTTCGTCTCGCCGACAAACTCTTCCAGGAAGAGCGCGCCGTTTATCGTGTCTGCCCTGCTCGACCCCACGTTTTTCATGTCCGCAATGCTTCTCATGAGCCCTTTTTTATATTCCTTTTCCAGCGGGAGCTGCCAGAGCGGTTCGCCCGCCCTGTCGCCGTTTTTCTTGAGCTTGTCTATGAGCCTCTGATCGTTTCCGACGATCGCGGCGTAGCGCTCGCCCACCGCATAGACACACGCGCCGGTCAGCGTCGCAATATCTATCATATAGTCCGGTTTTTTATCGGCGGCATATGAAAGCGCGTCGGCCAGAATCATTCTGCCTTCGGCATCGGTGGTTATGATCTCGATCGTCTTTCCGTTTCTTGCCCTCACTACGTCCCCGGGCTTGATCGCGTTTCCGGCGGGCATGTTTTCGCAGGCCGGCACATATGCGTCCACCTGAACTTGAGGTTTTAGCTCGGCCAGCGCCTTCATCACCGCAATGACCGCCGCCGCGCCCGCCATGTCATCTTTCATCTGCTCCATCCCCTTCGGGGGTTTTATCGAGATGCCGCCTGAATCGAAGGTGACACCTTTGCCGACTATGGCAATTTTTGTTTTCGCTTTTCTTGCGGGCTTGTACTGCACGTGGATGAAAACCGGAGGTTCGCTGCTCCCCTTCGCAATGGAGTAGAACGCCTCCATCTTCTCCGCCCTTATCTGTTTCGGCCCCATGACGTTTACGATCATGCGATTTTTAGACGCGATATCGCGCGCCAATTTGGCAAGCACGGCCGGCGTCATATCGAGCGACGGGGTGTTGCCGAGGTTGCGGGCGAAATTCGTCGCGTTTGCCACCGACTCCCCGATTTTGATCGCCCTCTCGAACATCGCCCTGTTTCCGGTTGCGATGAAATGAACCGTCTCAAGCGTTTTCTTTTTGCGGTCGTCTTCCTTTTTATATCGATCGAACGCGTATGAACCCAGAATCAGTCCCTCCACAACCGCCTGCATGCGGGTGGGAGTGCCTATCTCGCCGATAGATCCGCGCTCGAAGACCGCAACGACCGATGTCGCTCTCACATCGTTTGCCGCTTTCGCAATGTGGGCGGCCGCCTTTCGGAGTGTTTCAAGTGTGAACGCTTTTTTCTGCCCCAGACCAAGAAGCAGAACATACCGCGCCGGTATAAGACCGGCAGTGAACAGGAGCTTGTTTTTGCATTCGGCGCCGGTGAACTCTTCGACGCTAATGAGTTTTGAAATCGCCCCCTTGAGTTTGCGGTCGATTGCTATACCGCCGTCCTCTTTGGCAAGAACGGCCGGTTTCGGCTTTTCGCCCTTCTTTGTCTCTTTTTCAAACGAGGCCACGACGACGATGTCGGCCTTGAACGACTCGACCTGACCTTTGGCTATGCGAAATTTCATAAAACCCCTTTCACAAAACAAAATTCCAATAACCAAATACCAAATTCCAAACAAATTCCAAGCACCAATTTGGAATTTCATCATTGTTTCCACTGGTCATTTCAGCTACATTCCAGCCATGGCTGATTCGTTCGAGGTATTTTTAAAAAAACTTATGGAGGGCGCCGGGCGCGCGATCGAAAAGGTAATCGGCGAGGCACACAAGGCCAAGGTGTCGGTCGGCGGAAGAAGCGGCATAAAACCCATCCTATCGCTGGAGAGTCAGATTCCTCCCGCAAAGATCAGGGACATGATAAATTTCGCCGTCGAGCGGACCTGTGTTCCGGCGCTGCCCGATCTCAAAGGACAAGCTACGCTTGAAATAGGGGAAGGGCCCTCGCTTCTTGTCGGCCGCTTCATGAGCCAGCATGCAAGGGTATCGGTCGGCTTCGAAATCGGCGGCACAAAGACTCTGCGACAGGGCGATTCCACCCGCGGTTATGTGGCAAGGGGCATCCCCTCTTCGCTTCCATTCGACAAGGATTTTTTTGAATACATCGGGGCAAGACTCGCCACGAATCTCCAAGGCGACGTAATCAAAGATGTAAAGGAAATCAGCCGCGTGCTCTCCCCGGGCGGGCAGGGTTTTCTTGTGGATTTCCATCCGTTCGGTCTCTATGCAAAAAAGGGAACCGAAAGACTTCGTGCGGTCGAATCGACGATAAAGGGCGTGGAGGATTATTACAAGATATGCCGTTCGGCGGGCTTGAGAGTCGCCGATCTTCGCGAGTCGTTTGTCGACGAATCTTTCAGATCCATGTTCGAAGGTGACGAGATACAGGCATACAGGAACGTTAAGGGAACGCCGCTAGTAATTTTCATATTCTTCTTCAAACCACGGGCAAAATAGAAACGGGATATATTATGGATTTTGACGAAAAGTTGGACGAGTTATATATCGATCTTCCTGAACCGCCGACACCTGCGGCCGGCACTGTTCACGCGGTCCAAGTCGGAAAACTTCTGTACATAAGCGGCGTATTGCCAATGTCGGAGGGAAAGATCCAGCCGAAGGGACGTGTGGGTCTTGAAGTGAAACTCGATAATGCGAAATTTGCGGCGAGGGTTGCGGCGGTGAATGCGCTTTCAATTATCACGGCCGAATGCGGCGGAACTTTGAACAAGGTCAAAAGAATTATCGAAGCAACCGGATTCGTCGCGTCCGGCGGCGATTTCAGACAACATTTCAAGGTTCTTGATGGCGCCACCGAGCTTTTGAACCAGGTCTTTGGTTCTTTCGGCAAGCACACCAGGAACGCAATCGGCTGCGCATCGCTGCCCGAAAATGCCTGCGTCGAACTATCCCTTATTGTAGAGCTGAAATAATTATTCGGATTTTATTGCCGCCGCGAATTCTTCCTCACGCCTTTTCTGCAACATGTGCTCAATCTTTCTGACGAGCGACCTCAGATGAAATGGTTTTGAAACGTAGTCGTCGGCGCCGTGCGTAAGACCTTCGATGCGGTCGGCCTGCGCGTCCCTTGCCGAGACGATAAGTATCAGTATGTCTTTTGTTGCCGGATCTCCCTTCAAACGATTGCACACTTCTATGCCGGAAATCTTGGGCATCATTATATCAAGAATGATCAGATCGGGTCTCGCCGTCTTCACCTTTTCGAAGGCTTCATCGGCGTTGAAAGCGCTCTGAATTGCATAGCCCTCCCGGACCAGCATTTTGCCCAGAACGGTATGAACTTCAGGCTCGTCATCGACAATCAAAATGAGTTTGGAACCTTCATTAATGCTCATGTTTTCATGGACTTACATAATTATTGAGGGTGGTCAAGAAAATTTGAATAGTATTCAGGGCGATTTTTTTATTGCATCATCCTTTTCCTTCATTTATATTCCCATTTGCCTGTTTTTAAGGGGATTTTTGCCCTTTGAAATTCTGGGGGATCGAAAGCTTGACAGGGGGAATAAGCCAAGTTATAAGCGCTTAAATTCCTACCGTCCCATAGTTGGGGTGGACGGTAAGTACTCGTCGTTATTAGTGAAATCTTAAAATGGAACCCGTAGCGGAAATCCGGTCTGGAAAGGAGGTGCCCTCTCAAAGGCCATCCGCGAAAAGCTGTTCATATGAGCACTCGTCTTACGAGCGCTCGAGAAAAGAAACCAAAAGGAGAGGATACACAATGAAGAAATATACAATAGCAATATTGGCCCTGGCTATTGCGGCATTCGTTGCCACATCAGCACAGGCCGAAGAGAAGTACGTAGCCGGCGGTTTTGAAGCAGCCGGTCACGTGATGGCTGGCGGCGGTTGGACACATTTCACCAACAATACGCCAGCGGGAACCAGCTATTTCCCGACAGACGGTGATTACGTTTACTTCCCCGGCGTATTGGGCAAGTATTTGAATCCTGTCTACGCAGGCCCGAAGAGCGATCAGTTCGAGTTCTTCGTTGACGAAGTTGAGTTGGATCTTATGAAGTCCTTCGGTGAGAACGTAAGACTGCGCGCGGATTTGGATTTCGGCCGCTCCGCTTCTTCCGGCCCGTTCCAGCCGGCGTTCGTGCTTGAGCAGGCTTATGCCACGGCCAACATCCCTGTTGGAAATGGCATTGAATTCATGCTCGGCCGTTTCAACACACCGATCGGATTCGAATCAGTTGACGTTCCCGAGAACGACACGATCTCCAAGTCAGTTCTGGTAGCTGGCCTTCGTCCGGCTAACACGACCGGCGCGAAGATCTATTATTCGTTTTCCGACCTGGTTGACCTGCATTTCTACATCGTCAACAGCTTGACCCAGGACAGCAATTTCAAGGTTAACTCGATTCCGTCGTTCGGTCTTCGCTTAGGCTTCAATTGGGGCGAAGAGGGCAACGAGAGCACGTTCGGTATCTCCCCCTTCTTCGGACCGGAAACACGCTTCTCCAATAAGCACTTCACCTACGGTGGAGATCTCGATTTGAACTGGTGGATCACGGATGCATTCGCACTCGGAGCAGAAGGTCTGTTCCGCCGCGACGATGCCCCGACCGCCACGAACGGCGTAGTCCCGAACGTCAACAACACGTACATCGCCGGTTTGCTCAACCTGCACTATGCATTCTCCGATGTGTGGGATGGGACACTGAAGTTCGCGTTCGCGAAGCAGTATCAGTCATGCAACGGCTTCATCGCGATACCTGGCGATACGCTGTGGATGAACCTGACGGGCGCGCAGCAGTCGATCTATCAGACATCTTTGGCCGGCGGATATGAAGTTGCCGACGGAGCGAAGATGAAGATGGAAGGCCGCTTCGACATCATCAACCCAGCTGGACCGAGCAACACGTATTACAACTACGGCTTGGCACTGGCATTCGCTTACAACTTCTAAGCGAAAAGGAAAGAAGTCAAAAAACCCCGTCCAGAAATGGACGGGGTTTTTTTATGCATGATGTCCCCTTACAAAGGGGAGGAATTATCTTGATACAATTTCACTCCAGATTTCTTTCAGGAGATTGGTCGGGTGTTTCCAGGCGCGGATGGAATAGGGAACGATGCAGCCGCAGCGGTCGCAATCGGCCTTGGCGCCTATCACACAGGGCTTTTTGGGGTTGCCCTGGCAGTCCAACGCGAGACCGTGCTTAACAAAGACGCAATTTTTTCCGACAGCCCTTCCCTTGTTTTCGTGCATCATTAGTTTGAATGTCATGGGCGGGCCGCCGATGAATGAACCGTATTTCTCCCTCTTGAGGATCATGAGTTTTTGAAGAACGCGGTCCCGCTCTTCAAAGGTGAGCCACAAATCTTCTTTGACGCCCTTGATGGGGGTGAAAAAATCAAAAAGGATATGCCTGATGTTGGGAATTTGGCTCCACTCCGCAAGCAGCGCCTCGATGCAATTCACGTTGTTTCTGTGCAGACAACACGCAATAGCAATTTGCATTGAGCCGTCACCCACATTTCCCAAATTCTCCTTAATCTTCGCGTACGTCCCCTTGCCACGGACCTTGTCGTGAAACTCTTCGGTACCGTCCACGGAGATATGGAACTCCACATCTTGCCATGAGGGCAGAGACAACGTGCCGTTGGTAACGACCCTGTTTGCTTTGAAAAATTTCCGCCCTTTCTCTATGAGCCCGCAACGCAGCAGAGGCTCCCCCCCGACCCAGGTACAGCTGTAGAAGGGCTTGGGGCCCTTCTGCATCTTCTCGATTCGCGCAAGCCACTCGTCGTCGGTAAGCTCTTTTTTGTCGTTCTGATCGTATGAGAAAAAATAACAATGTTCACACCTTAGGTTGCACTTTGAGGTTACGTCGATCGAGCAAAAGGTGTTTTTGGGGAGGGGGGCGAACATCAGGGCCACTCTTGGCAGTATTTTACCCCTCCAGAATGGGTGTTTGGCCTGCTTGACTATCTTATCCGCCATAGGGTATGGACGCTTAACCCATAGGCCGCACCCAAGGCAAGGAGAATTAATGGGACTTCTGGGACTAAATCCGAAATTGTGGATCACATTGGGGCCCATTGTGGCCATCAATATAATCCTTTTTATTTCTCTTTTGGCCTACACCTTCACAAACAGGACACGTAAAAGGGATATACCTGAGGCGGCCAAACGCCATACCTCCAAATTTCTCTCGGGCCATTTTAAGGAATGGTGGGTCTTCACGACCGACCCGATCGCCAAGCTCTTCGTGCGCCTTGGCATCAGGCCGTCCACCCTCACACTCATAGGATTCCTCTTCAGCGCCACAGCGGCTATCCTTTTTGCGAAAGGGCTTTTCGGATATGCCGGTTGGGTCATGATCTTCGGCGCGACGTTCGATATTTTCGACGGTCGCGTGGCGCGCCTGACGGGAACGGAATCCCGGTCGGGCGCGTTCTACGATTCCGTGATGGACCGCTTCGGCGAGGGTGTCTGCTTTCTGGGGCTGGCCTTCTATTTCCACGCAAGCTGGGTCCTCTTCTTCGTGGTCGCCGGGTTAATCGGATCGATGCTCGTTTCATACACACGCGCGCGCGGCGAGAGCGTTGGAATCATCTGCAAGGGCGGCTCGATGCAGCGCCCGGAGCGCATCGTTTACTTAGGCGTCTCCTCCGTTTTCGATCCCATCTCTTCGATACTGCTTCTCAACTGGTTTACGGCGCCACCCCCGGTTCTGGTCATCGGCGCCATCATTATAATAGCTGTGATGACCAACATTACGGCGATCCATCGGATGATATATATAATGAATGCCCTCGACACATCGGACAAGAGCGATCGCGAAACAATTCCGCAGCTTTTGACAAGACTTTCGACCCCCGAAGGGAGAGAGGCGTTTTTTTCCAAGGCAAGATACGGCTATGACAGAAGCAGGGCCTCTTTCGAGCACGTGATTTTGTTCCTTTTGGACGGTGCGGATCGTGAAGTGATCGCCGATCTCGCGCGCCGCGGCCAAATGCCCAACGTCTCGGAGCATCTTTTGGCCAGAGGAGGCATGTATGAGGCCGTCAGTGCATTTCCATCCACGACCGGCCCGGCGTTCACGCCTTTCGTGACGGGATGTTTTCCGGGAACGTGCAACCTGCCGGCAGTGAAGTGGTTTGACAGGTCCATTTCCTCGGCGCGCGTTCTGGCGCTCAACCGTTTTCGCGATTATATCGGATGGGGCGCGTACGCGATGGATTACGATCTTTCAAAATCGGTCAGGACTATTTTTGAATATTCCCGCCGTGCGATGAATATTTTCGGACCGCTCAATCGCGGTTGCGGAATCATCAGGGACCCGGCGTTCTTCCGCCTCCATTCGATTTTCAGAAGGGCGCGAAAAGATACGGACCTGGCGGAACTTGAAGGAGTCGCGTTCCAGTGGTTTGAAGACGCGATGTGGCGCGATACGGATTTTGTCTTCTACTCGTTCCCCTCGGTGGACGTTGCCGGCATCCACAGGGATAAAGACGCCATACATGAGGCATACCGCAGATTCGACGCCGTCCTCGGAAAGGCCGTGGCCCTTTTGAAGGAGCACGGAAAATACGACCAGACGGCGATTCTCATAGCTAGCGATCACGGCCACGGCGTTCACGAGCGCTCGTTCGATCTTTCCGGCTTCTTGAGTGCGCGCATGCCCACGCTTCGCTATCCCGCAAAGGCGCGCTTGTGGCAGGAGGCGAAAGCGATCCCGCTCGTTTCCGGCACGTCGATGGCACATCTCTATCTCAGAAAGGGAAGCGACTGGACGGAAAAATGTCTTTTCGAGGACATTGAGCGGACGGGCCTTGTGGGAGCGCTGCTGGAGAAAAACGAGATAGACATCATCGCGGGAAGGAGCGCCGAGGGAGGCGTTGGCGTCTTGAGCCGGAGGGGAAGGGCCCATCTTGTGGAAGACGCGGACGGCAGGATCACCTATCGGACGACCGGCGGCGATCCGTTCGGCTTCGGTGAGATCCCGCAGGTAATAGATTCGGAAACCGCTTTCTCCCTGACATCGAAATCGGATCATCCCGACTCAATCATGCAGGTGCTGCAGCTTTTCAGATCGCCCAGAACCGGCGATATCGTGATAAGCGCGGCCGCAGGCTGCTCGCTCGAGGAGCGCAGAAAAACGGTCTCAACACACGGTTCTCTATTACGCCAACATCTGTCCGTGCCTTTCCTGTCCAGCGTTCCCATAAAGCGGGATTTAGTGAGGACGGTCGATGTGTTCGCGTTTATACTCGACATTCTGGGGATCGACACGGAGCACAAACTTGACGGTGAAGCATTGGAGCGATCAAGTCGCCACATTGACAGCCAACTCAAAACTGCTATAGACGGTTTATAAATGACAAAGAAAACGAAATCAGCCGATGTGAAGACGGGTGAACTGGCCCTTGAACAAGCTGTCGACACCTTTATACAGGGCGCGGGGAAGGTATCTTCCGCGCTTCTCGGGATGATCAACAAGGCGGGCGGCCAGATTTACGCGCTTCTCTTCCTGAGCGACGAACCGCTCTCGCTGGACGAAATATCAAAGCGCCTTGGAATCAGCAAAAGCAACGTATCAATCAACATCCGGCTCCTTGAAGACTTCAGCCTCGTACGCAAGGTCTGGGTGAAGGGCTCCAGAAAAGACTACTACGCGGCGGAACGCATCTATCCAAAAAAAGTTCTGGGTGATTTTCTTGGAAAGATACGGGGAACGATAGGCGATGCAATTACAACAATTGAGCGCACGCGCGCCAAGGCCACGGAGGCCAAGGTTCTCCTTGACGGTTCGCACCGCGAGAGAATCGAGTTTATCTTAAACCAGCTCACGCTCATGGGCCTTTTTTATTACGCAGCGAACAAATTTTTTGACGATTTTTTTGCCGGGAAACCCGTCAACACGGAGTTGCTCCGGCGCGTGATACTGAACCCGGAGCAGTTCCAGCCCAAGAAATAACTAAAATAAGTATCCAAACGTCAGATGAAATCTGCCGAAACTTTCGCCGGCCTTCCGGTCGAGTTTGATGCCGTAATCCGCGCGGATGGGGCCCACGGGCGTGGCGTAGCGAAGGCCGAAACCCGCCGATTCGCGGATCGTGTCCCAGCCGATTGAAGAGTAATCGTTGGTCAAACTTCCCATATCGAAGAAGAACGCCCAGCTGAAATGGCTGAAAAGGCGGATCCGGAGCTCCTCATTGTATATCCACCTCACCCTTCCTCCGACGGGATTGCCGCTGGCATCGACGGGACCGATATCGTCCTGGCCGTAACCGCGGATCGTGTCGTCGCCTCCCAAAAACAGAAGATACGTCGTCGGAACGCTGACATTTTTGCCGAATGTCTGGATGTTGTTGAAACGAAGCATGCTCGATAAAGTGAAGCGCTTCCAGAAGGTCAGGTCGTTTTCGCCCATCCAGTTGAATTGGACGAAATTAGCATGGGCCCCGCCGATCTCATCGAAAAAGTCTGCACCGCCCAGTGTGTACCATCCCTTTTTCGGATTGGAGAAGCTGTCGCGCGTGTCGTAGCTGGCCGAGAGCGAGTTCTTGGCCGTCGTATTGTTTCTCAAGCTCTCCTGATCCGCCGCCGTGGCGTTTCCTTCCACCAGATAATTGCGGTCGAGCTCGGATTTAAAAAAGAAACCGAAGCTTCTGTAACGACGGAAAAAACTCACTGAGCCAGCGAGCTGCACATAATCGAAGGCCGGCATGATCTCATGTTGCATCCATCCTATCACGGACATTTCGAAACTCGAACCGACAAGCGCCGGATCGCGCCAACCCACTTCACCGCGCGTTATCCTTTTTCCGCCGGTCAGCTTGAAATTCGTGTGTTTCGCCCAGCCGAACGAATTCAAATTGGTGAACGAAAGCGAGCCTGCGAAGGAATAATCGGTTGAGTAACCAAACTGCAGATCCACGAGAAACGGCTTCTGCTCGTCAACGCTCACAAGCACATGCGCTGTCGAAGCTTTGTCCGCAATTCCCAGCGTTTCGACAGTCACGGCTGAAAAAGCGCCCAACCGTCTGAGCTTGAGCTGACTCTCGATAATTTTTTTGCGGCTGAAAAGTTCACCGGTGCTGATCCCCATCGCGCTCCTTATGGCTTTCTGGCTGGTGAGCACGTCGCCCGCTATTAGTATCTGCCCGAACCTGACTTCCTTACCCTCTTCTATGCTGTAAAAAATATCGACTGTGTTTGCAGATTCGTCGCGGACAATTGTTTGATCGATTTTAGCGTAGGGATGGCCGTGATCGGCGTAGTAGTCAAGCAGGCGCAGCTTGTCATCGGGCATGGCAAGTTCATTGAAGGGTTTTTCCGGTTTTACCTTAAGAACCTTCAAGAGACGATGCGAAGACGCGCTCTCGTTCCCTTCAAATTCGACATTTTTCACAATGGTTTGTGGACCTTCGACAATGGGGATTTTGACATCGAGATCGAAACCCTGTTCCGTGGGTTTCACATCCCAGCTCCCGACTTCCGTTCCAAGGTAGCCTTCACTTTTATAAACCTGCCGGATAGCGTCCGAATCTTTTTCCTCGAGTTCCGGATCGAACGCCCCCTTGTAACCGAATGCGCGCTGCTCTGTGGCTATCGCCTTCCTCAAGCGCTTTCCGCCCACGTTCTCGTTGCCCTCAAAATCTATGCGCTTGACGATCCGTGATTTTCCCTCATCTATGAAAAAGGAGATGACTATTGTGCCGTCTTTTTGAGTCTTTGACTCTGTCTCCACTTTGACATCGGGGTAGCCGATGTTCCTGTACGCATCTTTTATCGCATCGACGGAGGCCTCGATCTCGAAGGAATCGTAGCTTCCCTCTTTGAAAATGGTGATCGTCTTTCTGAGCTTGTTTTTACTTATACGGTGGTTGCCGACGAATTTCGCCTTCACATGCGGCCCTTCATCCACGCCAATGACCACATCCGCGCGGTTCAAATCATAATCCACGTCTTTTTTTAAAATTGTGATCCTGGCCCGGGGATAGCCGTGCAGCCGGTAAAATTCAGAAAGGCTTCGAAGCGACCTTTTGAGCCTCAACTCCGAATACGGCCGCCACGAACCTATCGCGGACGTGAAGCGCCCCTTCGGGTAGGCTCGGTTCCCCTGAATCTCTATCTTTCGATACCTGATCAAATCCCCGCGCTTGATATGGAAAGTAATAGCGACACCGTTCTTGACCGGCTCATCCTGCTCTTCTGTGTAGGCCTCCATGCCGACGTAACCCTCACGCTCGTAAAATCCTCTGATGCGCTCCAGTTGTTCCTCAATGCGTTTGGGCGAGTAGACTTCTCCCGTGTGAATGGTCAAATACTTGAGAACCTTGTTTTCGAGATACGGATAATTGCCGACGACATCTATGTTT
Organism: bacterium; assembly: GCA_041739675.1. GTDB lineage: Bacteria > UBA10199 > UBA10199 > 2-02-FULL-44-16 > DYJF01 > DYJF01. The sequence continues at coordinate 26,289 of JBGSNL010000020.1, forward strand.
GTGATAACCCTCGCGTCTCCGAATGATATTTCAACCACAACGCCTTCGTCAGAATCGAGAATCCTCGCTTCGATTGTCGAAAACACCCCCCATTTTCTGAGATAGCCTATCCCGCGATCCAGGTCTTCTATGCGGAATTCGTCGCCGACTTTGAAGGGCAGAACACCCTGAATCTCCGCTTCTTCAACACCTGTAAGGTTTTTGAAACAAATGTCAGCGATAGTCTCGCCCATAGCGAGGCACGGCCACGCCGCTTCCATGGCAAGAAGAAACACTATTGCTACTACTTTGATCCCCCTCATGTCATTAACGCAATCTGAACCGGATCGCGCCGTCTATTTCGTAACGGCCGTCGGAACTCCGTGAACCCTTCATGAGCAATGAGTCTGTTATCAGATATTCACCGGTCACCGTCTGCGTAGCATCCTGCGTGTTGATATCCGTTGCAAAATCCACACTGAGTCTGTCGGAGACCTGTTTGCCGACCCTGATGCGTGAAATGACCTGTGATGTGGGCTCCGCCGCCTCAAGTCTGAACGTGTCGAGGTGGGTGAATTTGGATACGGGCCTTTCGATGACGTGAGTCAACTGCTGAGCCGCCATGGAAAAACCGAACTGCTCGCCTGTGCGCACCGCCATCTGCTCGCGTTCGGTTTCCGTCATCCCGAAGGCAATGAGCGAAATCACGTCCCTTTTTTCAAGCGCGCCGGAAGGCGAAGTGGCCGACAGATCCAGCGCCAGATTGTCGGTGGGCCCGTGCGCCTCTATTGTCACGTTGTAGACGCCGATTTCCCTCTGCGCCACCGCCTCCAAATAGGGGCTCTCCGATTCCGGCCGGAACTCAACAAAACCCCGTGTGATATCGAACTCCAGCCCCATGTAGTGTATTTCGCCTTCGGTGACATCGACTGCGCCATGTATGAGCGGCTTATTTCTCGTACCCTTTATCTCCAGATCGGCCCTGAGCCAGATATCTCCGACGTTATTTTTTATGTAAAGGTCCCCCGTGTTTCTCACGTGCAAATCGAGCTGCGGCGAGAAAGCGATTTCACTCGTCCTTTGTTTCTTCACGGAGGCGGAGGATCTAGTGATCGATTCGAGGATATTGAAATCTTTTGTGTACCTTCCTTCGAGGATTGTTATGTCGCCCGCCAAAAGCGGCTCCGGGAATTGCCCCTTGAGCGTAAGGTTGCCGTCAAACTCCATGTTGAAGTAGCCGTCGTCGCTCCTGTATCGCAAATCATTCGCCTCAAGAACGATATTGGCGCTCGCAAGCTTGAGCCCGCTGTGGGAAAGCCCGCCCTTCAGCACGAAACGCCCGTCTTCCGTGACTCCCGAAACATTGTCGAAGGTGATTATGTGCCCGTCAAAGAGCACGTTTCCCTTTAAATTTTCCAGGGGAAGACGGACGAAGCGGGGCGAGATCACACTGTCATTAAACCCGATCCTGCCGTTGATCGCGGGATTCGATGCAGAACCTGTCACTGCAAGCTTCATATCGACCGGACCGGACACTTCGCGGACCAGAAAACCCAAAGGCGTCAAAACTTTCAGATCGGCGGAGCCTGAGAGCAAAAGATTGATGCCGCCTCCGGAAACGATACCTCCCGAAACATCAAAGTGGCTCGATGTCGAAGGGTCGTCATATGAGATTTTTTTAATCTGCCATCTTTTCCCGGAATACTGATATCCCATGTCGAGCGATAGATTCGGCACGGGCGTGCCCCAGAGCCTAAGAGATCCTTCGGTCAGATCCATTGTGAGCGGCTGCGTGAAAATTATCGGGTTTAACCTATGAAGAACAATCTCCACGTCTTTGAAGGTCAACTTTTTTCTCGAAATGTCCATGGCGGCGACGGCCTTATCGAACGGAAGGGCGAACCATTTTCCGTTCACGATCTGGGCTGACGCCTGGCCCTTGAAATTGAGATGGGGCCCCTTGATCACGAGATCGCCCGTGGCCTCTCCCGAGAGCCCGATCGTAGAAAGAGCAGTTGCCAGAGGATGACGCTCCATGTGGGCTTTCAGGTCGATATCTTTCGACCGGAACTGTCCCTCAATTTTTTTACCGATCCTGATATCCAGATCCGCGGTTCCCGTCTGTCTGTTGTCCTCAACAACTCTCCACTTGAAACTCAAACGGTCGTATGTCGCGTCGAGATCGGTCTCGACGGTCGTCGCGACGATCGGTTTATATCCGCCCTGATGCGTGGTCCCCTTGATCTTTGCTTGAAACTGTCTCGCCCAGCCGTCGAACGTCGCGGTGAAGTCGGTCTTTCCAAAAATCGGATGAAAATGAATGTTTTTGAATTTGTCGAAAAAGAGTTCAATGGGGAAACCCGTGCCCGACCCTTTAAGTGCAATTTTCTTCTTTCTAATGTCCACCGAGCCGTCAAACTTGATGACGTCGCTTTGCGCCCTGACCTCGCCGCCGGAAATATTTATCACGCCTTCCGACCACTGGGCCTTCGCACTCGCGACGATGGGAATTTCAGGCGATATCCTGAAGCGGTGCGCGAACGAGGCCTCAGCCTTTCCACTGCTCTCCGACGGTAGAAACCCGTGCCCGCTGATCTTGAACGATCCGGCAAGATCGCCCGCCGTGTCTATCGTGACCATATCCTTGCCTATGTAGGGCAAGGATATGGGCTTCGGTATGTCGATGGAGGCGTCGAAATTCTGTGTTTGCGTGTTCGCGCTCAGCTTTCCCGTCAGGCTTCTTTCCTTTATCGTCAATTCCAGCTGATCGAGTTTGAGTTCGTTATCCAAAAAATGCAGCTTCGCCTTGAGCTTGTCGATTTCAAGCGCCTCCAGATGCCCGTCTTCAATATCGAGACTTCCCTTGAGCGCGTTGAGATATGGAAACTCGGACTTCCACTTCGGCAGCGCGGTCGAAGTGTCGAGCGTGAGCGATGCCGCGTTGGCCATCGGTTCCCCCGCGCGCGAAAGAGCCAAACCGTCGAAACGGATATTGACCTGCGTCTCCCCGAAAAGCGTACGCGACATTCCGAAGCGCATCTCATCCGCCTTCACGTCCACATCCCTGGGCAGCGAAAGATCCACCCCCTTGACTATTCCGTGTTTGATGATGATGTTTTGAAGAATAAAAAGGCGGGTCAGATTTAGCTCAAGACGCTTTTTTTCGGGCGGCGCTTCAGATGGAGGAATCGCGATCCTGACGTCGTCGATTTCAAATATCGTGATGACGAATCTCCCCCTTAAGATATCCCACGGTCTGTATTTTATATTTACACTTTTGGCGAACGCCTCTTTGGCGTTTTTTTTATGAATGAGATGGAGTCCGCCGATGACAACACGGTTCGAAAAAGGCTTCCAGGAGAAGGTTTCGAGCGTGATGTTCCATGGGCTCTTGACGTTGGCCGTCTTCAAAACGTAGCGGATCGTCTCCGGCCTGTTGAGAATCATGACCGTTCCGACGACAAAAAGAAAAAATGCCGCGACGGAAAGAAGAAGGTTTCTCAACAATGTGGATTTTCGTTTCATTTTAATTAACGCGTCTCCTTTTCATTCCTTCAACAAGCCTTCGCGGCAGGTTGTCAAACGCACCGTTGGACATGAAGAGAACGACATCGTTCGCGCTTATGTTTCTCAGTGCAAATTCAAGGAGGTTATCTGACTGCGGAATGTAATGAGCATCGATCCCCTTTCTCATCAGGGTATCGGCCACACCCTGAACGTCCAGCCGCTCGTTTTCCGGAATCTTCTCCGAGCGGAAGACACCTCCGATGAGAACGCGGTCGGCCTTTGAGAGCGCGTCGATGAAGCCCTCGCGGAAAATGTTGCGGCGGCTGGTGTTGGAGCGCGGCTCGAATATCGCCCAGAGGCGTCTGTCCGGATATTTTTGCCGCATAGCCTGTATCGTTTTGGCGACCGCCGTGGGATGATGGGCAAAATCGTCGATCACCACGACAGATTTGACCTCGCCCACAATCTCCTGTCTGCGGGCGACCCCTTTGAACGTGGCCAGTCCCTTCTGGATCTTTTCAGGCGAAACACCGTATTCGCAAAGAATCGCGATCGCACCAACGACATTTGAGAGATTGTGGTCACCGGAAAGTGTGGTCGTAAAATTAGCCGACACGTTCGGGCCGGCAAGATCGAAGTTCGTGCCAGTCTCGGTTGCGGAAACATTTTCCGGATAATAGTTCGTGCCGGCTTTCAGGCCGTACGTGAGTGTGCGCCCCTTTGCAAGCTTTGCAATCTCGGACACGTTTTCGTCTTCCCCGTTACAGATGAGAAGACCGTCGGGCGGCAGAACTCCCATCAATTTTTTGAAAGACTCTTTTATGTGGTTAAGATCCCGATAAATATCAGCATGGTCGAACTCAATTGAGGTAAGGAGAATCGCCTGCGGCAGATAATGCAAAAACTTCGGCCCTTTGTCGAAAAACGCGGTGTCGTATTCGTCCCCTTCGATCACAAAGATTCGGCCGCCGCCGACGTGCGCGCTCTTCTCGAAATTTTTTCCCACTCCGCCGATCAAAAATCCTGGATCCTCGCCAGCCTCCGAGAAGAGCCATGCAAGAAGAGTCGCCGTCGTCGTCTTGCCGTGCGTGCCGGCGACGACTATCGGAGTTTTTCCCTTCAGGAAAAATTCGGCAACCGCCTGCGGCATCGAACGATAAGGCAGCCCCAGTCTCAAGACTTCCTGTGCCTCAGGATTCATCTTCGTGATGACGTTTCCGATGATGACAAGATCGGGCTTTTCACTCAGGTTTGCGGCCCCATAGCCTTCGAAAATTTTTATCTTGAGCTCTGCGAGTTGATCACTCATGGGGGGATAGAGCTTCTCGTCGCTGCCGGTCACGCGGTATCCCTTTTCAACAAGGAGCCTTGCCAGCGACCCCATCCCCGTCCCGCCGATACCAACCATGTGTATGTGACTAAGCTCCATTGGACACACCCCTACCTTTAGGTTTTAATATGCCAAAATAACCAAATTTTGCGGGAATTTCAAGTATTTATAAGCCGCCCGTAAAACAAAAATGCCCCCCACTTGAAAGCAAGGGGCATTGAAAATCTATGTCGGAAATTTCTATTCACTTCCTAATCTCGCCCGCTCACGCTCCTGGACACGCGCCTGCTGCCTTTCCTGATCGGGATCGTGACACGTATCGCTTGTTCCACCAAAATCTCTCACGGTGAATGATGTGGCGATATCGGCGGCCAACGCATCGCCTTCAGCCGATAAAACACCTTCTGGGCCCGAAACAATAAGGACATCAATCGTGGCACCCATTTCATATCCACCCGAAGGAGCAAAGACGATTTCAAATTCCATATACTCCGCATCTTCCCATACAGAAAACGCACCTTCGACGGCGGCCCCATCGACCGTGGAGATTTTAATTGTATCTGCAGTCACCGTTGCTTCATCCAATGCCTTGGTGAAAACAATCTTCACTGGTCTGCAAGGCGCGACGTTCAATTGACCGTCATAAGGTCTTATAAAGAGTAAATTGAAAACTGAAGTATCAACAACTGTCTCGCCGTCTCCAAAAGCTTGCGGAATGCCGTCACGATCCGCGTCCTGGCCGTAATAGGAGCGGATCCCGTTTTCACCGAGGCCTTCAACATCGCCTTGCATTACCATCTCACCCCCACTGAAACCCATCTTTCCAAGGTCAACATCCGTTCCGTCTTCAATCACAAGCGCGGTGATACCGTTCATCGTCAGATATCCAAGACGTTGCCCCGCACCGTCTAAAAATCCGAACATCCAGTTTCCATTCCGCACCCTCACCCTCCAGCGGTTCGTTGCGGGATCTATCTCTCCCTGAACTTCACTCCCGTCGGAATTGTAAGCCGTGACACCGCACACCTCGCCGATGCACGAGCCTCCCTCCTCCAGCGCCTTCATGGTAACGGCGGCGGCATCGCTTTCAATTTCACCTGTGATCAGCCGTCCCTCGTCTGCCGGCTCAGTTGAAGTCGCTCCTCCACACGCTGCCACAAGAAGTAAGACACCGATCATCTCCAAAAAATTTTTATTTATCTTCATAACGCACCTCCATTTTTTTACTTGTTATGCGGTCCTTTCCTTCACCTCCTTTCCTGCAACCGCGATTCATCTGCCATTATTGTCTCTTATCCCGCTGCTAGAGGCACGCATATTGTTCCCTAAATGTATTCAATATGAATACACTCAAAACTCTTAATTAGTTAATATATAAGGTGATTTAAATCTAATGTGATTAATATGTATCGTAATCGAAACCAATTAGAATACAACCGACTGTTTGTTACATACCGCCAGAACCATTTCCCATTTGCCGGCGCGGCTCATTTTCAGGGATAAAGACACCGTCCTGAAACCTCACCTGTCCCATATCTATCGGGCTTCCCCTCTGGGTTATTTGCAGCCGGTTTGCCCTGTTGCCCATCTCATCTTGTTCAAAACTGAACGGTCCCACCACCTCTCCCTGCATCAGAACCTCAAGGGAATATGTTTTTCCCAACTCAACATCTATCGCAAAAAAACCGTCCACATCCACCATGGATTCTTTTACTGAGCCGTCCGTTGCCGTTGCGACGACGGTGAGTGTCGTGGGATCAACCGCCTGCAGCGCAACGCTTTTCGCCTCCTCAATGGTGCTGACATCGATTACGCCCTCTATCGTCCTCAATGTAGGAATCTCGCTTGTCGGATTGCCAACTTCCGTTGCGCTCCCGCAGCCCATAATCACAGCGGCCGCAAAGACAAAAATGACCTTGAATAAACTTCTCATACTTGCCTCTTTTCACGCGTTACACGGAACAGTTGAAGATTCAATTGATAGACATGGTCATCTTCAATTTTCCCTCGCCCTTCCAGATAAGAAAGTATTTGCTTCCGGCAATCGTTTAACATTTGTGTAATTTCCGGAACATCCTCTTGCCGGCATGCAAAAGTTATGGCCGAAAAATTCCTTTTATCGGGCATTTGAGTGCTAAGCGCATCCATTGCCAGGCGCATCATTTGATCGTGATAAAAATATGATGCCGCAGCCTGCGTTTCCGGGCCGGTCGAGATGACGGCCTCGGATTGTTTCAAATTTCCGCTTTGATCGCGACTCAAAAGACCAAGCTCCACAAGTTTGTCGATGGCCTCGTCGACATGCGGCGGGGATACATTGTGGCCTATCCTTCCTGCGATAGCGCGCCGTTCGTTTCTGAACCACTTCGTTGTCACCATCTCGCGAATCACCGGATAATACCACTTGGTCAGATATTCGTATTGGTTCTGCTTGAGGTTATTCTTATATTTTTTAAAATAATTCGCCATCTCCAGAACGTAGTTGGCCTTCGCCTCCGGCGTGTCAGCCTGATTCATGTTGACGAGCAGCTCAAAATATTTTTTCTCCCTTCTCTTGAGCTTCAAGATTTTCGTGAAAATCGTCATCGTTGCCGGCGTGATATTGCGCTTGCCGTTGATGATAAGCTGAAGCTGGTTGGGCGATTTGAAACCGGCCCATCTGGAAAAAGTGCGGTACGAAAACCCCGCCCTAGTCTCCTTCATCCACAAATACCAGTCTTTGAGATATACCCTGAAGTTTTCGTAATCTGAAATGACCGGGCAATTCATAAGATCTCCCTTTCATGCATATTATCTCATAATATAACCTGGCTTGGGAGAATAATATACGCATAGGCGTATTCAAACTGAATACACCTAAAGCACATATCCAATTGATATTATTAGCTATATCAGCGACCTATAATATAACGATGAGGATCCACGTCCTCGCTAAGAATTCGCAGACATTCCGCCTTAGGGGCTTCGGTCGTTTTGAGATTTTTGGATATAAGCAGCTCGAAGCCGGTATTTTCCACGACTTGCTCTATCGTGACGCCGGGGTGAAGCGATTCCACTTCCATCCTGCGGTCGGAATTATTGAAACCCATGATGGCGAGATTTGTGATGATCTTGTAGGGGCCCGATCCTTTCGGAAGACCGGCATCTTCCCTTGCGTTTCCGCCCGTGAGATAGCCCGGCGATGTAATGAAATCCACTTTTTTTGCAAAGCGGCGCTTCTCATGCGGGGTGATCACGATCGTGTGCCAGCAGTTCGTCGCCAGGTCGCACGCCCCGCCGCTCCCGGGAAGCCTTACCTTCGGATGATTGTAGTCGTC
>JBGSNL010000051.1:0-27512 GCA_041739675.1 bacterium
GAAAGACCGTGAAGGAGCTTTTGGGAGGGCTTGAAAGAAAATGTTCCGCATAATATCCACGTTGGTGATCTTATATTTGTTGTACGCACTCTTCCAAAGGGCGCGCCGCAAGATTGCTGACTATAAAAGGTCAAATTTTGAAAAGGCGTCTCCAAACCGAGATCTTGTTCCGGGAGAGATGGTATCATGCGCAAAGTGTCAGACTTTTATTTTGAAAAGCGATGCGATCGAAAAGCATGATAAATTTTACTGCAGCGAACGGTGCATGTCATAAAGGAGGGGGCCATGAAAATTTTTATCGACACGGCAGATATCAAGGAGATTCGCGAGGCGAAAGCGATGGGCGTGATCGACGGCGTTACCACGAATCCTTCGCTCGTTGCCAAGACCGGGCGCGATTTCAAAAGTGTCGTGAAGGATATTTTGGCGGAGATAGAAGGGCCGGTGAGTCTTGAGGTCACGAGCCTTGAGGCGAAGGGAATGGTGGATGAGGCGATGAAGCTGGCCGATCTTTCAAAAAACGTCGTGGTGAAGATTCCAACGACCGCCGAGGGTTTGAAAGCCATCAAGACACTGAAGGACAAGGGGATCAAGACGAACGCGACGCTCTGTTTCTCGCCCAATCAGGCGCTTCTCGTTGCCAAGGCAGGCGCTTCCTACGTCAGCCCCTTCGTCGGTAGGTTGGACGACATCACTCATTGCGGAATGGATCTCATAGCGGACATCGTACAAATTTACGAAAATTACGATTTCGAAACCGAAGTGATCGTTGCCTCGATAAGGCATCCTCTCCATGTCAGGGAGGCGGCTCTTCTGGGCGCGGACGTGGCGACGATTCCGTTTTCGGTGATAAACCAGCTCATCAAACATCCGCTCTCGGATATCGGGATAGACAAGTTCCTGAAGGACTGGGAAAAAGTGCCGAAGTAGGTTAGAGAGGTTTTCGCTTCAGATTGAGAAGCACCTTTGTGCCTATTGCGCGAAGGACGTCGAACACGCCCTGGCCCGTCACCGCCACAGTTTCAAAATCATCTGAATTGTTCTGGTTGAGAAGATGCCTTATCTCCTCGACGGGGACGGCATTGGGAAGGTCGCGTTTGTTGTATTGAAGAACCATGGGAACCTGCTTCACGTCAAGGCCTTCGTTTTTAATTATCTCGCGAAGATTTGAAAGACTCTTCAGATTCTCCTCCATTTTCTGGAGCTGGGAATCGGCCATAAAAACAACACCGTCTACGCCCTTCGAAATCAGCTTTCTCGCCGCTGAGTAACCCACGTCACCCGGGACCGTGTAGAGGTGAAGCCTGATCGTGTAGCCTTTGAACTTTCCAAGCGAGAGCGGGACGAAATCGAAATACAATGTGCGGTCGTTATCCTGCGAGAGAGAGATCAGGTCGCCCTTCGCGTCCTCGCGAACCTGTTCGTAGATCGCGCGGAGCGTTGTGGACTTTCCGCAGAGCGGCGGCCCGTAGTAAACTACCTTGCAGTTGATCTCTTTTTGTTTTTCATTGATGAATGACATGGCGATATTCTATTGGGCTAACGCCGGGCTTGTCAATCACTCAATTTATGGGCGGCAGTTGATGCAGACGTCGAACCAGTCGGCCGGGAGATTCGCCTTCTTGCGGATGAACTCAAGCTGCTTTTTGGGGGCAATCTTCTGACCGCATTTTTTGCAGTGTGCCATCTCGAACTTCACCTTCCACTCCGGAAAGGTGCGGTAATTTTCATCCTCTTCCATCTTTATGTAATTTGTGGGGCAGATGTATGAGCACGATCCGCAGCCGATGCAATCGCCCGCTTCATCGAAGAACGGGGATGATATCTTGCGCGTGGGGCCCCTTCCGGCAAATGAAATGGCGTTTGCCTCAACGACCTCGGAGCACGCCCTGATGCACATGCCGCAGAGCGTACAGCCTTCGTCCTTTTTCGGGAACCTGACCTTGTCAACCTCTACGCCGATCCTCTTTGCGACATCGATTATTTCGGGAGTATGCGAGGAACGAGCGAGCGTTAATTCCATTATCATCCTTCTCTGCCTTAAAACCTTGTCCGAGTTTGTCTTAAAGACCTGGCCGTCTTTCACCGGAAAGTTGCAGGAGGTGACGATCTTCGACCAGTCGCCGCGATCCCACTCGACGATGCAGAGCCTGCACACGCCGTAGGGTTTCAAATCGTGATGATCGCAGAGAGTAGGAACCGGGATGAACTCCCTGCGGCAGATATCGAGTAAGCTCTCTTCCGCTTCGGCCTGAACCTTCTTCCCGTCGATTGTGATCGTAACCTTGGACATATCACTTCACCTTTATAGCGTCGTATTTGCAGTTTTCAAAACAGAGATTACACCTGATGCACTTCTTGTCGATAATCTGGTGCATCTTTAGTTTCGGATTGGTTTTGCCCTTTATGGGGGCCGTGGCCTGCTTCTCGGTGGCGACCGCAGCCTCGGTCGGGCATACGCGCGTGCACGCCATGCAGCCCGTACAATTTTTGTCGATCACCGAATAGGTGATGAGTTTTTTGCAGACCTTGGCGGGGCAGCGTTTTTCCTTTATGTGCGCCTCATATTCGTCGCGAAAATATTTGATCGTGGAGAGAACAGGGTTGGGTGCGGTGCCGCCTAAAGCGCAAAGCGAGGAATCGAAAATCGTTTCCGCCATCTCTTCCAAAAGCTCTATATCGCCCTCGCGCCCCTCGCCGTTCGTTATGCGGTTCAAGATCCAGAGCATATGCGCCACGCCCTCGCGGCACGGAACGCATTTTCCGCAGGATTCCTCCGTCAGGAATTCCGTGAAGTAGCGGGCGACGTCCACCATGCAGGTGTCTTCGTCCATCACGATAAGACCGCCCGACCCCATCATTGAGCCGGCCTTCGTGAGCTCGTCGAAATCGACGTGAAGATCGAGCTGGCTCTCCGGCAAACATCCGCCGGACGGGCCGCCTGTCTGCACCGCCTTGAACTTTTTCCCGTCGGGAATTCCGCCGCCGATGTCGAAGATTATTTCGCGGAGCTTGACTCCCATCGGGACCTCGACGAGGCCGGTGTTATTTATCTTTCCGACCAGCGAGAAGATCTTGGTCCCTTTGCTGCCCGCGGTTCCTATCGATGCGAACCAGTCAGATCCCTTATTAATGATGTGGGGAACATTCGCCCACGTCTCGACGTTGTTGAGGCACGATGGTTTGTTCCACAGACCCTGCTCGGCGGTGTGTATGTATTTTGCCCGCGGCTCGCCGATTTTTCCTTCAAGCGACGCCATAAGGGCGGTCGATTCGCCGCATACGAACGCGCCGCCTCCGCGGCATATCGTGATATCGAAATCGAATCCGGAGCCCAAAATGTTTTTGCCAAGAAGACCCAACTCGCGAGCCTGCTTCAAGGCGATGCGCGCGTTTTTCACCGCGAGGGGATATTCGTTGCGGACATATATGTATCCCTCATTGGCGCCGATGGCGTACGCGCCTACGATCATCCCTTCGAGGACGCTGTGGGGATTTCCTTCAAGCAAAGAGCGGTCCATGTATGCGCCCGGATCGCCTTCGTCCGCGTTGCAGATGACGTAGCGGGTTTCTCCCGGCTGCGCCTTTCTCACCGTTTCCCATTTTCTGGCGGTCAAAAATCCGCCGCCGCCGCGCCCCCTCAAACCCGCCTTTTTCACCTCATCTACGATTGCTTCGGGTTTCATGGCCAGGGCCTTGGGAAGGGAGGCGTATCCACCCGCCGCAAGGTAGTCTTCAACTGAAACCGGATCGGTCAGTTTGTTGGCGGAAAGCAGAAGCTTGTTCTGTTTGCGATAGAATGGGATTTCGTTTTCCTTAAGGATCTTGTTTCCGGCATCGTCCGTGAAAAGGAGGTGCTCGGCCGGTTTGCCCGAAAGTGCCGACGCGACGATATCTTTTGCATCGGAGGGCTTGACCATCTGGTACCAGAAGCCCATGGGTTCTATGATGACGATCGGTTCACGCTGGCAGAATCCATGGCAGCCGGTGTATTTAACTGTGAGCTTGGCATTCTCTTTCTTGGCCAGCTCGCTTATGGCGTCAAAAATCTTGTTGCTCTCGCGCGCCTCGCCGCACGTTCCGCCCGCAACGACTATCGTCGTTGCGTTGGCGTCGCGGTCCTTCAGAATGGATTTCCGCAGAGAATCAAGGTCGGCGAAGTTATTAAGTTTTGCGAGTTTGGCTACCATCTCTTACCCTTTAATCTTTTTTTACGTTATGCGCTTTTTTGCCGGGCAGAATCGTTTTCAATTTTGTTGAAGTCATGTGCCCGTGATATTCGCCGTCGACGACTACGATCGGACCCAACGCGCAGGCGCCGAGGCAGTTGACCGTCTCAAGCGTCACTTCCTTGTCCTTTGTCGTCTTGCCGGCGGGAACATCGAGCTCTCTCTCTATCTCCTCCAGAACGCGCCTGGCTCCGCGTACGTGGCAGGCCGTTCCCATGCACACGCTAACTTCATGCTTGCCGCGCGGTTCAAGCGAGAACGCGCGGAAGAAAGTGGCGACCGAGAAGACCTGCGAAAGCGGGACGTTCAGGAGTTCGGCGACCTTCTCAAGCGGATGCTTTGGAAGATAACGAAACTCCGTCTGCACATCCTGAAGGATGCCGATGAGCTGTCCCGGATTCGTGTCGTGGTTTTTTACAATTTGTTCAACTTTTGAAAGGTCCATAAACTATTTTGCCGATGCGCGGCACATTTCCTTTATTTTCTCGTATTCCTCGATCACGTGTTTTTGTATATATTCGACGTCATTTTCTTTCAGATGTTTGAAGCGGCCCTGCGCCTTGAAATATTCCGCCACAGGAATCGGATTTTCAACTTCCATGGAGAGTGTCCACTTCCCGTTTTCAATTTCATAGAGAGGGAAGACGTTGCTCAGAACCGCCAGCCTTCCTACTCTTATCGCTGTGTCGGTGGGGGAGCGCCAGCCCGTGGGGCACGCCGCGAAAATATGGAGATATGCCGGTCCGTCGACTGCGACCGCTTTTTTCACCTTATTCATCAGATCGAACGGATAGCTGGGACAGGCTGTCGCGATGTAAGGAACTCCGTGCGCCGCGACTATTCTCGGCATGTTTTTCTTCCACGTGCGCTGTCCGATACTCTTTGGACCGGCAGGGGAAGTCGTTGTCGTCGCTCCGTAAGGCGTGGAACCGGAACGCTGGATGCCGGTGTTCATGTACGCTTCGTTGTCGTAGCAGACGTAGAGAACGTTGTGACCGCGCTCTAACATGCCCGAAAGGGCCTGAAAACCGATGTCGGCTGTTCCGCCGTCGCCACCCATCGCAACGACTTTCGTTCTTCGATCTGAAGGGTAGCGCCCCTTGCGCTTCAAAACCTTGAGGCCCGATTCGACGCCCGATGCAACCGCCGCGGTGTTTTCAAAAAGCGTGTGTATCCACGGAATGTCCCAGTTGGTGTTGGGATAACCCGACGATATGATCTCAAGGCAGCCGGTCGCGTTGACGACGATGACGTCTTTTCCCAGCGCCTTTGCAACCTGGCGGACGGCCAGCGCCTCGCAGCAGCCTACACATCCGCGGTGTCCCGGCGTGAAGGGCTCGCCTTTCTCTACAAGTCTTGATGCATATACCGAAAAATTTTCCATTTTATTCTCTTACTCCCAGCATCTCGTAAGGGCCTTCCTGCCCTTTGTCTGCAACTTCGATTCCGTGGCGGATCATCTCGACAAACTGTTCAGGCAGAATATCACGGCCGCCCAGTCCCGCGATGAAGCTTGCGACCTTCGGTGCGCCGGGCACTCCGTAAAGCGCGCTTTTCACCTCTGATGCAACCGGGCCGCCTGGCCCGCCCGAAGACAACGCGCGGTCGAGGATGATGAGGCGCTTCGCACCCTTCACCGCTTCTTTCAATTCTTCAAACGGGAAGGGGCGCCACAAGCGGAGCCTTATCTGGCCGACCTTTTCGCCCTGTTTTCTGAGTTCGCTTATAGCAAGCGATGCGGTCTGGGAGAAACTCCCCATTGTGAGAAGGAGCGTCTCCGCGCCGTCTGTCATGTATTTTTCGACCGCATTGTATTTTCTTCCAAAAATCTTTGCGAATTCATCCCACGTCTCTTTTATGATAGGGCGCGTGTTCTCGAAATCGACTTCCTGCGATTTTTTAATTTCGGTGTAGAATTGCGGGATGGCGAAAGCGCCCATGGTCACAGGCTGCTTGGGGTTGAGCGGTGTCGGAAAATCAATGGGTGGCAGGAACCGGTCCACTTCCTCCTGAGAGGGAAGCTCTATGGGTTCCACGACGTGCGTCAGATGGAAGCCGTCCATGTTGACCATCACGGGGAAGAGAACGCGTTTGTCCTCCGCGAGACGGAACGCCCAGAGCGTCAGATCGAAAGCATCCTGTCCTTTTTCGCAGAAGACCTGAATCCATCCGGTGTCGCGGACCGCCATGACATCGGAATGATCTCCCCAGACCGAAAGGGGAGACGAAAGCGCGCGGTTGGCGACCGCCATAACTATAGGAAGCCGCATCGATGCCGCGACGTAGACCACCTCGTGCATGAGCTCAAGGCCCTGGCCCGCAGTTGACGTGAATGTGCGGGCGCCGACCGCGGACGATCCCAGGCACGCGCTCATCGCCGAATGTTCCGATTCGACGCAGACATACTCCGCATCCAGATGGCCCTCGGCGATTATCTCTGCCAGGCTCTCCACTATGTGGGTCTGCGGCGTGATGGGGTAGGCGGCAACGACATCGACTTTGGCCATTTTCACGGCCTCAGAAACCGCCAGCGAAACTTCAATTCCGACTCTCTTGCTCATTTCTTTTTCTCTTCTTTTCCTTCGGGAACCATTGTGAACGCGCCGGTTATGCACTCGCGCGCGCAAATTCCGCAACCCTTGCAATAGTATTCGTCAATTTCAATGAATCCGTCAGGTTTTATCTTTATCGCCGCATCGGGGCAATAAAGGTAACAGACTCCGCACTTGATGCAGCGGTTCTGGTCATAGACGGGATGCTGCGAGCGCCAGTCGCCGGTCTTGTATTCGCGTGCGGACCCCGGCCGCTTGATGATCGCGCCCTTCTCGACGTCTTTCCATGTATCTTTCTTCGCCATAATTATGAAATTTTCGTCTGCTCGAACGCTTTTTTGAGCGCGCTTACGTTTCTCTCTGCGAGTTTGGGATTGAACCTCTTTGTTATCTGCGTCTCAACCGCGTTCACAGGAACTAGATCGCGCACCTTGAGAAGCGCCCCGATCATGGTTGTATTCGTGATCGGAACCTTGAGTATCTCCATCGCGATTGTGAGTGCATCGACGATTGCGAGTTTGCCCGTGAATTTTGTGTGCTCGCGGACTTCGGCTTCGGTCATCCTGGTGTTGACAACTACAAGTCCGTTATTCTTTATGCCGTGGGTAACGTCCATGATGCGGACGAGCGAATCGTCCAAAACGACGACGATATCCGGCTGGGTCACTTCTGCGCGGACAAGGATAGGTTCCTCGGAGACGCGAAGATAGGCAACGACTGGGGCGCCGCGGCGCTCCGGCCCGAAGGAGGGCATCGACTGCGCGTACTTTCCCTCTTCTATCGCGGCCAAAGCGATAAGCTCGGCGCATGTGACAGCACCCTGACCTCCGCGACCATGGAATCTAACTTCTATCATAAAACGGGCGGCATCTTTCGCTGTTTGGGGCTTAAAAGTCAAGGGGAAATCCCAACTTTTCCCAAGGAAAATCCAGACGTTGCCAACGATTCAAATCAATTGAGGATTCTGGAATACATTACTTGCACTGAAGTTGGGGATGGGCCCCGAACTGGGCAAAGCAGTTCGTGGTCTCTCCGCTTTTTGCGTCAACCTTGGCTGAGAGCCACCGGTTTTCAGGCTCGTAAAAAATCTTCACAAGCTGCGGCCCGGGTTTTACCTTGAGGTTTCTGACGGGCGTTTCCTTGTTTGAGGTGTAACCCGGAATCGTCACGTAGCCCCACGGGCGCGCGTTGACGTTGATCATTGCGGGTGATGCAGCTTGAGTATCCGCTTTCACTTCGACCGGCCGAACTTCGGGTGTTTCAATCTTCGTTTCAGTTTTCGCGGAGGCATTGAGTGTATTCAAAGCTGGTCCCCAGGGCAGAATAATGCATCCCGCAAGCGCTGCTACCGTGGCACCTCTCAAGGCGACGTTCAGATTTTTCAGACGGAGGCTGACACTTGTGAATTTTCCGAACGGCCTTGTCGCCGGGCGCGCCGCCGTTATATTTTTTTCATATTCGACTTCTTCTTCGTGGCGCTGGGCCTCGTTGGGAAACGTGGTCTGGAGGAACTGCGCGAATTCGAACGAGCTTGTGGAGAGCCCCTTTTTCAATGTGAATTGATTCAGCGCCTCGAGAAATTCTCCGGCGGTCTGATATCTTTCGCCGCGTTCGCGGCAAAGGGTCTTGAGTAAAATCTTTCTCAGTTGAGGATCGAAGATTGAAATGGGCTCCGATGGAACAAGGGAGTGTTTCACAAGCTCGATCACTTCAAGATCGTTCGGCGCATCGAAGAGTTTCTTGAGTGTTAAGAGCTCATAGAGGAGAATGCCCGCCGCATATATATCCGTACGCCGGTCCACCACCTGTCCTGAGGCCTGCTCCGGCGACATGTAGGAATATTTTCCCTTCACCTGCGCGACTTGTGTTTCGTAGGTGCGGTGTTCCCCCTTCGCAATTCCGAAGTCCGCCACCTTCACTTCGCCGTTCCATGAGAGAAGGACATTAGGAGGGGAGACGTCGCGATGAACGATGTGAAGGAGTTTTCCATCCTCTCCGACTTGTCTGTGGGCGAAATCGAGCGCTTCGAGAATCTGGCATATGATGTAGAGGCAATATTTGAGAGGAAGCGCGATCTCGTCGCGGATAAGGCGATTCAAAAGTGCGCCCAGATCCAAACCTTCGATCAGCTCCATCGATATGAAAAAGCTCTCCTCCTCCTTGCCGAGTTCCAAAACCTGGACGATGTTTTTGTGCTGGAGATGAACGAGGGCTTTCGCCTCGTCGATTAACATCGTGATGAAATCTTTATCCGCAGACCATGCGGGGAGGAGCCTCTTGATCGCGACCTTTCTTTCAAACCCCCCTTCGCCGACATATTTTGCGCGGTAGATCTCGGCCATCCCGCCGGTGGCGAGCTTTTTCGTCAGGACATATCTGCCAAAACTGTGTGGGAGGCGCATCGGCGCCCTCTCTATCAGGACACCTCTGATTTTCAAAGGAAATTTGACCGTAAACCGCGGAAAGCCGGAATAAGA
This sequence comes from bacterium, assembly GCA_041739675.1. Taxonomy (GTDB): domain Bacteria; phylum UBA10199; class UBA10199; order 2-02-FULL-44-16; family DYJF01; genus DYJF01. The sequence goes on from JBGSNL010000051.1 coordinate 9,259, forward strand.
GGGGATAGGTGGGGTGGCGCAATAAAGTGGTTGTAAGGGCGATTATAAGCGTATTAGTGGGGTTTTTTTAATGATTCAGTGAGGCAACTTTGGGGGTGGGCGCAGCCGATAATATTATTGAAGAAGGACATACCAAGGGAGCTTCATATGACGACATCGGGATCTGTAGGTCTTGGCAGGGGGCCGGACGCCGCGCAGCAGGAGACCCAATACACGATCAATCCTCAGGGAACATCAGATAAAAATAAGGCGCAGCTCGATCGCGGTTTTTATCAGACGATCCTTGCTTGGGTGAAGGGAATAGCCGCCAATCCGGGCGGGACGAATGCTTATGAGCAGTCTCAGTCCGCGGCTCTTGCAAACTTCAGCCAGCCGATATTGGCCGCACCGCAGAACTACGGACAACCCGCGACATACTTGAATCAGCCCGAGCAAACACGGCAGCCGCAGCAACCGCAACAGCTGCCACCGCAGCAACCGGAACAAGCCCCAGCGTTGGCAGAGCCTCAAACTCAGCCGGGTTCGTCAAGAGCTGATGTGGACATGAGTTTATATCCGGACACACTGCCTCCGGACGCGACTGTCACACCTGACACTCTGCCTGATGAGACCCTCACGCAACCTGGCACAGCATCTGTCTGATGAAGTTGTATTTGATTACGGTGCGGTGACCATCCTGGACATCTGGTCGAAGACAAATTCCATAAAACGTTTTTTGTCCGCATCATTTATATTGTGGATCATCACTCCGGTCTCATAGCTCGTGGCTGAAATTTTCGACTGCCAGACGACCTCGCCGTCAGCTCTCAATGGATGCTCTTCATCTTCCGGAAGATAAATTTCAATTTCAAGCCTTGTACCGTGCTCGAGCGGCCCCGGGGTCATGAGGCGAAGGCCGCCCAGGCTCACGTCGCTTGAGACAACTTCCTGCGGCTTATCTTCGCCACTCATCTGATCAACAACCTTGTAGCTCACCGTCAGCGCAAGATCGAGTCTCGCAAATTTTCTTCGGTCGGCATATTTGTCATTCATTGCTACTGCTAATACTTTGTCTCCGTACGAAAAGCAAGCAAAGCAAAACTCTGAGGCTTTCGGGGCTGTGGGGTTATGGGTACGGCGTCGTTTTTTGGTTAAGGCCCAAAAACGCACCTCGTCTCTCGGCGATTGCGGCATCATAACCATGGATGCAATCGCCTCAGAGACGCCCCATAACCCCACAGCCCCTGTGCCTCTGAGTTTTGACACGGGTTTCTCGTTCTCGTAAGTTATAGGGTTTCCCTCGTGTGAGGACATGCCCGAGAGACGAGACGCCAATCGCCATGCTGGCTGATATCTCATCGCCGGCTCGCCAATTGACAATACGGAGATGATGCAACTTCTGGATGGGCGCCCGGAAGGTAGGCGATTAACCGCCAGCATGAGCATTGGCGGCGAAGGCGAAGGGCCAAGTCCTCACACGAGGGAAACCCTATAACTTATTGGAGATGAATAAAATGTTATCAAGGTCGTGGATTTTGTGCTGTTGCGTTGGCTCGACATTTGGAATAAACAATGGCGAATGTTGGAAAATGTCTCGATAATATTGGTTGAGCCCAGCGGTGATGAGAATGTTGGTATGGCCGCGCGGGCGATGAAGAATTCAGGGATCACGGATCTCAGGCTTGTGAATCCTGCGCCTTTCAGGACTCGCGGTGCTAAAAAGTGGGCGCTGACCGCCGGCGATATCCTTCATCGGGCAAAAGTATTCTCAAGTCTTGAAAAGGCCAGCTCGGATGCGACTTTCGTCGTCGGGCTCTCAAGGCGGGAGGGTAAGCTCCGTCCGCCCTCCATTTCCAATGAAAAGGCCGCATCTATTATATATGCGAGGACGAAAAAGGGGCGCGTCGCCCTTGTTTTCGGGCGCGAGGCCGACGGCCTCGATAGATCGGAGCTTGACCTTTGCGATATGGTGTGGACGATTCCCACATCGAAGCTATATCCGTCTTTGAATCTGGCTCAGGCGGTGATGGTGGCGGGACATGAGATATATAAGAAATCTGAAGCTCGAAGCTCAAAGCTCAAAGCTGAAAGGGATGAGGACGTATTCGTATCAAAAAAGGAGATTGCGCCGGTCTTGAAAAGGATCTCGCATGCGCTTATAAGGCTTGGCTATGACGATGCGGACGGCGGGAAATTGCGCAAAAAGATAGTGGGAGAACTTGAGAAGCTTTTCGGCCGTGGCGGCCTTTTTCACAAGGATTTGAACATGTTTTTAGGCCTTTGTGCACAGATTGAAAAACGCGCAAACCAATAAAAGGTTGCAAATGAAGAGGAAATATCCTAGGAAAGCCCGATCCAATAAGGCTAAGACAGCAAAGAAAGGAGCAGTCATGCTTAAAAACGGTTATTATTCATTCACGTCGGAATCGGTCACGGAAGGCCATCCCGACAAGGTCTGCGATCGCATCTCCGATTCGGTCCTGGACGAGATCCTGAAACAGGATACTTCAGCGCGCGTTGCCTGCGAAACGATGGCGGGTTCGGGCTTTATCCTTGTGACGGGCGAAATCACCACGAAGGCCTACGTCAACGTGAAAGACGTCGTCAGAAACGTCCTGAAAGACATCGGATACACGAAACCGGAATACGGTTTTGATTACAAGAGCGTCGGCATCCTGACTTCAATCAACGAACAGAGTGTCGATATCGCTTTGGGCGTCGATACGAAGAAGGGCGTGGAAGATTACGGCGCAGGCGATCAGGGCATGATGTCGGGATACGCCACTGCAGAAACGCCGGAGTACATGCCGGCCCCGATCCTTTACGCGCAGAAGATGGCGATGCGCCTGGCCGAAGTGAGAAAGAACGGGACGCTGAAGTATTTGCGCCCGGACGGCAAGACGCAGGTCACGGTCGAATATGAAAACGGAAAACCCAAGAGACTGAGCTGCGTTGTCGTCGCCGCACAGCATGACGAGAACGTCGATATCGAGCAGTTGAGACGCGATATCAGACGCGAAGTCGTCGAGCCGGTCTGCGGAAAACTTCTCGATTCCAACACCCAGTACTACATCAACAATACCGGCAGGTTCGTGATCGGCGGTCCCGTGGCCGATTCCGGATGCACGGGCAGGAAGATCATCGTTGACACGTACGGCGGAGTGGGCAACCACGGCGGCGGGGCGTTCTCAGGAAAAGACCCGACGAAGGTGGACAGGACAGCTGCTTACATGACGCGCTACCTTGCGAAGAATATCGTCGCGGCGGGCCTGGCCGACCGCTGCGAAATCCAGCTTTCATATGTGATCGGAAGCAGGGAGCCGCTCTCCATATTCATCAACACGCACCACACGGGCAAAGTCGATCCGCAGGATATCGCAGTAGCGATCCGCGAGAGATTCTCTCTTTCCCCGGGACAGATGATAAAGCACCTGAACCTGGCGAGGCCCATCTTCTCCAAGACTTCGGCCTACGGCCACTTTGGAAGGAACGACCCGGACTTCACGTGGGAAAAACTCGATTGCGTCGACTACTTCAAAAAACTTTTGAAGTAGCTCAATAATTGAAAATGAAAAACCCGCCACTATTAAGTGGCGGGTTTTTTTATTGCCGCTCTTTTTAGCTCTCCGACGCCACCGGCTCCATGACCTTCACATGATGAGGTGCCTTCACTACCCTGACAAGGATGACGGAGATCACGCACATGATGGCAGAGATGATGAATGCGTTTATGAAATTTCCCGCTTCAAACGTTTTCGTGGCCACAACACCCGCCTTGTCTACGGCCTCGTACGGAATCACCTTCACGACCGCCATGAGCTTGGGGGCGAGCCACGGCCCGAAGAGTCCGCCCGCGCCGTATGCCGTAAACATCCAGCCGTAATTTGCGCCGACGTTTTTCGTTCCGAAATAATCTGCTGTGAGCGCCGGATAAAGGGCGAGGAAGCCGCCGAAGCAGAAACCCACTATGCCGATGCCGCTTATATACAAAGGATAGGATGTGAGCCAGTTGAGTATGAACATCGCCGCCGCGGCGATGACAAACATGAGCGTTAAAGTATTCTTGCGCCCCATGTTATCCGAAATCTTGCCCCAGGCGATGCGGCCGAATGCGTTGAGAATTGAAACCGCGATGACGGCGGTAGCGCCCAGTGAGAGGATCCTTGCGCAGACTTCTTTGGCTAGCGGCGCGTCAGTTGTGGACTGCGCGAGCATGGAGCATGACTGCCACACGTTCGTCGTGTTCATAATGACCATGAGCCCAGCGGTGCAGCCCGCAAAATACGTGAGCCACAAAAGCCAGAACTGGCCCGTTTTTAACATCTCCTGCCACGTGAAATCTTCCTTCATCCCGACGTTATTCGAAGCGCTGACGGGAGGGCTCCAGCCGGCCGGTTTCCCGCCTGCCTCGCCTTGCGGCATCGCATGGCGGGCAGGCCATCCGGCAGGGGGATTTTTCATGAGCTGCGCGCCGATTATGACAGCCACAAAAAATATCGCGCCCAGATACATGAAGGTGTTCATGATGCCCTGTGTCTCAATGAGCGATTTTGCAACCGGCGTGAAGACAAGGCCTCCCGCGCCGAATCCGGCGACGGCCAAACCCGTGATGAGGCCGCGCTTATCGGGGAACCATTTCACGCAAGTGGCGATAGGGCACACATAAGCCGCGCCGATTCCGATTCCGCCGAGAACGGAAAACCCGATCACGAAAGTCGTGAGGCTCGTGGAATATTTTGCAAGGATGAGGCCCGCGCCCAGAAGGACGCCGCCGATCGTGGCGATAAGCCTTGGGCCGACTTTATCCTGTATGCGTCCCGCGAAGATCATGGAGAGCGCAAAGACCGCCAGCACAAGCTGCGATGGAAGCGCCAGATCCGTTTGGCTCCAATTGGGGAACTGTTCCTTGAGCGCCGGCTTGAAAACGCTGTAGATGTAGATCGCGCCCAAGCTGACCTGGATGAGAAGTGCTCCCGCCACGACCAGCCACCTTTTCTTTTCCATCTCTCCTCCTATTTTGTTAATCGCTCGTAAGCCTCGCGATATTTTTCGGTTGTTTGTTCAACAATATTTGCAGGAAGCTCCGGTGCCGGAGGTTTTTTGTCCCATTTGAGGCTCAAGAGATAATCTCTCACGAATTGTTTGTCGAAAGAGGGCTGCGACCTTCCGGGTTTGTAGCCGTCCATCGGCCAGAAGCGGGACGAGTCGGGAGTCAGAACCTCGTCGATCAAAATCAACTCGTCATTCAAGATTCCGAATTCGAATTTCGTATCGGCGATTATAATTCCTCTTCCCATCGCGTAAGAAGCTGCATCATTATATATGGCGATGGAGGCGTCTTTCACTTTTCTTGCCATCTCGCTTCCGATGATCTTTTCCATTTTAGAAAACGGGATATTTTCATCGTGGCTACCCTGTTCGGCCTTTGTGGAGGGAGTGAATATCGGCTCGGAAAATTTTGACGATTCTAGAAGACCCACTTGAACCTTTTCGCCGCAGACCGTTCCGCTCTTTTTGTACTCCTCCCACGCCGATCCGGAGATGTAGCCGCGCACAATCGCCTCGATGGGCAGAACCCTTGCCTTCTTTGCAATGGTCGTGCGTCCCTTCAAAATTTCAAGATCCTCGGCGATGGAAACCACATCCTCAAGACGCGTCTTTGAGAGCTGGTTTGGAATGAGCTTTCGCGTCTTCTCAAACCAGAAATGCGAAAGTTCGGTGAGGATTTTCCCTTTTTCGGGGATGGGGGTCGGCAAAACAACATCAAAGCAGGAGATCCTGTCGGTCGCGACGATCAGAAGCTCGTTTCCCAGATCATAGATATCGCGGACCTTGCCGCGCCCCAGCAAAGTTAAACCTCTGATGTTTGTCTTAACGACAGCGTTCGGCATAGCCATTCCTTATGTTGTCTTGATGAGGCGGGTGAACCCAAGAGACGCTGCTTTGCTTCATTTTATTTCGTGGTCTCTTTGGTTGTTTCTTTTTTTGTATCTTTGGTCGTCTCTTTTGTTGTCACCTTTTTGTGCTTTTTCGCCTGCTTCTTTGAAGATGCTTTGCTCGACGAATCGACGAATTGCCACTCGCCCTGCTTAAATTCAGGGCTCGTGTTGTGGTATTCGCCGTTGTAGTAGCCGCCCTTGCTTTTTTCTTCGACCTGCTTCGCCCGTTTGTGATGGTAGTCCTTTTGGGACTCGCTGTAGCCGCCGGTTTCATCCTTTTCGATCTTGCCGGTGCGTTCCAGCTTGTTGATGGCGAACGAAGAGAAAGGTGCAGCGAACGCCAAAACGATGAGAGATATGATTAGTTTTTTCATGGGCTATTTATTAGCCCATCGGAGGATCAAACTCAAGGGTAAACAGGAATGCCCATTCCCATTCCCCAATACATGCCGGGATAAAAGCCCCATCCGCCGTAGTAGGGATATTTCGCGCCTATGGTTGCCGCCATCACCATGTTCGATGCAAAGCTGACGGCTGACGGGATTGTGGGGTAGACCTGCGGCGAGGAAACCGTCCGGTGCATGCTATTCATAAGCGCTGCCGTGTGATGATCCATGCCGCCTGAAGCGTATCCCACAAGGACCTGGCCCCTTCCATTGGGATATGGTTTCATGCAGGAGGCAAATTCTTCGAGGCGGTCCGCAGTCGTGGGGCAGGGTGGATTGGCAGATGCGGATGCGGCCGCGAAGAAAATCACCGAGGCAAGAAGACATGTAAATACGGTCAGTTTCATAATTTTCTCCATCCTATATTATTATCGGCAAATCCGTCAAAAAGTTTCGTCCTTTATGGGATTGACTAAGATTAAAAAAGGTTTATAAGATCAAGGCCTTACAAAGGAGGGAGTATGACACGCGTATTTCAGGCCAGGGAAATTTACGTTAGCACGACCGATGAAACGGGTATGTTGGCCCGGATCACCTCCCCCATAGCGGAGGCGAGAGTCAACGTAAACGCATGCTGCGCCGTTGCAGAGAAGAAAAATGCCTCTTTCCATTTTTTGACCTCCGACAATTCCAAGGCCATTGCCGCACTTTCAAAGGCGGGCTTCAAGCCGGCCGAACGGGATGTCGTGGTCGTGGAGACGACCAACGAAATCGGCACCCTTGCCAAGGCCGCAAGCCAGCTGGCGGAGGCCAAGGTGAATCTCGACAGCTGCTATGCCACTGCCGGGAAGAACGGCAACACGTGGATCGTGTTTGGAACTTCGACTATCGAGAAGGCGCTGAACGCGATCTCATAAACGCGGCTGCCGTATCATGAAAAAAATCAAATCCTACCTGATGGAACTTCGTGCGCCCTTTTTTACAGGATCAATCGTTCCGGTGGTCCTGGGAAGTGTCATGGCGTGGAGCCATACTGCAAGGTTCGACTGGCCGCTGTTTTTTTTGACCCTTATCGGCGCTGTCGCAATCCACGCAGGATCGAACGTGATGAACGACTACTACGATCACAAGAGCGGAAATGACGGCGCAAATACGGAGTTTGTGAGTCCGTTCACGGGCGGCTCGCGCATGATACCGGAGGGGCGCCTCACTCCGCGCGAGGTTTTTGTCGAAGGAATTATCTGTTACGTTTTGGGGGCCGCCATCGGAGTGTGGCTGGCCTACGAAAGAGGACTTCCCATCCTTTATATAGGTCTCATCGGAGTGGCGACGAGCTTTTTCTACACGGCGCCCCCTTTCAAGTTTGTGCATCACGGCATCGGCGAAATCTTCATAGCGCTTAACTTCGGGGCGCTCACCGTGCTCGGTTCATATTATGTGCAGGCGCAAACTTTGTCGTGGGTTCCCGTTATCGCTTCCATCCCCGTGGCGCTTCTCATCATGCTCATCCTCTATATAAATGAATTTCAGGATTACAACGCGGACAGGTCCGTGGGAAAAAATCACTGGGTCGTGCGGCTTGGGCGCCAAAAGGCGTCCATCGGATATGCGCTTTTCCTGGCGGCGACGTATCTTTCCGTTGTCGTTGCGGTTGTCGTGAAGGCCCTCCCCGTCTGGTCGCTCGCTTCTCTTCTGACTTTTCCGATCGCGGTTAAAGCGGTCAGGGTTGCGCGCACAAACTATGACAGTCCGCAAAAATTGGCGCCAGCCAATGCAATTACGATTCAGCTTCACGCCATCATCGGATTTATTCTCTCTGCAAGTTTTCTTGTGCCGTGGCGGATATGAAACTATTTAAACGCCTTATGGATTGCGGCGGCCCCGAAGACCATCTTTTCGTATAGCACCCTTGAAAAACCCGCTTCGATCATGATCGAGGCAAGTTCCTTCGCATTGTAAAATCGCGGAATGGTTTGCGAAAGATACGTGTAACCGGCCTTTGAACCGGAGATGAGTTCGCCAATAGGCCTCACCAAAAGCCCGATGTACGCATGAAACAGTTTTCTCACAAATTTCGAATCGGGCTGGCTTGTTTCAAGGTTCACGAACCTTCCGCCTTTTTTCAGGACGCGGCAGAATTCCTTGAAACATCGGACGAGATTTTCGCGGTTCACGTTGAGATTGCGCGTGGCAAATGAGATCGTGATGAGATCGAAGGTCCCATCGGGGAAGGGGAGGAACGCGGCGTCGGTCAGCGCGAAAAAAATTCCTTTTGCCTCACGCTTGAGCGTCGCCCTCTGAAGCATCGGAAAGCAGAAATCCGCGGACAGGACCGTTGTCCCCTCAGGGGCTATTTTTCTGAGATACGCTGCGGTCTCGCCCGTACCGCTGCAGATGTCCATCCACATTGAACCGCCGCCCTCGGCAGCCATGCGGACGGCTTTTTTGCGCCACAGGATATCCATCCCCAGCGTGAGGATGTGATTGGTGAGCTCGTAAGTCTTGGGGACCTCTTCAAATATCTTTTGGACCGGGCTTTTCATTTCGTTTTTTCCGCGAGTTTTTTCAAGGTCTTCTCGAACGCCTTGTTCGCCTCTCTTTTATAATCCTCAGCGGAGAAGAGCTCCATGGCAATCGTGTCCAGCGTCTCCTCGAAAATCATCCCTTCGTTTATGAACTCCTGGCCGGCTTTTTTCACGGCGTTTGAAATGTCGCGCGTCTTGAAAGGATGGTACATCTTCGCGGCGTCCAGCGCCGGCGCCGCAGGGCGCAGCACCGCGCCCGCAAATTTCGCATTCATGTTCTTGCATATCGCTTTGATATGATGGACCAGCGGATCGAAATTATCCATCTCCGGAAAACCGCAGACCGAAACAAGGGCGACCCTGTTCGCTTTTTTTTGCCTGCCGGGATGACGGATGTGTCCCTCTCTCACTTCAAAGAAGGGCTCGGCCGTGGGGACAAGTCTGTCGATGAAGTTTTTCATAAGACCCGTCATCCCGTCCACATATACCGGCGATGCAAAAACGACGGCTTCCGCCACATTATACAGTGATATGATTTCGCCCATGTCATCTTTGTGTATGCATTCGCCCGGTGTTTTGAACCAGCACGCAAGCTCGCCAGTGCAGTGATGGATTTTTTTGTGTGCGAGATGAACGGTCGTGACCTCCGCGCCGGCCTCTTCCATCCCCTTGTTGAACTTTTCAAGCATCCACCATGTTTTGCCATGGGTTTCCGTAGGACTTCCGTTGATCGCAAGAACTTTCATAAGACCTCTTTTCATCGTTTTGTTTTGGGGTCTATTTTATGGCTGGGTCGAATAAATTATGATAAGATTCGGCGCTAAAGGTCAATAGCCGAAGGGGGGGTATGAAAAAATTATTTTCGATCGTAGCGCTTTTGGCGCTGGCTGGCTGCGTCGGCAGTTCGTCGGGACCGGTTGTACTGGTAGTCGATCCGCCGTCGGGCAGCACAACCGGCGGTACGGCAATCGTCATAACAGGAGAATCTTTCAACGACGGTTCGACCGTGACGATCGGCGGTAGTCCAGCAACAGACGTCGTCTGGGTCGACGCAAACACGCTGAATGCCGTGACACCCGCAGGTGTTACGGGCGCCGCAGATGTGACGGTCGTATGGCCCGCCGGTAACAGCGGAACGCTTGCAGGGGGGTTCACCTACACGACTCCCACACTCACGATCAATATCGTAGATGAATCTGACGTCCCCATTGCGGGCGCATTCGTCATGCTGGGGCTGGATCCCGCAACTGAATTTCAGGGCACAACCGACGCGAACGGGCAGATAGCTTTCACGGCGGACGGCGTAGATATGGCCCAGACAATCACTGCCGGAAAAGCGGGATACAGGAATCTCACTGTGGTTGGTTCGACGGCGCCTGAAGTTTTCATTTCGCTCACGCTTTTGGAAAAACCGCATGGATATATAAGTGCGAGTGTTGATCCCGCCACATGGGCGCCTATACCTCCTGATAACTGTCCTGCGCCTCCTGCGCCGCCTTGCATATTGAGGGTTGCGTGGGCGTCGGTGCCTTCCAAAGGTCTGGGAGAATCGATAGATGTTACCGATTGCCCCGCTTGTCTTTCACATTCTCCGTTCATTGTCCCTCTGTCCGGTCAGCCGCTGGAGCTCCCGGCGTTTTTTGATCAGACAAAAATTTTTGCAGTCGCGGGTCTTCTGGATCTCATTAATTTCACGTTAGTAGCTTCGAAATTCGGCACGGCTTCCTTTGCAGTCGATTCGACTAATGACGCCGCCCATCCGTTAGATGTCGCGATCCCGCTCACGATGGATGTGAATGACACGACTGCAGTGACCATAAGCCTTGTGGGTCTTCTCCCTGATGCGGGCGAGAGTCTCGCCATGTTTCTTGCCATTGATTCCCCGCTTTTTGGATTACCACCGCTGGGGGGAGTCGTGGGAAATATAGCCCTCGGTGCCACCAAGATATCGGATTATTCCTACAGCATAAGAGGTTTGATACCGGCCCAGGTTGCGGCAAACCCCGATCTGGCCGGATCGTCTTACGGCATCCAAGCCGGCTTTCAGGGAACGGACACGATGCGCCTCTCACTCACGGAAAGCCCTTTTATAGACAGCACACAGTCAATTCAGATAACGAGCCTGCTTGGTATCCCGACATGGCTCGCTCCGCAAAGCGACGATCTCCTGGATCAGCCCATCGGATACGATTTTTCGTGGCAGCCGGTGGACGGTCTCACGATGTCTGTAATAGATTTCAACATGCCCTATTTCAACGGCACGGAAGTAGACACGAAGACGATATGGGAAGCCCTCTTGCCGGCCGGCACGACCGATTTACAGCTTCCGGTTCTTCCCGATGCGACGCTGCCCGGCTTCGAGGCCTGCAGCGCATATAGCATAGATTCGAGTGCCATATCTCTGACCGGCTTCTCATATTCAAGCGGCAATTTTGTGAACCTTGACCGGCTTATGCTGGAAAACATGCCTACTTTGCTTTCGAACAATGCGATCACGATATTCACGTCCGGAACAGGTTGCGGCCCGATCATAACAAATGAGGATACGATGGGAGGAGGCGCCGGAAGCCCTGTGACGATTACCGGAAAATATTTCGGCGACATACAGGGTGCTAGCACCATGACCTTCGGCGCCAATGTCGCCGCGGTCACTTCGTGGTCGGATACGTCGATCGGTGTGACGGTGCCCGCGGGTTGCGCAGGCGCCGGAGTTGTGAAGGTCAATGCCACAGTGGGAGGGCAGATAAGCAACGACGCATATTTCGAGTGCCAGTGAAGTTATTTCTTCGTGTACGGTTCGGGGTGAACCGTGACGTCCGAATTTGGAAACATCGCCTGTATCTTTTTTTCTATTTCCTCAGTGAGGATGTGCGCCTGCCGGAGTGTCTGGTCTCCATCCATGAGGACGTGAATATCCAGGAAGAGAGTCGATCCGATATAGCGCATGCGCACGTTGTGGCAGTCGATAACACCGGGAATCGCTTCCACGGCCGCCACGATCTCCGCATCCATCCCGTCGGGGGCGGCATCGATCAGCGCGTTGATCGTTCGGCGGCCGAGCCTGATGCTCACATAGACAACTATCAATGCGACGATGAGCGCCGCAACCGCGTCTGCGTGGTGCAAAAACTCAAGTGAAGGGACACGCTTGCCTACCATCACGCACACGAGCCCGAGAATGACGACGGCGGAGCTCCAGATGTCTGTCGAGAAGTGGAGCGCGTCCGCCTCAAGCGCCTGGCTGTTGTATTTCTTTGCCGTGCGATAAAGCACGCGCGAACGCGACGCATCTATAATTATCGACACCGCCATGACCGCAAAGGACCAGTAAGTGACCTCCACGGGGATGAAATGGAAAAAGAGGCGGTCTACACCTTCATAGATGATCCATCCGCAAGTGACTAAAAGCAGCACCGTTTCAAAAAGCGCTGAAAGATTTTCCACCTTGCCGTGGCCGTATTTGTGATGGAGGTCGGCAGGTTTGCCCGATATCTTGATTGCCAAAAGGGTCATCGCGGCGGCGACAAGGTCGAGGCCTGAATGAGCCGCTTCCGCTAAAATTCCCAAGCTGCCGGTGGCCAGACCCACCACGATCTTGAACGCGGTCAGCCCCACGGCCGCGATGACTGACGAGAGAGCCGCGTTGCGTTTTTCACAGTATCCGTTTTCTTTGGTGTGATTCATTGGCCGCCGTCATTAGATCACGGTTTTACGGCGAAAACAATGTCAGAAAGCTGGATTGGTTGGCGCTCCCAGGGGGATTCGAACCCCCGATCTTTGCCTTGAGAGGGCAATGTCCTAGGCCGCTAGACGATGGGAGCCAATTGCCCCGTGCCCCTAGCAAATTTACAGACGAGAGGCAAGACCTAATGAGACCCGCCGCCGCAAGGCGGCTTGTTCCGACCGAAGAGGGCACCATCGCCCCATTAATGTCACTCCCACTGTTTTCCGGGTTTTGCCCAATCTTTTTTGTCGGCGCTGCCTTTGGCCCATTTTTCCGCGAAATCGTACGTCAGATGGTGTTCGTCGAACATCTGATCGCCTGGCACACTGAACGTGTTATTTTCCGTCGGATCATAACTCAAAGGCGGCTCCTTCGAATCGGGAATGAAATCTTCGTCGCGGTCGCGCATCGCTTCGGAGGCGTCTCGCTGCTTGTTGTTGTTTGCATCGTAAAATCCGCCTTTTGGATAACCCCCGGTCGGGTTCCACCAATCCTGCCAGTGTTTTTTGTGGGTTGCTTCATGGCGCACCATGACAGCAAACGTGTCTATGCCTTCCCATGAAAGAGTCGTGTTGAGTAGACCCTCCATATAAAAATTCGTGGAAGGGTGGCCTGCATATCCGTTGTCGTACTTGTGAAAATCGCAGAGATAAATGAAATCTTTTCCGACGAGAAGGGGCTGGCTCATAGGATCGCTTGGGACGGAGAGTTTCGTATCTCTAGGATGATAGCCCAGCCATTTCGGATTCTCGCCGCATTCCAACTCCCTGTTTTTGAAAAAAACGTCCTGCTTGTTCACCTGCCCGAACCCGGCCGGTGTTTGCAGCCAATAGTAGTAATAGTTGGGGACGTCGCCGGCGGGATTATTTTTTTCGTCCCTCGGGAAAAAGAGCAGCACTTCTCGTTTATCGCTTGCCACGCCGCACTTGCTTCCCACGTTCACACTCGCCGTTATCGCGGTCGGGCCGAAATCGGAGTTCTTTTCGGGAAGGCCTTCATAGGTGATTTTTATTTTCTTTCCCTTTCTCGTTTCCGGTTCGTAAGTTACGTGCGAACCGGTCTTTTCGGGGGCACTCCATGTTATCTCTTCCAAAAGTTCGGGAGGAAAATCTGCTTCGGCGACAGCCTCCGCTTCAATCGTAACCTTTCCCGGATTTCCGCTTGAGAAGAGATATTTTTTGTTCGCTTCCGGTGCGGCTATCGTGAAGGGTGTAGGGCATTTGGGATCGAAAGATATGCGCATCGAGAGGTTACCTTCATGATGTGTGGGCGTTTCATCGACCTTTTCGTTGTGTTTCCAGCTTATCTGTTTTGAGTAGGTTTTCTTTTTTCTCATCGCATCGAGCAGCTCGCCGTATTTAATTGGCGATTCGTCAAAGAGCGAAAGGTTGTCTATATCCACCATCGGCGGCCGCCAGTACGAATCCTTGTGTTTATAGAATTCAAAATGGGGCGGAATGATGGAGATCGCTTCGGGAATTTCCTCCTCGTGAGTTATGACAGTCGGGTAGCCATATTGCAGTGCCCCCGTGCTGGAACCGGCCGCATTGTGAGCTTTCACGCTCCCCGTCCCATAAGGCGTCCACATATCGCAGACAGCATCATAGCTGTGATTGCAGCCTTCGCCAGAGGATTTGAGCGAGGCGAGCCTGTCGTCGCCTGAATACGCCTTGCCATTTGCCACGATCACGAACTCTTCGCGGTCGGTCCTGTACCAGAGCTCGCCCGGATAATTTTCAGCCGCCTCCATATCATAAAAGTTGTGATCGATGGTCTTGTAGTGATTCGTCCACTTCATGTTGATCTCGACCGGCACGCACTTGTCGGCTTTTCTGAATTCATGGCCGATTATCAACGCAATGGGGGTCGATGCGGGAATTGCCATGGCATCGAATTTCTTTTTCGTTGTCTCGCAAGGGACCAGTTTGAAGGCGAAAGCGGTTTCCGAAAAAATAGCCATAAAGAGTGCCGCGATCGTCAACATGACGAGAGTGCGCCCAATCTTTAATGCGGTCATAGCTTCATCTCCTTATGTCAGAACTTGAAATTCCATTCTTTTCGGGAATACTTCGTCAACGTCAGTTCACGTATTCTCTCATGAGGCACGTCGTCAAGAGCGGAATGCGCCATCCACGCCTTTGCCATCGCCTCTTTTATCCGCGCCGGATTTGTTCCCAGATTGATCAGGAAATCACTATGCGGGCGGTTTTTGCGATAGCGCGGCTGACGGTCCGGAATCTCAAGAGCTTTTTCAATCATCTTGAGCTTGGCCGAGACAAGAAACGATCCCTGAAAGAGAATACGGTTTTTTTCGCGACGCTGCGAATTTCCCGAAAATTTCATATCGCCCAAAGCGAGATCCGATATCCCCTGGATAGCAACCTCTCGGCCGATAACGGCCTCGAGCGCTTCCTTGTGTTTCGAGAGGACGTATGAGTTGGCCTCTGAGATAGTTGAGAGCCTGTGGTTTTTGCCGGTATTCAATATCAACGTGAAGTTTAGACACCCGGGCCCCTGAAGAACCGTTCCTCCGCCGGAGATCCTTCTCAGTATCGGGATGTTATGTTTTCTGCAAAAGGCGCAATTGACGTCGAAGCGGAACCTGCGGGAGTACCCCAAAACGACGAAAAAAACGTCCGGCTCCCAGAAGCGCAGTATCTCGTCCGGCGGGTTTGCTTCTGAAGAGGCGAGAAGCGCCTCGTCGCAGGCAAGATTTTCCTCAGGAGTTTTGAAAGTCAGATCCAAAATCTTCATTTTGATCAATTCCACAAAGTAGTGTAGTATTGCGCGGTTTATTTTGAAAGGGAATCTTATGGCGAAGGATATGACGACACCTTATGTGAACACGATTCCTCCCCACAAGGAACCGCCATATCCCGGCGACCGTAAAATCGAAAGAAAAATAAAGAGCTTTGTGCGCTGGAACGCCATGGCGATGGTGGTGCAAGCGAACCGCATCCACTCAGGGCTTGGCGGCCACATCTCAACTTACGCATCATGCGCAACATTGTATGAAGTGGGCTTCAACCACTTTTTCCGCGGCGGTGAAGACGGCCAGGTTGCCGATCTGGTTTATTTTCAGGGGCATGCCTCGCCCGGAAATTATGCGCGTGCGTATCTTGAAGGGAGAATAGACGAGACGCATCTTCACCATTTTCGTCAGGAGCTCTCCGAAGGGGGCGGGCTTCCATCATATCCTCATCCATATCTGATGCCGGACTTCTGGCAGTTTCCCACGGTTTCAATGGGGCTTGGCCCCATCATGTCGATCTATCAGGCGCGTTTTTTGAGATATGCAAAGGCGCGCGGTTTAACCTCTGGCCCGGAGCCGCGCGTCTGGTGCTTCGTGGGGGACGGCGAGACCGACGAGCCGGAGAGTATGGGGGCGCTGACTTTAGCGTCGCGCGAGAATCTTGATAACCTCATCTGGGTCGTGAACTGCAACCTTCAGCGCCTTGACGGCCCGGTGAGGGGAAACGGAAAGATTATTCAGGAACTCGAAGCCCACTTCAAAGGGGCGGGATGGAACGTCATCAAGGTGATATGGGGTTCAAACTGGGATCCACTGCTTGCTGCGGATCGCCAAGGGCTGCTGGTAAAGAGGATGGAGGAGGTCACCGACGGCGATTTTCAAAAATACAGCGTCTCTCCCGGAAGCTATATCAGAAAACATTTTTTCGAAAAATATCCCGAGCTCGTGAGAATGGTGGATCACTTAACGGACGACGATCTCAGAAAACTTCTTCGCGGCGGCCACGACCCGCAGAAAGTTCATGCGGCCTACAAGGCGGCTGTGGACTACAAGGGTGGGCCCACCGTTATTTTGGCGCAGACTGTGAAAGGCTATGGGCTTGGCGAAGCCGGCGAAGGAAGAAACATCACGCATCAGCAAAAAAAGCTCAACGAAAAGGAGCTTCGAGAATTCCGCGACCGTTTTGAAATTCCCGTCACCGACGAAGATATTCCCAATGCGCCGTTTTACAGACCGTCAAAAGACAGCGCGGAGATAAAATATCTTCTGGAGAGGAGAAAAGCGCTTGGGGGTTTTTTGCCGGAGCGCAAGGAAAGGGCCGCCCCGCTTGAAACGCCCACCCTTGACTGGTTCGCGGAATATCTGAAGGGCTCGGGGCAATTTTTGATCGCCACGACGATGGTCTTTGCAAGGATCTTGAACCAGCTCTTGCGTGTCCCGGATATAGGAAAGCGCGTTGTGCCGATCATTCCCGATGAGGCGAGAACCTTCGGCCTAGATGCGCTCTTCCGCGAGTTCGGAATCTATTCTCCCCAGGGCCAGCTCTACGAACCGGTCGACCGAGAATCGTTTCTCTTCTACAACGAGAAAAAAGACGGGCAAGTGTTGGAAGAGGGGATTTGCGAGGCGGGAGCCGCGTCATCTTTCATCGCCGCCGGCGGCGCGCACACGACAATCGGGTCTCACATGATCCCGTTCTTCATCTACTATTCGATGTTCGGCTTCCAGCGCGTGGGTGATCTCTTTTGGGCGGCGGGCGACGCGAGGACGAAAGGTTTTCTGTGCGGCGCAACTGCGGGCAGGACGACCCTAATGGGCGAAGGGCTTCAGCATCAGGACGGCCACAGCCACCTTATGGCTTCAACGATTCCCAACCTCATGCCATACGATCCGGCGTTTGCCTATGAAGTGGCCGTCATAATTCAGGATGGCCTGAAGAGAATGTATCGCGACGGCGAAGACATTTTTTATTATCTTACATTATATAATGAAACCTACATGATGCCGCCGATGCCCGAAGGCGTGAAAGATGGGATTCTCAAAGGCCTCTACAAATTCAAAAAAGGCGCTGGCGGAAAAAAATTCAAGACGCATCTTATAGGAAGCGGCCCCATCATAAGAGAAGCGCTCAAGGCGCAGGCCATACTGGAAAATTACGGCGTCTCGGCCGACGTGTGGAGCGCAACAAGTTACACGCTCCTGAGGCGCGAGGCGCTCTGCGCGCGAAGATGGAACATGTTGCATCCGGCTTCAAGTCCGCAGGAGTCCTATCTCGAAACCGTGCTGAAAAATGAAAAGGGTGTCTTCGTGGCGGCGTCCGATTACATGCGCATCGTGGCCGACCAGATAGCGCCGTGGGTGCCGGAAGGCCTCGTGAGTCTGGGTACTGACGGGTTCGGCAGAAGCGACACGCGCGAGAGATTGCGCGCTTTTTTCCAGGTGGACGCCGCGAGTTATGTCATCGCTACGCTCCACGCGTTGGCCGAAAGAAAACTGGTAGAAAAGAACGTGATTGCGAAGGCGATCAAGGATTTACATGTTACAACAGACAGGCCGTGCCCCTTTTAGGGGACACTTCTCCTGTTCGCGCAGATAACATGTGAAAATGAGAAGTGTCCCCTCATGGAGGTTTTTATGGAAGTGAAAATCCCGGTGCTTGCCGAGAACGTCAAAAGCGGAACCGTCGTCAAGTTCCACGTGTCGGAAGGCGACACCGTCAAAAAGGATCAGGAAATACTGGAGCTTGAAACTGAAAAGGCGGTCGTCGTGCTGCCTTCGCCAGCGGCAGGCGTTGTAACAAAGATACATGTGAAAGAGGGAGACGAAGTTCAAGTGGGACAGGTTGTTTTTTCAATTGCTGAAGGAAAAGAAACAAAGGCGCCGCCACCTGTGCGTGAAGAAAAGCCTGTGAAAAAAGAGGCGCCGGTTCAGGCGCCTGCGGTTGTGCCG
>JBGSNL010000060.1:0-7899 GCA_041739675.1 bacterium
GAGTCCCACTACCAGCTCGTCTTTTTTGGCCATTTTTACTCCCCCTTTCGTTTCAGTGAACAGTGATTAGTGATCAGGTGCGCTGGTCACTTATCGTTTCTTTGTATCCCACTATGATCCGCTTATCCTCGTTTGCGATAATATATGTAATACGCCCGCCTTTACGGCCGATCACCCCTTGCCATTTTCCAAGGAGACCCAGCCTTTGAGCGTTGGCGTCTTGTCCAAGAAGAATTTCAACCGGACCCTTTTCAGTAACCACCGAAGAACCCCTCACATCATCTATATGGAGCTCGGAGATCCCCCACGATTCTCCGAACGACGAATCGTTGTACATTTTGAGAAGCGACAGGGCCTCTTTGAGTTTCAGCGCGTTTTTTTCTTCATCTTCACCTTCGATGCCCGTAATCACCGGATACGTTTTCGGATCGGAGGGTTCCATCTCCTTGAAAGCAATTCCATCATGATCCACCAGGAAAAGTTTTCCCTGCTTTTGCATGACCGCCACGGGCTTGGACTCTTCTATGTATATCCAAAGCGTGTGAGGAAGCCGTCTTCTCACCGCTGCCTGGCTGATCCACGGATCCTGCCTGAGATTTGCGTGCACTTTTTCCACATCTATTCCGAAAAGAGTTTCCCCATCCTTCACACCGGACTCCAAAACAACCTTCGGCGTTGTGAGATGCTCAAGATTTCCCTCGACGATTATCTCACCCACCGAGAAGATCGGCCCCAGAAAGACCAAAAGATAGATGCCGTAGAGCATCGCAAGCCCTCCAAGCACGATCGCGACAGACAGCAAAATACGTTCGGCCGTCTTGAACCCTTTCGCGATCGCCCTTCTCTTGCGCACCTTCTGTCTTTCCAGAAAAACGCTCATGCGTTCACCTTCAAAGAAGCCGCGTTCAATATTTCGGAGACCAGATGGTCGAAATCTATTCCGATATGCGCCGCCGCCTTCGGAACAAGCGAGAGTTCGGTCATTCCGGGAATCGTGTTTATCTCAAGGAAAAATGCGCGGTCGTCGTCTCCCACAATATAGTCGCACCTTGCAGTGCCGGAGCAGTCGAGCGCGTCGAAGACCGCAACGCTCCAGTCCTGAATTTTTTGGGCGACCTTCGGCGAAATTCTCGCGGGCAGAATGTATTCGGTGGCCCCTTTCGTATATTTGGAACTGTAATCGTAAAAACCGCTCTTGGGCGCGATCTCAAGGGCAGGCAGCGCCTTGCCGTTCAAAATACCCACCGTCACCTCTTTGCCCGTGATGAATTCCTGAACAATTATTTTTTCGTCCGACTTCGCCGCAATCTCGATCGCTTTTTGCAGATCTTCGGGTTTGCGGACGATCGTCATGTTTATGGTGGACCCTTCGCGCGACGGCTTAACGATGACGGGGCAAGATGTCGTTACTCTTTGCGCGATCATGTCGGCCGGACCGTCATTAATGTTTAAACACTCCTCGCGCGGGATCGGAATTCCAAGTTGCATCGCGACCATGTCGCACACGACTTTGTCCATGCCGACCGACGAGCCCATCACTCCGCCGCCGGTGTAAGGTATTCTCATCATCTCGAGAAGACCCTGAATGCAGCCGTCCTCGCCGAATTTTCCGTGGAGCGCGATGAATGCCACGTCGATCGCCTCCGCCCTTATGCGCTCAACAACGTCCGAGCCGACGTCGATGTCAACCGCGTCGTATCCCATTCTTTTCAGCGACGTGGAAATTGCTGCTCCAGTCCTCAGGGAAATCTCACGTTCTTTCGTGACACCGCCCATGAGAACGCCGATCTTTTTTCCCTTCCATTTCTCTTTCATTTTATTTCTCCCCCGCCCGCCACGCGAGCCTCGCTCGCGAAGCGAGGCGGGCGGGCCTACTTTCTCATTGATCTATTTCTCTCCCACAACATGAATTTCCGCTTCCAATACTAAGCTGAATTTTTCCTTTATCCGTTCCTTCACGAGGCCCATCAAGACTTCGATATCTTTTGCAGTCGCTCCACCTTCATTTATTATGAAATTGCCGTGGACCTCTGAGACGCGAGCCCTTCCGACCCTGACGCCCTTGAGGCCGGCCTCTTCTATAAGGGCGCCTGCGCTCATCTTGCTGCCCGCGTCCTTTTGAGGATTCTTGAAGACACAGCCAAGGGTCGGCTGGCCGTGGGGCTGCGTCGCCCTTCTTTTTTCCAGAAGCTCCGTCATCCTCGCCTTGATTGCGGCGGGTTCGTCGCGGCCCAGCTTCAGAAGTGCCTTCACAACCGCGGTGGATCTGGGCAGCTTGAGGCGGCGGTAGGAAAACTCGAGCGCCTTTCTCTTCATCGTAAGTTCGCGGCGCTGTCTGTCGACAACCGTGATCTCCTCTATGATCTCCGAAATCCATCCAAGAGAGGTTCCGGCGTTTGTCATCACGTTTCCACCGACGCTCCCCGGAATTCCGGCAAGACCCTCAACACCTTTGAGCCCGTTCTCTTTTGCAAAACGAACCAGGGCGCCGGTCGACACGCCGGCCCCGGCAGAGACAAAAATATTTTCGGCGCTCTCGTGCGAGATGGCCATTTCTTCCCATCCCTTTTCAAGATGAATGACAAGGCCCTTGAATCCGCCGTCCCTTATGAGCGTGTCGCTTCCCGCGCCCAGAAACATGTAGGAAATTTCGCGGTCTGTCGCCCATCCCATAATGTTCTTCAACGTCTCCATATCCAATGGGGAGACGAAAATATCGGCCGGTCCGCCGACCTTCATCGTGGAATGGTTTGAAAGCATCTCGTCAAATCTCACGGCGTCGCGCGCTATTTCCAGAAGTTCACTTTTCTCAATATCGGTCAGTACCATTTATATTCCCTTCGCAAATTGATGGGCGGTCTTCGTGATATCGCCCGCGCCCAGAAACAAAATCAGATCGTTATCGCCGCACCACGTCTTGAGCGTCGAGAAAACATTCTCAGGCGCTTTCGTGTGCGCCACGAATTTTTTTGGATAGTGGGATCTTATTGCCTCGCAGAGATGTTCCCCCGTGGCACCCTTGATCGGTTTTTCGCCCGCCGCGTAGACGTCCATGACGAGAATCGAATCGGCGGATTTTAGCGAGCTGACGAAGCCATCGAAGAGGGCGCTAAGTCTCGTGTAGCGGTGCGGCTGCATGACAACGATCAGCCTGCGATCGGGCCAGCCTTCACGCGCCGCCGATATCGTCGCGGCGATCTCGACCGGATGATGGCCGTAATCGTCCACTACTATCGGCCCGCCCGCCACGCGAGCCTTGCGGCCTCGCGAGGCGAGGCGGGCGGGCCCGCTGTTGTGAAGCACTTCAAACCTGCGCGCAACTCCCTTGAATCCTTCAAGCGCGTTTTTTATCGTGCCGAAGGCGATGTCCAACTCCCGTCCGACGGCTATGGCGGCAAGCGCATTCTTCGCATGGTGCCTGCCCGCCATCGGCAGTTTCACTTTCCCCAGTTCATGGCCGTGATGGACCACGTCGAATGTGAGGCGGTCCTTCACCTGGCAAATATTTTTTACCGTGTAATCGGCGTCGCCTTCTCCATATGTGACCACCCGCTTCACGATCTTCGGCAAAATCTTTTTTATGACTGGATGATCGAGACAGCAGACGACGGAACCGTAGAACGGAACCTTGTTGGCAAAATCGACGAACGCGTCCTTCAGATGATCGAAGTCGCGGTAATTTTCCATGTGCTCGGGATCGATGTTCGTTATCACGCCGATCGTCGGCGAGAGTTTCAAAAACGAGCGGTCCGATTCGTCCGCCTCGGCGACCAAAAACTCCCCCTTGCCCAGACGCGCGTTGCCCCTTAGACTCTTTACCTTGCCGCCAACTATCATCGTTGGATCCAGCCCTGCCGTGCCCAGCACCTGCGCGATAAGCGAAGTGGTCGTTGTCTTGCCGTGGGTCCCGGCGACCGCGATTCCGTATTTGAGGCGCATGAGCTCGGCCAGCATCTCCGCGCGAGGAACCACCGGTATCCCCAGCTTTTGCGCCTGTTTCACTTCAGGGTTCGAATCCGAAACCGCCGACGAGATGACGACGACGTGCGCGCCTTCCACGTTCTTTTTGTCGTGGCCTACCCAAATTTTAGCGCCGCGTCTTTTAAGCCTTTGCGTGACCGCACTCTTCTTGACGTCGGAGCCCGTGACGGTGAGCCCCAATGTAAGGAGGATCTCGGCGATTCCGCTCATGCCAATGCCGCCGATGCCCACAAAATGAATTTTTTGATATTTCTTAAACATTTTTTTTCATTAAACCGAAACAATCTTCCACTATTTTTTTGGCCGCGTCTCTTTTTCCGGCGCGCGCGGAGGCGGCGCACATCGCCGCGATTCTCTCGGACGTCATCTTCTTGATCTCTCCGGCCAGCTTCTCGCCGGTCAGCTCGTGCTGCAGGATCATCACGGCGCCTTCCCTTCGGACGAGACTCTCGGCGTTCGCCCTCTGATGATCGTCTGCGGCATAAGGGTACGGCACAAAAATCGCGGGGAGGCCCAGAACCGAAACCTCGGCGACGGTCGTTGCTCCCGCGCGTGCGATGACGAGGTCCGCCTTCTCGTAGCACTCCCAGATAGATTCCGTGAACGCGAAGACATCCGCTTCAAAACCGTTTTCCGCGTACGCCTTTTTGATCGCTTCAATGTCCTCTTTTTCTCCGACCTGGTGAATGAAACGAACTTTCCCCTTGAGAGCCAAAAGATGCGGCAATGAACCGACGACCGCGCGGTTCAAGGCGAGAGCTCCCTGCGAGCCGCCGAATGAGAAAATCGTGAGCGAGGTTTTCGTCCCGTTCGTTTTCTGTTTGAGACACAAGATCTCCTGCCTCACCGGGTTTCCCGTGAGACGAACCTTTTTCTGCGGGAAAAATTCCTGCGCCTCCGGAAAACCGGTATAAACGCGGTCGACAAAACGACCCAGAATCCTGTTCGTGAATCCCGCAATGGCGTTGGGTTCGACTATCGCGGTCGGTATCTTCAGAAAAGCTGAGGCGAGGCTCAAAGGACCAGCCGCGTAACCGCCTACTCCTATGAAAACGTCCGGTCTCTCCTTTTTCATTATGGAAAGTGATTTCAAAATCGAGATTGGAAGTCTCGCGTACGCCGCAAGTCTTCCAAACCCCTTGCGGTCCTTGATCGACGTTGAGCCGACAGAAATCAACGGCCAGCCCATCTTCGGAATGACCTGATTTTCAAGACCGCGCTCCGTTCCCGCAAAGACAATCGCCGCGTCGGGTTTTGAGCTTTTGATCTCCTCTGCGATCGCGATCCCCGGGAAGAGGTGTCCGCCCGTCCCTCCGCATGCAAGCATCACTTTTATTTTAGAACTCTTATCCATTCACCCTCTGATATGAAGAAACGTTGAGAAGAATCCCTACGATCGCCAGCGACACGACAAGCGACGATCCTCCGTAACTTATGAACGGCAGCGTCATGCCCTTCGTCGGCAAGAGCCCCATGACAACCGCGATGTTGAACACGGCCGAAAGGCAGATAAGGAGCGTGGCTCCCGTAGCGACATATCGGCCGTAGAGATCCGGCGCGTGGAGCGCGATCTTAAGGCCGCGGTAGCAAAAGAGCGCGAACAGGCCTATCACGACTATGACTCCCACAAGCCCCAGCTCTTCGCCCAAAACCGAGAAGATGAAATCCGTGTGGGCTTCAGGGAGGTAAAATAGTTTTTGTTGTCCTTCGCCCAGACCTTTTCCGAACCAGCCCCCCTCGTTGAACGCAACGAAGGATTGTATGATCTGAAAACCGGCGCCGTACTGATCGCTCCACGGATTCATGAACGCCAGAATCCTCCGCCTTCTGTACCCTTCGCCCGACAGAAAAAGATATGCGAACGGCAAAACAGCTGCGGCCATGCCGAACAGATACGAAAGCTTAGCGCCGGCAGCGAAGAGCATGAGCCAGGTCACGACGGCGATCATCACCGAGGAGCCGAAATCGCGCTGGGCAAGTATCGCGCCTGCGACGATCGCCATGATGATGATGTGCGGAACGAGCCCCACGCCGAACGATCTTATCTTGTCCGCTTTTTTCTGGAGCGAATATGCCAGAAACAGAATCATCGCCACCTTGGTGAGCTCCGACGGTTGGAAGGCGATGGGCCCTACATGCACCCAGCGCGTCGCTCCTCCGATCGTGCGTCCGATTCCGGGCACGAAGACAAGGGCGCAAAGCGCCAACGATCCCAGAAGAATGGGATAGGCCAGCTTGCAATAGACGCGGTAGGGAATCCTCATCGCCGCGAACATCGCCGCGAATCCTATGCCGGCAAAGACGAGCGTGCGCTTGAGATAATAGTAACTGTCGTGGTAGCGCTCGCTTGCGAGCACGGCGCTGGAGCTGTAGACCATGGTGACACCGATCGTCACGAGTATGATCGCGAGGATCAGGAGCCACAGATCGAAATGCGTCTTTTTCAGTTCAATCGATTCCATGATGAATTTTTTTTACCGCGCGCGCGAACATGTCGCCGCGCTCGGCGTAGTCCCGAAACATGTCGAACGACGCGCACGCCGGAGAAAGAAGGACAACATCTCCTGAGACGGCCGAATCGTTCGCTTTCGCCACCGCATCCTCCATGGTGTCCGCCATAACCGTTCTTGTAAGACCGCCCAGCTCCGCCTTGATCTTATTTTTAGCCTCGCCGATGAGTATCATGAGTTTCACGCGATCCTTGACGAACGGCGCCATAGGCTCGTAGCTCGAACCTTTATCGAGGCCGCCGGCGATCAAAATCACGTTGGAGTCAAAATTTTCCAGCGCGGCGACTGTTGCGCCGACATTGGTACCCTTTGAATCGTCGTAATATCTGACACCCTGATATTCGCCCACGAGTTCGATCCGGTGCGGCAGACCCTTGAAAGATTCAAGACCTCTCTGGATCTTGTCTTTGGAGCCGCCAGCAAGTTCCGCCACGATTACGGACGCCAACATGTTTTCGCGGTTGTGGGCGCCTTTGAGCGAAACGCGGCTGAGGTCGTAGCTCTCCGCCTTTTTTCCGGGCAGTTTTGTCAAAAGGGCGCCGTTTTCGAACCAGCCCCCGCTTTTGAGCACGTTATTGGAGTTGAAGGATATGAGCTTTGCCTTCGACGCGGAAACGGCCCTTGCCACGATTTTGTCCGCATCATTATATACCCCGAAACCGTCACTCCCCAACATTTCGAAGAGGCGCGCCTTGAGACCGATATACTCGTCAAACGATTCGTGACGGTCCAGATGGTCCGGTGTCACGTTGAGCAGAACCCCAATTGCAGGTTTGAGCGACGGCGTCGTCTCAAGCTGGTAGCTCGACACCTCGGCCACGACCCATTGGGCTCCGTTTGCATCATTTATAAGATTGGTCAGGGCCGTGCCGATATTTCCGCCGACGCAATTTTTGATACCGCATTCGGAAAGAATGTGGCCGATGAGAGAGGTAGTCGTCGTCTTTCCGTTCGTGCCCGTCACCGCTATCACGGGCGTTTTGATTTCTCTCACCGCCAGTTCCAGCTCGCCTATGACGGGAACGCCGGACTTCCGTGCTTCATCCAATCCCGCAATTGAAAGAGGAACGCCCGGGCTCACAACTATGATATCCGAAGATCTCATAAGCGCGGGATCGTTTCCGCCCAGCGAATATTTGACGGCGAGGCCGGAGAGTTTTTCAAGATAAGGACCCAGCTCCGATTCTTTTTTCGTATCGGACACGGTCACGGTGGCACCCCGTTCTGCAGCGTATCTTGCCGCTGCAACGCCCGAGCGACCGAGTCCTATCACCAGCATCTTTTTGTTTTTCAAATCATTGTTCATTTTTTTAACGCAATTTCAATGTAGTCAGACTTATTATCGCCAATATGAAAGCTATGATCCAGAAACGTACGATCACCTTTGACTCGTCCCACCCTTTGAGTT
>JBGSNL010000073.1:0-10287 GCA_041739675.1 bacterium
ATTGGCTACCTGCCAGGCATTGAGTTCGTGCGGTCCCTCGGAAGGGTGCCCCATATCGTCGCCGTATCCAAATGAGAGCATCGGCCCAATTTTGATCCCCACGCTGTTCCATTCGCTCCAGTCGCCGTCATAGGAGACGCTGACTTCTATGGGCAGCTCGAGCTTGAGGTGAGGGAAGCGCCCGAAGGTCAGCTCGAATCCCGGACTCATCGTCTCGCTCATCGTGAAGATGTACTTGTTTGTGGGGTCGGATGAAAAAACTTCGCCGCCTATCGTGCGGTCGGGTATCTGATTTTCGACACTCGTCACGCCTAAAGAGGAATAAGATGAATAAAGGAGCGCGCCCCATCTTTCGCCGTCGTCATTGTAAAACGAGTGGATGCGTTCTGTGCTCCCCATGCCGACCATGCCGCTGATCTCGGTGAAATCCGTGTACGTGCCTTCGACATCGGTATTGGCGAATATCTTTCCCTGCGACTCCGCGTATGATACGTCGACGCAAATGGAATAGGAATTTTCGGGATCGGTGAAGGCGACAAAGCAGCCCTCTCCTGCATGGGAGATGCCGTCGCCGCGCATCGCCGTGAAGTTAAGAGGGAAGGAGAGCCTGTAGCCGCCCCAGAAACCATATTGATAATCAGAGTCGCCCATTTTACTCCATTATCGAGAGCTGGCTTGCCGCGTCGCGATCGTTGAATTTCGTGTCGTAGCAGTGCGATCCCTCGAAGTCGGCTTCGTCTCCCAACGGATTGCAAACCCAGCCGTTCAAGACGACGAACATCATGATGTCCTTGAATGCGAACGTTAAGTCGTCCGACGATCCGAAGTTTGCGGCCGCGATAAATGAAATGATTCCGGTTTCGTGATTGAGCTTCCTGCCGTGCAAAAACGCCGAGCCGCCGGTGAAGTCGTTGTCTGATTCGGGGCATCCGGCCGGCATGGTTCCCGCTTCGTCTTTTGACAAAAGCGGCGCCAGATATTTCCACGTGCTGTATCTCTTTCCGCCGATGACGCGGTTATTCGTGTTCTTGTCGCAGACCGCGGGCGTGGGAAGCGTTGGATCGGTCAGGTTTATCTTGTAGGTCTGGTGCGTGATGTCGATCCGCGTGTCCGGCAGCGTATTGAGATCGTCCGGGCCCGACTGTGGCTTCAACGTGTCGGTCGTGAAACCCATGTGAAACAAGACGTCGAGCGGAGGGACAGGGCCCAAAGGTCCGCCGGGGTTGTGGAAATATGTGGGTCCGAAGAAGCGGAAGCCCACGTTTTCAAATGTTATCGATCCGGCAAGCGTGTAGTGGCCCGTGTCGATATCCAGAAGATTCTGCGGCTGGCCGATCTGGCTGCAAAGCGGTTTATACTCGCCGCCAGCCATCTCATCGGCTGTGTGGAACGCGGGGCTGTCGTAGCGGCCGCCCGTCGCGTAGAAGAAGGCACAGGCGCCTTTTTCTCCCGGCGGTACGCCGGCCGACGTGAATTTCCTGAGCGCTTCGGGATCGCAAGGATTCACGACGAGACATCCCGACGGCTCCTCGAATCTCTGCTCGGGAGGAGCGAGAGGTCCCGGATACGAAAGCGAAGATGTGAAGATGCGCCAGCCGTTCGATTTCAGATCCGCAGGCACATTCGGGAAATCTTCAAATATGCCGCGGCTACCCTCCGGAAGCGATCCGTCGTGGGCGAGCGCAGCGAAGTCGAAGAGGAACGGGTCGTCATAGTTCGTCGTCACGGGATGCGTGTCGAGCGCGCGGAAAATTGCGGTGACTCCGTCTCCGGGTGTGGTCAAAACTTTTTTACCCGACACATCCTTGATCGTTTCTTCATCGAACGGATCGAGGATAAAGGCGCCTACAAAAACGTTATAGTCAGTTTCTTCGGGATGCCCCATAAGCGGCTTTTCGTCTCTGGACGCGATGGCGGACAGGCCCGGGAACTGGGGATGCAGTATGGCGGCCGTCGTCTGCGTTACGCGCAGCACAACTTTGCCGGTAATGGGATTTATCGCGGCCAAAAGAACGCCCTTGAGTTCCGTCTGTCTGTAGCTGCCGTCCGGGTTCTTGACGGGGTTGTTGCTCGCGTCGAGCTGCTGTGCGGTTATCACCACATTTGCCGAGAAGAGCCTCTTTTTCGACGCATCGCCGCCCGTGCCCTCCGCGTCGCGATGGAAATTGACGCAGCCGAAGAGCGGCATTGTATCCGTTGAATATGCTCCCGGCGCAAGATCGAATCCGCGGCTGCCAAGCGATACCGGGCTCAAGTCAAATATCTCGTTTGTCATCTGCCCCGTCGAGGGGTCCAGTATCGGAACCGAACAGCGTTTCCCTCTGCCCGTTGCGGGACTTCTCGATTTTATTTTATCGGCGGTGTCGAGCCACTCGAAGAAGCTCGAATCGTCGCCGTCGATTTTTATCGATACGACGCGCATGGAAGACGATGCAGTGTCAGAGAGTTTTATGAACATGGGCACCGCGCTGTCGGTCGTCTCCGCCGTCACGTCGCGGAACGAGAATGTTTTTCCGTTCTCAACTTTTTTGACGCCGGTCGACGTCTTGAAGTAGAGCTCGAGCATCGGTATTTCGAGGATCGTCGTCTCGCCTGTGACCTCCGCCGTGAATATTCCCTGATCGGTTTCGATCTTGAGCGTCGCCTTATCTTTGACAAGACTTCCCACTCCGGCTTGCGCCCCGTCGAAACCTATGAGGTCGGTCGGCTGATAGGTTGTTATGATGTAGGCCGTTCTCTCCTGATATCCCGGCTGATAGGGCGGAAGCGTGAAAGGCAGCATGGCCGGCGAGCCCTTTCCCACGTCTTCAAAATGATCCGTCACGTATATAGCGTTCGCCTCGATTGAGAACTGACCCTTCGAACGGCTTCCCGCCAACTCTTCAAGCTTTATGGAATTGACCGTCAGATTGACCACACCCATATTTCGCAGGGCCACGATTTTTTTGCCAGCGCCGATTGCGGAAGCGCCCCTGAGATCTATCGCCATACTAGGCGATGCGTCCGGCTCGAGAAGATTGCATGAGGCGTCAACCGCGCCGATGGGTTTTCCGGAAGTCGAGACGGAAAAAAGTCTGCAATCGGGATTGGAGCGATCCGTGCACGGTTTGCAATTTTTAAAGGAATCGGTCTCGCCGCACGTTATGGTTTCGCACTGAAAATATTCCTTGATCGAGTTGGCGGGCATTGCGAGCGGTCCCACCTCGACGCCGTCCACGTCAGGTTGAGCAAGCGTGCCGTCGTCGGCCACGACTGAGATCGTCGTGTCGCCCGATTTTGATTTCGCAACTCCTACGAGCTTGAACGCGTCGGTTCCTATAACGAGAGGTTCTATCATCTCGCCGGCCGTAGCGTTCGCAGCGGTGGGGCGGAAGACGACGTCGATCGTCATTATCTGCTGAGGTGAAAGCGTTTTCGAAAGCGCGTCCATGGAGCTTACGAAAAACGGGCCCGCACTCGACGGGATGGCTAACCCGATCTCCTTTGAGCTCGTGTTCTTCAATCTGAATTTTGCACCCGCTTCAAAACGCGGCCCGATGTCGGAAGATCCCTCGGCGATGAACGTCCCGGATGAAACCTCCATGCGGTTGCCGCCGGGGAGATCCTCCTCGGACTGTCCGCCGTTCTCGTCCACATAGATTTTTTTGATCTCTATGGAAGTGGGCCCGCCGGTTCCGGAGCAAGAGTCCAGTGTCGGCGATATCGAACCTGAAAACGTAGCCTGAAGCGAAGCGCCCATTAGGGCCTCGTCGGCGGCGTCAAAAAGATGGCCCACTATGGTGCCCATGACCAGGGTCATGGCTCCCGATGCGTCGGGTGTCTTTCCGGAAATTGCGGGAAGATCGGGCAGTTCGTCGGTGGAACCGGTCGTCAGCTTGAGCCCCGGAAGCTCGCCGACCATCCCAAGCGCGTCGATGAAGAACGAAAAATTTTCTATCGTTATGTTTCCCGCCGCATCGACTGTTCCCTTGCCAATGTTCGTGTCGCCCGTTCCGCTTCCCTTAGCGTTTATGGTGATGGGTGCAGGCAGCCCGTGTCCTTCGACTTTGACGTCGGGGAACTCGCTTCCTATCAGCGACGCTTCGGTGCCCGATATGTGGATGGGGAATGGCGAGACCTCGACGCAGAGCGGTTCGGCCGAATCCATTCCGGCCTCGATGTTGTCGCCCTTGATCACCACGCACAGCTGGGAGGTGAAAGAGATCGTGCACGACAACGCCGCTGCGTTGTCGTCAGGTTCCCCACCCGCGGGGTTCTCGTCGGGAGACGGAAAATAGACGGGCGTCCAATCCGCTGCGCATGCCGCCAGAATTAGAGAGCATGCGGCAAGATAGGCGCCAACCATGGCCTTTTTTAGCCGGTTTTTCTTCATATGATCTGTCGCGGGGTTTATCGGCATGTGGGCCAAAAAGTTGCGTATTATTAAAAAAGTCGCAATACGCGATGCCCCAGCCGGATGCGTCAATTATTTGACGTGCCGTGCCTTTACCGTCCTGCCCGAAATGGTGTTTCCTCGCCCCATAATAATTTCACGCAACTTTTCCTGGGTATGGACGAAAAAGGTGGGCAATATATGAAGAGACTTTATTTCATTATCCTTTTTGCTGCTTGCCTCTTTGCAGCCCCTGTTGCGCACGCGGGCCCGCCCGCATCGCCCGCGAGCGTGCTCGCGTGGCGGGCGGGTATATATAATGATGTGAAATCCGCCGTTGTCCGCTCCATGGGAAGCCTTGGAAACTGGTGGATGTCCAAGAGCGTCGATTCTCCTCCGGTGTCAGACGATCCTGCCGAAGACGGCGCCGATGTCCCCGCTGAGGAGACCGAGCCCACGGTTACGACTCCCGCCGGTATGTGTCAGGTGGCCCAGCAGCCGCCCGTCATCGTGTGCGAGGAGGGTTCGGGGTTCTTGTGCGTTAATACGCCCGAAGCCGGCGTTTCCGGAAATCAGGTCATCATAAAGGGGACAATAGACCGCACGGGGTCGATTCCGGCCTCTATCTCCGTGAGCGTGCAGCACGAGTACACGAAAAAGACATCGAACATCGACACAACGAATCCGGAGACTTCCGATTGCTGGAACTCCGCTCTCAGCTCAAGATCCTTCTGCCTGGACGAGAAGGGATTCTACGCCGCAAAAGTTTCGTTGGATGAGCTGGGGCCGTATACGGTTGCGATCTCCGCCACAAGGCTCGTGGGCAGTTCCGTCACGCAGACGGTCCGCACAAGCCGTGTGAAAGCGCTTGAGATGAAAGACGATCAGGTGAGCTTCGATCCCGATGTCCGCACGGTTGCGGCAGTCGAGGGTTCGCACGTGAGCGTAACGGTCTCGCTTTTGGGCGATTGTCAGCACTGCGATTTCATCGGGGCGTCCACGTCGGGCGTCATCGTTACGGTCGAAAATCTCATGACCGATTCGAAGGGCAATACGAGCCGCATAGGTTGCATCACGAACGTTGAGCAGGGCGGACAGGGCAAGTTTGTCGTCGGTGTTCCGGCGGGGACGGGATCGAACGAACTCACGGTCACCGCGTGCAACGCCGCGACCGAAGGTTCGTGTCCAAGCGTGGGAAATATAAAATTCACGGGCAGCGGTGGCATCGGAGAAATTGAAATACTGAGTCCGCCTCCGCGGCCGTCATATTCGAAGTCGGATTACCAGAAGATTCCGTTCCAATTCAAAATAAACGGAATGGAAGCCGGCGCGTGCGTCGACGTGACGTTCAACCGGCAGCCGCCCCTTGAGATCTGCCAGTCGGCGGACGGCACTTTCCGGATGGATCTTGCACCGCAGGCGGGAATAAACGTCGTCACGATAGACGACGATGAGAAGGGCGTTCACATCCCGTGGGCATTCGGCTGGGGAACGATCGACTCCCCGTTCGGAAATGGAAGCGAAGTGAAAGACGGCCTGACGTCCGCTTCCGCCGTCCAACTTGCCCTGCCCAAGAAGACCTTCACCGATCTCATGGGTCCGTTCATCTCCAATATTTTGATATCCGACGAACTCGCCGGGTTCATATCGAAGATCGGTCAGGATTCGAGCGCTGAAGAGACATCGGCGAACGATACGCAGGATGTGGAGATTCCGAAGTGCGACAGCGGGTCGACGGGCTCTCTGGAGATTAGTAATATCCGTGAGCCGAAGATCGAAAAAGCAAGGATCGAAGGGATTTCTTTCGAGAGCAACGCGATGCGCGCAAGCGTCAACGCGGACAATGTCGAAGTGAAACTGGATTTGGTTGCAAGCGGGAACAAGATTCCGCTCAAGATTTCATTCCGCAAGGTTGTGGCCGATCTGATGCTGAAGGCGGAAGGGGACGGACTCATTTTGCTCACGAGCCCCCACACCGACTGTGATTTCAAAAGCGAAAGATATTGCAAGGGCACACCCGCGGTTCTCATCCCGCAGAATTTTCTGGGTAACGCGACACAGTTTGCAGGCATCGTGAAGTGCGATACGGCGGGTGCGGACGTTTCGGAAGAGGTGCGCGACTTTTGCGGCGCGTTCAATTCGCTTAACGCGCAGACCGGCCTCATGAATGAAAAGGTCCTCGACGCGATCAACTCCGCGATCTATTGCGGCGGCTCGAAAGCTCTCACCGGTCTTTCCCTCAACGGGATAAGACAAAAGATCGATATCTCGCTCGGCGACGCGTTCGGTTCGTTTTCCCTTCCCGTGGGAGCCACACTCGGCGGTATAAAAATCGATGAGAAGGGGATGCGTTTGATTCTGGGCTTGATCGCGGGCGACCGCAAATTGTTTTCCGATATGCCCGCAGAGCTCAAGATTCCCTCGGTCGGCGTCGTGTATGACAAGGCTGCAAGATTTTCGAATTCATGGGACGGCGGGGACGCTGACATTTTCCTCGCACTTGCTGTGGACGCGCTCAACCGTCTTCTGTTTTCACTCACCGCTCCTGAGAAGGGAATTTTCGATCTCGATATTTCGGAGGTCTTTTTCAAACGCGCCGGATTCGATTTCGTCGCGACCTGCGACGCCTTCATCGAAAGCGGAGGGTCGAGTGCCGAGTCGTACTCGCCACTTTGCAACATAAGGCCCCGTGTCTCGGAACTCTTGGGGACGCCTCTCACGAAGTACGGCTATTTCGGAGCGAAGCACCCCATGCTCATCCGCATCAGGGGCAATCGTGCGCTGCCGCCGCACATCTCCATCGTGAACGAAGACGAGATACCGGTCGTGACGCTCTCGGAAGAGAGCGCAAGTTCGGGGAGCGGCGACCTGGGGGGAAATCTTCTGGACGTCCAGATCGGCGGCTTTGTGATGTCGTTCTACGCGCTTGAAGTGGACGGGGCCGTTTCGCCCGATGAGTACGGCAATCTCCCTGTGAAGCTGGACTCAGACGGAAATCCCGTTATTCACTCGATGAGGCCCGAAGATACCGATCCGTCTCACGGCCAGATAGCGAGCTTCGAGCTCACGCTGCTTTTGGCTGTCGAGATAGGAAGTTTTGAAACCGATCCCGAAGACCCGTCGCAGTTCGTAGTCACTGTCCGCCCGCTCGCGGACAGATCGAGGCTCGTGATCTCGCCAGTCGCGGGATCGAACTCGACCACGATACCGCCGGTCGCTTTGATATCCGCGCTCAGGGAAAAGCTCCAGTACGCGATCAACATCTATTCCTCGAAGGAAGAGGCGATAAAAATCCCGGTGCCGAAAAGTTTTTCTTTTGAGGAATATCAAACGAACGATCTCGTGAAACTTCTGGGTCTCAAGAGCCTGACATTCGGGCCGACAGGCCTGGCGCTGACGTTTGACGGCGATGCCGACGTGATATCGCTCGCTATAAGCACTGCGGTCACGCAATTTTTCCACAGGGGAGGCGTTGCGGTTGAAGACACGCTTCCGCACTAGAAGCGCAAGATGAGTTCCAGAACCTCGTTCTCGCCCACCTTCACGTTGATCCACTTTTTCAAGAGAACGCTCTGCACGGGATCCACGTATCCAGCCTCAAGGTAGTAGTTGCCCGGGGCGATATCGAATATCTGCCAGTCGTCGCCCGTGTCGCCGTTGATGAGCTCCGTATCCGCTCCGTACTGATAGACCTTGAAGTGGACCGGTATGATCTTGTTGTTGGGGCCGCGCCCGATGATCTTGAGCTTTCCGGCCGTGAATATGGCTTCCTGGCTCACCATCTTTCCGTCCTCAACTACGATATCCTTGATCGTAATGTAGGGTTTCGGATCCTCTTCGGCGGACATGTTCTCCGCCTTGGCGTCGTAGTGTCCCGGCGCGATCTCGAAGGTGAGCCAGTCCGCGGAAGTCGGCGCCGATGCGACCGGTTCGTCCGTTCCGCCGCCGAAAATCGTAAACTTCGTCTCGAGCGGCTGCTCCTTCGCGTTTCTGCCGCGCAACCTCACCGTGCCGAACACAAACTTGGCGACCCTTTCCACCGGCGTCGTTGCGGTCACCTCAACTCCCGAAATCAAAACAGAGGGTTTCGGTTCGATCACCTGTTTCGTGCTTGAAGCCACGATGTCGTAAATGCCCGGCGGGACCGGAACCGACACCGGCGTCTTTGCGTCGGGCATCTGATATTTTCCCAGCTCCTCGTTCGTTTTCTGATCGCGGATGACGAATTCGGCCTGCACAAGATTTCCCTGCCCGTCGACCGCGGACAATTTCACGACGCCCATTTCGAACGTGGCCGTGATATCTGTTGTCTGTGCCGCGCTCACTATCGCGCCGGCGACCTTCGTGCGCGGGTTCGCGCTCATTGCCGGATCCTGGCCGATAAAGAGAATGTCGTATGGCCCGGGGGCCAGGGAGACCGTGCCGCCGCTCGCATCCGCCGCGCCGGAGGCCACCAGCTGATCGGCATGCTCCGCCTTGAATATCTGGAAGAGGATGGGGATGACCACATTCTGCGTCGTCTGCCCCTTAAGTGCCAACTCTCCCTTCTGGAAGCGGAACGTCTTTTCAACCGCCTCGCCGGGTTTCACTTCTATGACCGATTCGGTGAGCGTGATTTTTTCAGGGGTCATCTCTTTTTGCTCGGCCACGATGTCGTAGGTCCCCGGCGTCAAAAAGAAAGAGATCGCCTCCGCTTTGCCGTCGATCTGCGCAATCATGCCGCCGTCTTTCATCACCTGATAAGTCGCGGGGACTAGCTTTCCCGAAGTGTCGATGGATGAAACGGTCATCGAGCCCAGATCGAAGTTCAGCTCCTGCTCGACCTTCGTCTTTTCCAGAACCTCCACGCCGCTTATGATCTTCTGCGGTTTTTTGAGTTCGGGAGAGCCGGTGTATTCCACTAGCACGTCATATGAACCGGGGGGAAGCCTCAAAGATTTCGTCCCGAAACTCATCTCCGTTTTGACGGTCTGATTTGTGCCCCCCTTGAGAATCGTGATGGTCGTGGGTATGGGGGTGGCGCCGGCGACGGTCGTGATCCTCAGATTGTAGGGGATGGTGGAGCTCACTGCCTCATCCAGCCATCTTCGGAGCTCCAGCTCGTTTCTCGCGAGATAGAACCTGCCCTCCGAATTCGCCGCGATGCATGAAACTTTTTGCTCGTCGTCCTGGCTCAAGTCGAAGCCGATGACGTGGATTATGGTTCTGGGGTTCGCAAGATGGATCGCCTTTGCCGTCTTGCAAGGGTCTACGCCGCACGTGTCGGTCCCGTCCGCGATGAGAACGATCACCTGATCCACATTCTGGCCGGGCGGAAAATCTTTCGATGCGGCGTCAAGCGCCACAGCTATCGGGCTTTCCCCCTGTGCTTTGAGCGGAGCCAGGACTTTGACAATCTCATCCAGGTTGGGAGTGCCGACGGGGTAGACCTGCACGGTGTCGTTACAGTCGTGGGCATCGACCGGTTTCCCAGAACCGAAGGCGCGGATTCCTATGTTCCTCGGGAACTCGGTCTGCTTGAGCTGCAAGACGACATCGGCCAGGGCGCTTTTTTGGATATCGAACTTCGATTCCTTCCCGCCGAAGGCGACGCCCTGACTGCCCGAGGCATCGAGCAGCACATCTATATTAGTCTGTGCGCTCACCATAGAGGGCACAAATGGAACAGGTTGCGCCAGAGGGGCGCCCGCGGCCGGCGGCTGTGAAACTGGCGCCGGGAGACCGGACGGCGGTAAAGCAGGTGCCGGTATACCGGGCGCGGCGGCTACAGGCGGAAGAACCGGTATCGGCGACGTGGCTGCCGGCAGAGAAGGCACTGTCGGAGACGGCGCCGGCTGGACAGGCGGAATTACTGCGGGTGCGGGTTGCGCGGGCGACGGCAAAGCGGCCTCCGGAGGAGGCGGCGTCATCGTCAG
>JBGSNL010000079.1:0-9777 GCA_041739675.1 bacterium
GGCCTGCTTCGCGGGGCCCGTCCCGCATGGGATTGCTTCCATTATCCCAAGTGCAAACGGAATTTTTTGAAGGCTGTTGTGACGCAGACGAAAGAGATCATCATTAATGCAAGCGTGCGTGTCACAAGGACGTAATAATCTCCACCTTTTAGCATTATATTGCGGAGTAGCGTCGCATAATATTTCAGCGGATTGAAAAATGCGACGACTTGTAGGGGCCACGGCATATTTTCGATCGGGAACATGATTCCCGACAGTAGAATCGCGGGCATAAGGAAGATAAAGCTTCCCATCATCGCCTGTTGCTGATTTTTTGCGATGATCGACAGCATCGTACCGATCGCCACTGTCGTGATCAAAAAGAAAATCGTCGCCACTGCGAGCCATATATATGATCCCCTCATCGGGACATCGAATCCCGCGACCGCCACGAAAAAGACAAGCGGTAAATTCACGCAGCCTATCAGGAAATATGGTATCGTCTTGCCTAAAAGAATCTCTTTCACTGTAACGGGCGCCGAGATGAGCGTTTCAAACGTGCCGATCTCTTTTTCCTTCGCTATCGACATCGAGGTCATCATTATAGTGATTATGCACATGAGCATGCAGATCACCCCCGGAACCAGATTGTAGGACGTAAGGAGCTCCGGGTTATAGAGAGTTCTGGTCGCAAAGTAGATCGGCTGCTTCATTGTGTCCGCGGGCTTGGTCTGCGCCTCCTGCGCAAAATCCATCGACTCGGGTTTTCCTTTTCTCTCCCCCACCGCCTCGCTCACTATATTGTTCAGATATCCGTTGATTCCGCGCCCGCGGACAAGGTCCGCACCGTCTATCACCGCTTCGATCTCCCCTTCCCCCTTTTCATATGCGCGCGTCAGCCCACCTTCGGGCGCATAGAGCTGAAGATCCAGCTCCCCGCTCCGGAACTTTTCTATATCCTCTCCATTCTGCTGATCCGGCCCCGTCACCGGAATAAACCATGTGGATGCAATCGCGTCGCGCTTGATATCGGTGAAGAGCCGGTCGTCCATCATGGGCCGGGCGAAGAATTTCACGTTTTTCACGTCGCTATTGAGCGCCATCCCGAATATCGCAAGCTGGATCATCGGCGTTACGAAGAGAAAGAATTTCATCCTCGGATCGCGAAGGGCCTGGACCATTTCCTTTTTTACAAAAGCGCGCAACATCTCGAACATATCGTCACTCCAGAGTGCCTTTGAATCTTTTGGTCGCCGCCGTGAACATGATGAATCCCAATATAATCAGCGCCGCAAACGGCACGATAAGATCGGAAAATCCCGCCCCCTTGAGATAACACGCACGGCATATCGTCATATACCAGCGCGCCGGAAGAATCGCCGTGAACCACTGCCAGACCGTGTCCATGTTGGGGATGGAAAATATAAAGCCGGAAAGAAGCATCGAGGGCATATATCCCGCCATGAGCGACATCTGCATCGCAAGCTGCTGATTTTTAGCGACCACGGAGATAAGGAGCCCCATCGACAGATATGTGCCGATAAAGAGAAGGCTCCCGGCGATGAATGCGAGATAACTGCCCGTG
Organism: bacterium; assembly: GCA_041739675.1. Classification (GTDB taxonomy): domain Bacteria; phylum UBA10199; class UBA10199; order 2-02-FULL-44-16; family DYJF01; genus DYJF01. The sequence goes on from JBGSNL010000079.1 coordinate 1,565, forward strand.
AACGGAACGCCGAAAACGACCCTCGCCGCGACGTATATAAATGATAGCGCCAAGAGCCCAAGCGCGACATATGGAAGAAGTTTTCCAAGTATTATCTCCGCCGGGCGCGCGGGAGTGGAAAGCAAAAGCTCCATCGAGCCGGTCTCCCATTCGCGCGCGATCGTGAGAGATGTCAGAAGGATCGAGAGAATCGCGAGTATCACGACCGAGAGCCCCGGCACGATGAACCACGGGCTCTTCTGCTCCGGATTGAATAAAAACCGCGGCGTGACTTTTACCAATTTGACCGGCGGCTGGGGCGAAAGAGATTCGTAGTATTGCTGGTTGAGCGCGGTCTCGATCCCCGCAACATAGCCGGCCACAAGATTGACGGTTGTGTTGTCGGAGCCGTCAAGGAGCACCTGCGCCACCGCCCCGCGGCCGTTGTAGAGATTCTGTTCGAAGTCGTGCGGGATGACGAGCGTCAGCTTGGATTTTTCCATCGTGAGCGGGCGGTCGACGCGCACGACCAGCGGAGCCACCTTGTTGATCACAAAATATTTCGAGTCGATGAATTTCTGATAGACGATTCGCGAGCTCTGGGTCATGTCGGCGTCATATACCGCCATCCTCACGTCGTGGATGTCGAGGTCGATTGCGAACCCGAACATGACGGTCAGAAAAACGGGAATGACGAGCGCCACGACCATCGTGAAGGGATCGCGCATGATGTGCATGACCTCTTTTCGCGCGATGGCGATGGCGCGTCTGAATTTAAAATTGCCCGTCATCTGTTTTTACCTTCCACCATTCTTATGAACACGTCCTCAAGAGACGGTTTGATTTTTTTATACGTAAAGGCGCCCATGTTCTTGCCCATGTATTTTTCAAAATCCGCAGGGCCGGTAACCATGGCGTGATATCGCATGCCGAATATCTGCAGTTCGCTCATAAAGGGCTGCGATTTGAGCTCAGCCTGCCAGTCTTTAGCGGCGCCTGCGGGAGGCGTTATCTCATAGATGGTTTCGGGAAACGCCTGCGTTTTTAATTCATCCGGCGATCCAAGCGCGATGAGCTCGCCCGAGCGCATAAGCGCCACGCGCCCGCACTGCTCCGCCTCGTCCATGTAATGGGTGGTTACAAAGACCGTCTTGCCGGCCTTTGACATCTTGTTTATCAGCTCCCAGAATTTCGAGCGAGCGTGCGGCGTCACCCCGGCCGTGGGTTCGTCCAAAAACACGATATCCGGATCGTGTATCGTTGCCGAGACAAGAGAAACCTGCTGCATCACACCGCCCGGCAGATCGCAGACCATCGTCGTCAGGGGCCAGTCGAGCCCGATGAATTCCATGAGCTCTTTGATCCTCGAGTCGATTTTTTCGTCAGGCATCTTCCGGAGCTTTCCGGTAAACTTGAGGTTCTCGATGATCGTCATATCACGATAAAGGGTGAATTTCTGCGACATGTAGCCGACCTTCGATTTCACGTCCATGGGATCGGTGGCAGGATCGGCCCCGGCGACCTTCACCTTTCCTTCTGTAGGGGGAAGAAGCCCGCACAGGACGCGTATGGTCGTCGTCTTTCCCGCGCCGTTTGCACCAAGAAAGCCGAATATCTCGCCGGGAGTAACTTCGAACGAGACACCCTTCACCGCCTTGAAATCGCCGAAGGCGACGACAAGATTATTTACCGTGACCGCCTTACCGTCCGTCATTTCGTTCCCCGCTTGAGATAAAATTCGTCAAAACTTTTCACACCGGCGTCGGCCAAAAGTTTTCTCGGCTCGCCCGATTCCAGATGCTTTCCCGCATCCAGAAGATGCGCCTCGTGGCAGCGCTCCGCCTCGTCCATGTACGCAGTGGAGATGATTATCGTGATCTTCTGCTCCGAGAGATCGTAGAGCAGGTCCCAGAATTCGCGCCGGCTGATGGGATCCACACCGTTTGTCGGTTCATCTAGCAACAACACTTTGGGCTTTTGCAAAAGCGCGCACATGAGCCCCAGTTTTTTATACATTCCTCCTGAGAGCTCGCGCGAGCGGCGCTCCGTGAACTTATCCAGCCTCGTGATTTCAAGAAGCAGCGCCCGCTGCTTTTCAAACTCATCTTTGGGAAGGCTGTAGAGCTCCCTGAAAAATTCAAGATGCTCCTTCACGGATAAATCGGGATAGAGACTCTGGGCGCCCGGCATGTAGGAAATTTTTTCGCGAAGAGCCAGAAACTCCGCCTTTTTCCCCTCTTCCTGCCAGACGATCTCCCCTTCATCATGGGACATGAGCTCCATGATGACGCGGATGAGGGTTGTCTTTCCCGCCCCTTCGGAACCTATGAGGCCGTGGAGTTTCCCTTCGGTGAACTTGATCGAAATTTTATCAAGGGCGGTTTTCTTGCCGAACGATTTGGATACGCCTTTGACGTCGACTGAAACAGGCATTTTCGTGTCCCGTCATTTCTTTAGCTTCGCGAATCTCACTTCGATGGGCATCCCGGGCTTTAAGAGGTTCTCGCTGTTGTCGAATCTTATCTTCACTCCGTAAACGAGGCGCGTCCTCTCTTTTCTCGTCTGCACGTTCTTGGGCGTGAACTCCGCCTCGTCTTTGATGTGTATGACGCGGCCGTCTATGTCTTTTTTGATTTCGGGAAGATAACCGGTCACCTCCTGGCCTATCGATATGCCGACGAGAAGCGGCTGGTCCACGTATACATACGCCCACACGTCGGTTAAATCACCCATCGCCATGAGCTTCGTGCCGGTGTAGACGTAATCTCCAGCCTCGTGAAATTTTGTGAGGACCGTCCCGTTGATCGGCGATTTAACGGTGCACCATTCCACGTTGAGCGCGGCAAGCTCGTAGTTTTTCTTGTAACTGTCGTATTGCTCGGGCGACATGTTGCCGGTGGCCAGAAGTTTTTCGGCGCGCCTGAAATCGTTTCCTGCCTTGGCAAGATCGACCGTCTGATCCTCGCAAGTGAGCCTGTAGAGAACGTCGCCCGTCTTCACCGTGTCGCCTTCGTCGGCCACCCTTTCGGCGACCTGGGAATGGACGCGCGGGGCGACATCGACTTCCGTCACTTCAATCGTTCCCACGTAAATCGATTCGTTCGTGGGCCAGACAAAATAGGCGGCGATGCCTATCAATATTATCGCAAGCACGACGTACCGCTTGTGCGACTTTATCTTCTTTGCAATTTCTTTCGCCTTGGGCTTTGCATCCTTGATCATTTTGTTTCTCCTTCGCTCACAGCCAAAGCCAGAAGTCTCGATATCTGCGTTGCAAGCTCGGCGTCGTTTTGCGCGGAATCCACCTTCGCCGAAAGTGCTTTCACGTTCGCGCGCTGCACGTCCAGAAAAATCACCCTTCCCGCGTTGTATGAGTCGTACATGAGGCGCGCCACCTCAATGGCATCCCTCACCACTTTCACGTTGGCGGCTCTCAGGTCCTTGAGCGTGCCGATTCTCTCCCTTATGTCCTCGGTGTCGCGCGAAAGGTCGATCGCCGTCTGCGCCTTCTGCTCTTTTGCGGAGTATGACTGATATCTGCTGCTCCTCGTCTCCTTGCTGATCATTCCCCAGTCGAGTATCGGCAGATGCAAATTGAGAAGCATCTTGTTCTGCTGGATGGTTTCATTGTTGCCGAGATTGGGATATTCGACAGTGGCGCTGCCGCGCGCCGTGATTTTCGGCCAGTGTCTTGCGGAAGAACTCTTCGCCGCAAAATCGTAGGCTTCGGATTGATCCTCAAGAGCTTTCACACGCGGGTGGGCTTCCACATCCACATGCGCGTTCGATTTGGGCAGAAGAGTTGTGAGGACGTTTCTTATGGGCTCAACATCCACCGCATCGGCGTTTTTTACGTCGGGATTGTATCCCAACGCGGCGATGAGATCCCTTCTCGCAATCGCCAGCTGGCCGGTGGCAGTCTCCATATCCTTTTCCCTGTCCACCACTTCCTGATGGGCGACGGTAAGGTCCAGAAGATCGGCGGTTCCCGCGTTCTTTTTGGCCGACACGTCCGCGTATTGCGAGCGTGCCAGGGCAAGCGCGCTTTTAACCAGAAGAACCTGTTCTTTGGCGAGTTGGACATTGATATATGCGACGCGCGCGCTCAAAAGGACCTGTCGCGTGTTGTAATCCAGGTTTTCGTACTGCGCGTCGGCGTTTTTATCCAAACTCCTGGCCTTTTTCGTTATGTGGCCCGTGTCCCACACGACCATGTCGAGGACCGGTCCCGCCGACCAGTTGGTGTGGCTTCCTACATCCTGAGTCCCGAAGACTGGGTTTGATATCTCGCCTATCTTCGACTGGAACATTGTGTCCGCACCTAAAGATAGCTGGGGATAGCGCTTCACCTGCTGGGCCTTCGCGTCTTCCTTCGCCGATTTCACCACATAGCTCTGTGACGCGATGGAATGCGAATTCTCTATCGCGATGGATTCGGCTTCGCTGAATTTGATGAATGTCCTGGGGAGCGAATCCTGCGCACAAAGGTTCGCGCTGAAAAAAAGGACCTGCAGGAATGATATTATAATGATGTCTCTTCGCACTCGGTGACCGCCCGTGATTTCCTGCGTATTTCTAATAGATTACCGCAAGAGTCAAGCACTTCGCGCGGAGCCGGCAACTAAAAGCGGAAAAGGTGGAAACCCCACGCCGGCAGATCGACGTAGAGCCCCTCGTTTTGAATCTCGTCGCCGGAGCGGTCGTATGTGGTGCCGGAGAAGAGATCGGAAAGCTTCCAGTTTTTGCCACGCAGGTTATCCCATGGAACTTTCACTTTCGACTGGGCAGGTCGATCGGAGAAATTGATGACGACCAGGTGCCTTTTCTTGCTCTTGTTCCAGCACCATGCGAGCAGATTCTGGCAGTTTGTATTTCCGGGCCAGCCGCACGATTCGCAAAGCTTCCATTCGCCCTTTCTCATATCCGACTCGCGCACTGTGCCCAAAAGGTTCTTGTAGAACGAATGGAGTTTGCGATCGACCGGCTCGTCGGGGCGGCGGGCGAGAAATACAGGAAGGCGGACCTTGCGCCCCTCGAACTGACCCTCATAGAAAAAGGCCATGCCGGGGAGCGTCGCAATTGCGACCGCGGCCGCGCGCTCCTTTGCCGGGGCGAATGTCGCCGCGGCGCGCGGTTCGTCGTGGTTTTCAAGAAAACGCACCAGCCTTCTCTGATATTCCATGCCGGCTAAAAGATGGCCCCTCACGCTCTCGGCATTGTCGTGCTCCATCCTGTCGTAGAGTTTTTTATCATAGCAGAAATCAAAGCCCTGCTGCATGAGCTCCCATTCAAGATCCCAGTATGCCTCCGCCATGAATAGAAATTCCGGATGCGCGCGCTTCACTGCGCTTATCACCTGAGGCCAGTAATCCGCCGGCGGGCGATGTCCTGCGCGCCCTCCCCATGTCTTCTCGAAGACTGAGTTCATCATGAGCATCGCCATGTCGCAGCGCACGCCGTCTGCCTGCTCTGCGATGGACGAGAGAATCTTCGATGAGGCGCGTCTCAAACCCTGTTCGAATGCGTTGATCTGGATGACGTCGGTCCATGCCGGAAAATACGGGTCGCGCCCGCACGCCAAAACCTGTGTCCCTATCTTGACGAACGACGCGCGGTCGCGGGAAAGATCCTCTTTCGTGCCCTGTATGAAATATTCAGGGTGCTCACTGGTCCATGGGCTGTCGGGCGCCATGTGGTTGGGAACAAAATCCAAAACGAGCTTCAATCCCCTTTTTGCAAGCTCCGCGCGCGCGGCCTTCAAGCCCTCCGGGCCGCCGAGATTCTTGTCGACGACGTAGCTCCGGACGCAATACGGGGAACCTGTGTTGTCTTCTTGCTTGAAATCAGGGAGGGCGCGTTTGAAATCGGCAATGAGAACTTTACTTTTCTGCGCGATCTCTATCCCCTTGGGGCTCCGCTCCCACACCCCCATCAGCCAGACGGCGTCGAAACCGAACGGAACCAACTGGTCCCACGCTTCTTTCGGAACCGTGGCAAGCGTAATGGCTCGCTTGTACTTGCGCCCCAGCTCCTTAAGCCACACCCATGTGTTGATCTCGTAGATGATCGGTGCCTTCGGCCATCCTGCCATTTCCCCCCCCTTGCTATGTCAGCGCCCTGCCATCTGCGCGAATGCGCCCAACTTACCCTCCTCAAGGGCCTTTTTCGGATCCAGGAAACCAAAGAGCCGGATCGCCGTGGCAACTATTCCTGTCCAGCCCGTCTGGTGCGAAGCGCCCAGCCCCGCGCCGTTGTCGCCGTGGAAATATTCGTAGAATAGTATGTTGTCCTTCCAATTTGGATCGTTCTGGAACTTCTCCGATCCTCCGAAGACCGGCCGGCGCCCATGTCCATCCCTCAAAAAGATGCGCGTGAGACGATTGGAGATCTCTTTGCTCACCTCGTAGAGGTTCATCATGCGCCCGGAACCCGTCGGGCATTCGATTTTGAAATTGTCACCGTAGTAGAGATAATACTGCGTGAGCGCGCGTATGATGAGCGCGTTCACCGGCAGCCAGATCGGTCCCCGCCAGTTGGAATTTCCGCCGAACATGCCGCTGTCCGACTCCGCGGGGAGATAGTTCACCGAAAACTTCTCGTGGGCGACCTTGATCTCATAGGGATGCTCAGCGTGACAACGCGAAAGCGCGCGGATGCCGTAAGGCGAGAGGAACTCGTTTTCGTCCAACATCTTCGTGAGTATGCGGCGCAGCCGCTCCTCGTTCACGATCGCGATGAGGCCGCGCTCCGAAACGCCGTAGTGATCCGGCCCCGTGACATGCATGGATTTCATTATCTCCGGGCGGTGTTTGATGCGCGCCCTGAAATGATCGAGGAGTTTTGGCATATGCTCGCGCTGATATTTCTCCGTGACCATTGTGGCGCACAAGGGAAGCAGGCCCACCATCGAACGGACCTTAAGCCTTTTCGCCGTCCCATCGGGCTGTCGTAAAACGTCATAGTAGAAACCGTCCTCCTCGTCCCACAACCCCTCGCCGGTTCCACCCATGTGGTTCATCCCGACCGCTATCCACATGAGATGATCGACGAACTTCATCGTAAGATCCTCATAGACGGGGTCAAAGGTGGCGAGCTCCGCGCCTATCTCGGCCATGTTCTCGCAAAAGAGGGCCATCCACGCGGTGCCGTCGGCCTGCTCCAGATGGCCTCCCGTGGGAAGCGGCGCCGAGCGGTCGAAAACTCCTATGTTGTCCAGACCCAAAAATCCGCCCTCGAAGATATTCTTGCCGAAACGGTCCTTGCGGTTGACCCACCACGTGAAGTTGAGCATCAGCTTGCCGAACGCGCGTTTCAGAAAATCCACGTCCCCCTTCCCGCGCATCGCCTTCTCCATATTATAGATGTAGATCGCGGCCCACGCGTGGACGGGCGGGTTCACGTCGTTGAAGTTCCACTCGTAGGCGGGTATCTGGCCGTTGGGATGCAGATAGAGCTCGTTGAACAGCAGGTCGAGTTGACCTTTGGCAAAATCCGTATCGACAGACGCCAGCGCAATGCAGTGGAATGCCAAATCCCACGCCGCGTACCAGGGATACTCCCACTTATCGGGCATGGAGATCACGTCGTCGTTGACCATGTGGAACCACTCTTTGTTGCGGATGGCGCGCGCGCGCGGGTTGGACGGATCTGCGCCGTGCTCCTCCAGCCATTTGTCGAGATCGAAATAATAATGCTGTTTCGACCAGAGCATGCCGGCAAGCGCCTGACGCATAACCCGCGCCTCGTCCTCCGTGGCTTTTGGCGGCGTGATCGATTTGTAGAACTCGTCCGCCTCACGAATGCGCGTGGCCATTATCTCGTCGAAGCGCGTACCGAAGGGCCCCGCCTTTGCGGGCGGGTTCGCGGTGAACTTGAGCCTTATGACTTTCGTTTCGCCGGGACCGACGCGCAGACGGTAGCGCGCCGCCGCCTTAGTGCCAATGCCGTCGGGATTCAGCGCGTCCTGTTTCTCGTTAACAATGAACTCGTTTATCCCGTCTTTGACGTACGGTGTGCGGTTGGGCGTGCCGAAGATGCGGCTGTTGTTCGTCTCGTTCTCAGTGAAAAGAAGTTTCGGCTCCCCTTCGCAATAAAGATATCTTTTTCCAAGCTCGTCGTGCGAGGTCTCGATGGCGCTCACACCCTCCATCGCCGCGAGTTTCTTCAGCACGGGCCTTTTCTCCCCTTCCAACCACGACCACGTGTTGCGGAACCAGAGGGTCGGCAGAAGATCA
>JBGSNL010000010.1:0-16865 GCA_041739675.1 bacterium
CGTGGCCGTCAGTGCGGGCTTTGGAATTGTGGAGCCCCACTTGTCGGGCGCGCCGCCAACCGTGTCCTGCAAGATGCTGTATGTCTCGCCGTCATTCTGGTTGGCGCCCAGAAGTTCAAGTTCGCTTTTCGCCGCCCGTCCCTCAAACGTATCGCCGTACTTGCTCACGATCTTCTGAAAAGTTCTTAATGCCTCCTGACGATACGGCTCCGCCTTGACGATGAGTTCGTCGGGCGAGAACTGCTCGTTGTAGAGAACCCAGCTCCACGAGCGGTGGACGTACCAGATATCCTGATTGACGCGCGCCCAAAGGAGCAACGCCTTGCGGTTCATCTCGCCGCTTGAGTGTTTATCTAAATATGACTTCACCCTTGGAAGGACGTCATCGGGTTTGCCCACAAGATTCTTGAGCAGGAGCTGGAACTCGGCCTCCGCCGCTTCTTTCGAGCCGGGGAATTTATCGAGCAGCTGCCTGTAATGGATTCCAGTATAAGGAACGTATGCGATATCGGTCACGAATCTGAACGCGCCGGACCCGTAAATCGAATTGAGTTTTTCCGCCTGGGCCTGCGCGCAACCGGAGGTTCCGCCGGTTTTTCCCCAGTAACACATCTTTTCAATGCGCTCGCTGAAAACATCCTGCAGACGCTCCAGCGATTTTCCAAGAAGGAGAAGAGCTTCAGGAGATGGATTGGTCTGCACGAGCCTTGCCAGCGTCTGCGCGCCGGCCTCCACCTGTCCGGACATGATCATGCTTTTTGCGTTATCATACTCAGACGCAAATGCCGTAGCGCAGACAAGGCACGCGAACAACGAAAGACACGCGATGGTTCTCTTCATTTTTCCTCCCTTCCCAGCAGCACGTTCTGGATCTTGACGATCGCATCGAAGAGCTGCTCGGGCCTCGGTGGACATCCCGGAATATAAACATCGACGGGGATGATCTCGTCTATCCCCTGGATCGTGTGATAATTGTCGTAAAAACCACCGCACGTTGCGCATGCGCCGTAGGCGACCACCCACTTGGGATCGCCCATCTGCTCATAGATGCGTTTGAGTATCGGCGCTTGCTTGTATGAGACCGTACCCATCACAAGCAAAAGATCTGATTGCCTTGGCGAGAAGCGCACAAGCTCCGCGCCGAAACGCGAGATGTCGTAGCGCGACGATACCGCGCCCATGAATTCAATTGCGCAGCACGCGGTGCCGAAGGGCATCGGCCAAAGCGAATACTTCCGCGCCCAATTGAGCACGTCTTTCACCCTGGTTGTGATAAAGCTCCCCGGCCCCATTAGTCTTCCCACTCAAGTGCGCCTCTGCCCCAGGCGTAGATCAGGCCCAGAACCAGAATCCCCAGAAAAACCGCGGCGACGGCAAAGGCCATCGGGCCCTCTCCCGCCGCCTTGAAATCGCGAAACACGATCGCCCATGGATATAGAAAAACGACTTCGACGTCGAAGACGATGAAAAGAATCGCAACGAGAAAGAATTTCACCGAAAAACGCTGGCGTGAGCTGCCAACGGGATCGAGCCCGCACTCATAAGGAAGCAGCTTTTCTTCGCTTTTTCGGCCTCGCCCAAAAAGCGCGGAAATAAGGACGATCCCCAACGCCGTCGCGGCGGCCAGGGCGAATAAAATCAGTATTGATATCGCGTTGATGGACATAATCCCCGTTTGCCCGTTCCTAGCAGGGATTAAAAACGATGACAATAGGTATATAGGATAGCATTTATGAGAGCGGCAATGATCAGAACGGCCGCTGCGACAAGCAGAGTGGACATTAAACCGAAAATCGGGATCATGATGATTGCGGCCAGAATGGAACCGATTGCGGCGCCCAGGTAGTCGGCGAAATTTATCAGGCCGGCGGATTTTCCGATCAGCTTTTTTTCCTTAACAAGACGGTCTGCGGCCATCTGATAGATGAGGCCGGCAAACGCGCCGCATATGAAATTTGCCAGCGGAAAACCAGCACGGCATACAAAAAACAAAAGCGGCATATAAACGGCAAACGCGACGAGCATGAGAAAAATGACAAAAGGACGCGGCTCAAACCTTTTCAGAATCCCAATCGCCGCGTACGCGCCGAGGCCCAAACCCACCATGAACGCCGTGATTATAATGCCAAGGCGGTAGAACAGGAGCCCCACTTTTACCTGATACCAGATGAGCAGCACGACTTCATAGACGATGCTGGAAAATCCAACGGCGGCAAGCGTCCATGCAGAGACCAATTCCACTTTGCGCCCCTTTGAGAAGAGCAATGTGGCGATCCCGGCCGCGATCAGAATGGCAACAATGTGCCAAATCCTGATTTTTTGCAGCGACTCCAAAAATTTGGCGGCGTTCTCGCCGGCCTTCGATGCCCACAAGACGAGCCCGGCATAATACGCTATGGGACGGCGGTCGGTGTTGATGGAGGCCCTTGCGGCACTTTCTTCAATCAATTTTCGCGTTTGAGATACGCGTTCCGGAAAAATTCCGTAGAGCACCTGTGACAAAAGTGTGGGCGCGCGCATCCCGGAGGCTTTGAGGCGCGAGCCCAATTCTTCTACATCGCCGGTGAGCGCCCCCTTCTCTTCCGACGCTGCAAAATAATATTCATCGAGCGGCAGCACGACGATGTGATCGAAAACGCCTTTCAGCGTCGCATAGACGGAACTTAAGAGATCCTGCGCCTCGCCGCTTATGTAATTCGTGGGCTCGAAGATGCCGAAGAAGATGACGCCGCCCGGCGCGAGGGCGCTTTTCGCGTCTTCGAAGAACTCCCTTGTGTAGTACCTGTTTGTCGCTGCTGTTGCCGGGTCGCCCGATTGAAGGATAATGATGTCGTATTTTCCGGCCGCGGTCCGCAGAAAATTCCTCCCGTCCACGAACTGAATGTCGAGCCGCGGATCTTCAGCCATCCCTTTGGGCACCATGATTGTTTTTTCCGCGGCCGTTACGTCGGGATCGATCTGCACATATGTAATTGAATCAAGAGGCACGTCGCGCCACTGGTTTATCATTCCCGAAAGTCCGCCGCCGATCAAAAGCACGCGCCTGGGATTTTTTGTCATTAGCAGAGGCAGCAAAGCGGCCGTTTCATATGTATCGGAGAGAGGTGTGGTGAACTGCGGCTCCCCGTCAAAAAAGAGAGTCTTCTCCCCCCTGTTTTCAGTCACCGTTATATTTCCAAAACGTGAATCGAAATTCGCAATTGGATTGAATCCCCTCCATTGAACCTCGCTCACCTTCGAATCTATTCGCGCCGATGTGAAAAAAAGAATCGTGAAGATCACGACGACAAACATTGCAAATAATTTTGCGGGGGCCTCTTTGAACAAAAGCAGGCCCGCGCCGGCAAGCAACAACGCTGAGATGAAAAAAGACCCCTGAAGCGGCGTCAGGTAGCAGATTGCGAACCACGAAAACAGAAGTCCGCCCGCCGCGCTACCGATGGAATCGAATATATAGACGATCCCTATGTCGTAAGATGTTCCCGTCGCCGGAATCTTCGCGGCGATCACAAGCGCCGCCCCGATCGCAAAGCATAGCGGCAATAATAAGAGGAAGGTCGAGAGGAGAATCATGGGCGGGCCCATCATCTGGGAGGGAGGAATGCCAAGGGCCGCCTTGGTCAGTGAAGATGCAATAACGGTCAGCGGCAAAATCACCGCGATGGCCAGAAAAACGAGGGTCAGTGCGCGCGGGACATTTTCTATTCTGTCTGCAAATTTTCCGGCGACGAAATTTCCCAGCCCCGCCCAGAGCATCCAGCCCGCAAAGACGGCGCCGATCGTGAGCTCGTTTCCGCCGAAGACGACCATGAACCGCCGCTGCAGAACAATCTGCCCCACAATCGCCGCAAAACCCAGCAGGGCAAAAACAATTGGATATCTTGCACGTTTCATGACCGCTTGCCTTTCCCTGTTTTTATGATAGGGCTACCGCCATGTCGAGGAATATCGTTGTCTATGACATCGAGACGAAGAACGCCTTCGACGACGTGGGCGGGCGGGGCAATACGGCGGCGCTGGAGATAAGCGTGCTGGGCGCATATCTCTATTCTTCGAACGAGTACAAGATTTACGATGAAACAGAACTTCCTGAATTTGAAAAAATCCTGCAGAAAAAACCGCTGCTTGTGGGGTTCAACAGCAGGCGCTTCGACACACCCATATTGCAACGCTATATGCACTTCGATCTCAAGATTCTGCCCCAGCTTGACATCATGGAAGAGCTCACAAATATCCTTGGCCATCGCGTGAGCCTTGATAGTGTTGCGCAGGCAACTCTCGGCCGCGCAAAAACAGGTTCGGGATTGGACGCGATAAAATATTGGAAAAACGGCGAGATTGAAAAACTGAAAAAATACTGTCTTGAAGACGTCAAGATAACTAAAGAGATTTACGAATACGGCGCAAAGCACGGCGAGCTCTTCTACACGCCGAAGTTCGGAACAACGAAGGGACGCGCCCCTGTTCACTGGAAGATAGCCCATCCGGATGAAAAAGAGGAAGTGAAACAACAAAGTCTGTTTTAGCGGAGGTTTAAAGTGAGCGAATTATATGATGTCATAGTGATAGGCGGCGGGGCCTCGGGTGCAAGCGCTGCGGCCTTTACGGCAGGCCACGGCTGGAACACGCTGCTGGTCGATAAAAATATTCAGGACGGCTACCTTGGGGGCCTTGGCAATGTCTGCCAGTTTCCCGGCTTTCCCGACGGAGCTGTCGGCGCGGAAATCGTAGAGCGCTTGAGAAGGCAGGCCGAGAACGCAGGCGCGAAAACGCGCATCGCAGAAGCCACGGAAATCAATTTTGAAGCAGAGCCGCGCAAAGTGACGATCGGTGGCGAGACGCTTGAAGCGCAGACCATCGTTCTCGCAACCGGCGCGGCGGCCCGCACCGGGTATCTTCCCGGCGAAAAAGAATTTATGGGGCGCGGAGTTCTTCATGACGCAAAAATCGACGGGCCATGCAACGCCGGCTCCGAGATAGCAATCATCGGCAAATCGAAACTCGCGGCCGACGAGGCCCTCTTCCTCACAAAATTTGCGCAGAAGATCCATTTTGTCATCCCGTCCAACCGTCTGGATGCGGATAACAAAATATTCGGACTCATTCAGCATGACAAAAAGATAGAGCTCCATTTCAGCACGAGCCTCAAAACGATAAACGGGGGCGACAGGGTGACGTCGATCACGGTTTTCACCGGCGGACAGGAAAAAGAGATTCAGGTCTCGACCGTCTTCACTTACATGCACGAATATCAGCCGATGAACCAGTTCATCAAGAACGCGCTGCAGACCGCGCAAAACGGCTCGGTCATGGTGAACGAACAGTTTGAAACGTCGGCACCCGGCGTCTTCGCGTGCGGCGACATTCTGTGCGCCAAACCGCAGTTGCCGGCCATTTCGGTGGCGCAGGGAATACTCACCGGCATGGGCGTCGATCATTATCTGTCTCTTAAAAGGTAACATGCCCTTCAAAGCGATCATCTTCGATTTCGACGGGATCATCACTGACACCGAGCCGGTGCATATGCAGGCGTGGCTTGAAGTCTTCCGCCCAATGGGCATCTCGTTCGGGAAAGAGGAATACGATACGCATTATCTGGGCTTGAACGACCGCGATTTTCTCGATGCGGTGGGCCGGATACACAACAGACCATTTCCCGCGGAAGAAAAAAATATTCTCATCGGCAAAAAACTCGAAAAGAGCCTCGCACTTTTAAGCAAGAGAATCCCGCTTCTTGACGGCGTCGAAGATTTTATCGAACTGCTGCAAAAAAAGTGTTTCTTTGCTATTTGCAGCGGCGCGAATAAAAGTGAGGTGAATTTCGTTTTGAAAAAACTGGAGTGGGCGGAACTCTTCGACCCCATCGTCACGCAGGAAGACGTCTCAAAAGGAAAGCCCGACCCTGAAGGGTATAGTCTCGTATTGAAACGCCTTCAGGAGCGCGCGCCTTCGCACAATTTGACAGTCGATGATTGCCTTGCAATTGAAGATTCGCCGAAAGGAATCTCCGCCGCGCATGCCGCGGGGATCAAGTGCCTAGCGATCAGCAATTCATACCCACCCGATGCGTTAAATGAAGCCGAGTGGGTTCTCGAATCACTTTCCGAATTTGAATTAGATTAGCGGATGACTTCGAGTATCTTCGAAACTATCTTGTAGTTTCCGAACGGCGGGAAGATATAGGCGCCGGTGACCTGTTTTAGCCCTTTGGCCGCGGCAAGCGATTCTTTTGCAACCGATAATCCCACTTCCTGCTGCGCCTCTTTTGTGGCGGCCTTTTCCATCCGTTCTAGGATCTTTTTGGGGATCTGCATCCCGGGAACTTCGTTGTGCAGAAATTCCGCGTTTCTGATCGACGCAAGCGGAAGGATGCCGACAAGAAACGGAATGCGGGCGATATCTTTGGTTCGATCGAAGAATTTTTCCAGAAGTTTTATATCAAATACGGGCTGTGAGAAAACGAACTCCGCGCCCGCCTCCACTTTTTTCCTGAAACGATTCACCTCAAGATCCAGATCGACCGCACCCGGATTGACGCCGCAGCCGATCAAAAGCTTTGTCGCTTCCTTCAGCGGACGTTCGGCAAAATCCAGCCCGCGATTGAGATAGGAGACGAATTTTATAAGGCCTATCGAATCGATATCGAAAACTGCAGTGGCCTCGGGATAATTCCCCATTTTTGGCGGATCGCCCGTGATCAGAAGAACATTATTGAGGCCAAGCGCCGCCGCGCCGATCAAGTCCATCTGAATTCCCAAAAGATTTCTGTCGCGGCAGCAGTAATGGATGATCGGCTCGATCCCCACCTGTTCCTTGATTAGAACGCCAAGGGCCATGGGGCTCATGCGCGCGACCGCGCGGGGCCCGTCGGCGATATTGACCGCATCGACGCCCATGTCCTTTAAAAGTTTTGCGCCGTCGATTGCGCTCTGAGGATTGATGCCGAGTGGCGGGTCAACTTCCACGCTGACCGTAAATTTTTTTCCGATTGCAGCGCCGAAGAGACTTTTCTCAGCAGTGGGAACAACTCTGATCCCGGGCGCCGCAGCAACCTCCGCTTTAGCGGCCCCGCCGTGCCGTGCGGGCTTTATGGCCTTCAGATATTTTTTCGCCTCGCGGATATGAGCTGGTGTCGTTCCGCAGCAACCGCCGATGAGGGCGACACCCATCTGCGCGTATCTTCTCGCGTACTCCGCAAAATATTCGGGCGACGCCAGATATATCAGGCGCCCCTGCACCATCTGCGGCAGACCGGCGTTGGGCATTGCCGACAAAGGCTTTGACGTCGCGGGCGCCATCTTTTTTATCGCTTCAAAAACGCCCTGCGGTCCGTCCGAACAGTTGACGCCGACCACATCGGCGCCCCACGAATCAATCGTGCGCGCGGCCTCCGCGGGGTCCAACCCCGCGAACTCCTCCTCGCCCATGTATTTCAGCGAAACCTGCGCCACAACCGGCAGATCGCACGCGGCGCGCACCGCCTTGTATGCTGTGTGAAGCTCTTCAAGATGCAAAAAGGTCTCAAGAATGATTACGTCGCACCCGCCGGATGCGAGCGCGGTAATCTGCTCTTCAAAAATTTTCTGCAACTCATCAGGCCCCAGAAGATCTGCGGATTTCACGGCCCAACTAACCGGACCGACCGCACCCCCCACGAACGCCTTATCCCCCGCAACCTCGTGCGCAATCTCCGCGCCCGCCTTGTTGATCGCGACAACCTTGTCTTCAAGTCCGAAGGCCGCAAGAGCCGGACGGTTGGCCGTGAAGGTGTTCGTTTCCAGAAGCCCCGCACCCGCATCCAGATACGTTTTATGTATCTCGCGGACCAACTGCGGATTGGATAAATTGAGCTCGTCATAGCTGCGGTTGATGAATATTCCGCGGCCGTAAAGCTCCGTTCCGATGGCGCCGTCGGCAAGGATGCCGTTTTCAGTGAGCTCTTTTAAAAAATTCCGCTTCATTATAATAAAATGTCCTCCGTGGGCGCCGCCAGATATGGATTGCTTTTTTTCTGATCGCCTATCGTGGACGTCGGTTTGGATCCGTAATCGTGGCCCGGATATACCGTGGTCTTATCCGGCAGTTTTGCGAGACCCGAGAGCGAAACCACCATCTCCCGAGGATCTGACCCCGGAAGATCGACGCGTCCGCATCCATCTACAAAAAGGGTGTCGCCGGTGAACAACGCATCGCCTATCAAAAAGGACTGCGACCCCGGCGTGTGGCCCGGCGTGTGGATGCAGCGTATTTTAACGCCCGCGATTTCGATCGTCTCGTCGTTCTTTGTTTTTCGCACGTCAAGATCGCCGGGAATCTCCCCCGCTTCCGCCTCATGCACATAAACGGGCACGGAGATTTTCCGCGCAAGGTCCTCCACCGCGTTGCAATGATCGAAATGAGTGTGGGTCAGAAGAATAGCCACGATCTTTTTGCCGCCCTTTTTCGCCTCATCTATTATCTGGTCGGCGCTCCATGCTGTGTCAATTGCAGCCACGCCGTCGCCCTCCTTTGAACCTACAAGGTAGGCGTAATTCATCATGGGGCCGATCGCTATCTGTTTGATAAAAAGATTGGACATGGAAACTACTTGCCTAGTTCCTTTTCGACGCTGCCCGAAGTGAGGTCTCCGGAGGGGGCGCAGAAATAGCTCACGTGTTCGTCGCCAAGGCGCCATGTGAACCACCCCTCCCCGGCGTCAAAATCCACTATCCAAAGACCCGTGGGTCTTAAACCCAGTTTTTTAAGCTTTACGGCCCAGCGTTTTATTATGAGATCAAGCTCCGTCGCCAGCCTGCCGAAAATAGGCTCTTCGCGGGGGATGAAGCGAAGTTGCTCTTCGATTTTTTGGGCCTGTCTGGCAGCCTCCGCCGTTATCCTTTTGACGGTCGGGAGCAGGTTTTCGGCCTCCCCTTCCGTGAATTTCCTCTCGGAAAGTATCGGAATGATTTCAGCCATGTGGGCAATTTACCCCTTGCCTCCAAATTGTCAATCTCTGACTGAAAAAAAGACGCAACTTTTTATTGGAGGGACCGAAAAAGGGGCAGAAGGCGTACAGATTAACGTTGCGCGAGCAGTCCTAACCGGTATAGTTGATATTGAGGTCAAAATGGCGCCTGAAAAACGTGACCTGGCAGTTCATGAAGCCTTTGATCGCGTCCGCGACTTCCTGACTTATCTTCACACTCCTTTCTCTTTTGCCGCCCTGAACGAAGTCGAAGAAGCGATGGCGAATAACGAGCCTCTAAGCGAGCATGAAGAGGACACTTGGCGAACCGTCATACGAACAATAAATGCCGCACAGGAAGGCGACAACTTCGAAGTGCAAAACCGCGCGGCACATCTGCGCGATGAATTTCTTGAACTTATAGGTCCTTTCACCTCCACAGTTCCGTCGATGCTCAGGTGGTATCAGGACGATTCATCCGTCCACAGGATCGCGCTCATCGCCGTTGACGTGAGAGGCAAGGCGATGGCTGCGGTGCGCCCGATCAATGTTACAAGCGCTGCCGCCCACGTTGACATGGGAAACGTCAGCGCGCTGGGAGGCGGCGAAGGAACGGCAACTATTCAGCAGAGAGATTTTGCCTGGACCGTGTTCCGCGATTCCGGCTCCAAGATTAACGCCATGGATATTTTCGAAAATACCCCCCCCATCGCTCTTACTATTCCGCCGGAATACCGGTACGATGAGCGATTCGGATTGGATTCCTCTGCGGACACTGCGCTTATTCTGCGTTCTGCGCTGGAGGAGTTGAAGCTCATCGGTACAAAGGCCGTCCTCTCGCAGGATGTTCACCTGTTCGATATCCCTCAGGCAAGCACTCCGTCCGAAACGTCATTTTTTGGATTCGGCGCCAGAAGACTTCCCCCGGAGGAATGGATTGAGCTCATGGACGTGCCACCATCGTTTAAGATGAAAGGTATTTTAAACGAAGAGATAACGCCGGAGATCGCCCGAACAGCCCTCAGAAATCTCGAACGTATCTACTACACCCTCAAAGAGGCGGGGATTGCCATGACGTCGTGGAACGAGGTCGTCATAAACCGCCGCACGGGTGAAGTCTTTCTTTCAGACGGGGACCTTCCTGTGCTGGTCAACACCGACCTTCTTGAAAAGGCTTTGGCGAACCCTGAGGCTTTTTTGAGATCGGTTTACGAAAGAGATTCCTGGCCGCACTTTCCGAACCTTGTCGTTGTGGGAAGGTTTCGCAATCTCATAAAAGGGGACGCGCAGTTAGCAACGATAGTCCAGCTACTGGCCGACAAGGGCGGAGTCGAGTTGGGCACCGATATTGAAGGCCACGTTCAGAGGATCGTCGACAATTTCAGGCTTCTGGCCGAGTTCAAAGACGATCCGGTCCTCCGCGAAAGCGTCACGGACTTTCAAAAACTCAGAACGATCCGGGTAATCGCGAAAAATTATATTGATGCTTTGGGCACAAATGGGATGCTCAACTTTTTCAGCTTTGTCATGAAAGAGATCGTGATGCGCGTGAAACACGAAAAGTGGATCAGCGCAGCAGCCTCTCTTATCGAGGAAGCAATCATCTCCGGAGAGGCCAATGTGGATAAATTCTGGGCGAAAAACAGAGAGCGCATAATGACGATGAACGAAGAGGGGAAAATCGAAAACGGCGGCGGAAGCAGCCCTTCGAACCCGCCGCCTGACGGTATTATAAATCCTGACGTGGGCGTGAACAGCCCGCCGAAGGCCGGCCAGGCGAAGGGGTCCACGGTCACGGGAACTTTTGAAACCAATGAAGTGTCGGGGGGCGGGACCATGCGCTTCCCGGGTGCGCTTTCCACAACACACATGCGTGTGGCGGCACATCAGCAGACTGACGTAGCCGGCCGCCGCATCCCCTACCATCACAATCTCGCCGTCTGGAGTGCGATGAGGGTCTTCGCGCCCGCTGTCAGGGGCACCATCCCCATACTGAACTGAAGAAAGAAAATATTAAAATATGAGTCCGCAATTTACCGATCCGATAAATACTTTGTTTGGTTATGTGCGCCTGCTGGGTGCCTCAAACGGCATAATATTTCTCTACGTAGACGATCTGGAAGAAAAGCTCCGCAGCGGAGAACCCTTCGATGCAAATGAAGCCCAGACGTGGGGGGATATCTCAAGGATCGTGGGTCAACTGGACAATGAGACGGCAAAAAAAGCGCTGGACGAGTTGAACAGGCGATACAGCGCCACCGTGGCGTCCCAGGCCCGCGTGACATACCATCCTTTTTTCCAAAGCGGGCCGCGCGTGGAACATCTGAAACTCACCGCCATGGATATTTCCGGAGAGGCAACTACGCAGCAAAACCCGCTTGTATTCGTATCTCAACAACCAGTCGCTCTCGATTTCGACCAACTCTCCGATATAGCATGGAGCGCTCCGTTCCTGACTTTTTCGCTGGATGAAAGATACTGGACCGTTCTTCTTACGGGCGAAAAGCTCCTTGCCGATGTAACAGATACATACATCTTTGACGCGGCACTTCTGACCCGCATCTACCTGGGAGATAAGGGATATTTTCTGGGGAGAAGAAGTTTAATATTCTATGATGACATTCACTTCTTGAAAACGGACCAGCTTCCGGTATCTCCCGCGGCGAAACTCATCGGATTCAGTAGCCAGGCTCCAAATAGCGAAGGGTTGCTGCCCTTTTTCGTGAAAACGGGAGAGACCCCCGACGGGGAAATAGATCTCGGTCCGAATCCCGCCATCACAAGGGAAAATGCCCAGAAGCTCCGCGAGAATTTTGTGAAACTGGGTCTGATGCTGAAATCGGCCGGCATTGTCATGGACCGGACCGACTGGCTTCAGATGCAGTTCAACCCGGAGAGCGGTAAGTTGATATTCCATGAGAATGCCAGACCCTTCGTCTTCGACGCAGACCTTTTATCGGCAGCGCTGGACGGGAACGGCTGGGCAGATAAGCCCGACTATCTTCCCGAAGAGACCGTTTATATTCCGGACCTCCGCATTTACGCCCAACCCGACCGCATCGTCGCAATACCTCATGAGTTTTTGATGGGAATTATCGGCATGCTGGACAACATAATAGAAGATCGGCAAGGCGATCAATACCGCAAGAGCATGGAAACGATTATCGATCTCTATATCCATCATGACGAGCAGGAAAACGATCTTTATACAAAATTTATCAACACATTCAGTGGAGGGATATTCAAGATAGCTCAATACTACTTGAACACGATCGGCGACGACGGATTGTCCGTTTTCTTGAACCAGATATTCGCGGCGGTCATCATGATGACAAAGGGCGATTATGCCAACGTCAATATAAACACCGATGAATGGTTTGACAAGGCGAAGCGTTTTATTGACGAGGCAAAACAGGAGGGCGGAAATTTCCACAGCTACTGGTTCAGAAATTACGACCGCCTCTGGGGTATTGCAGAGGTCGTGACATTGAAAAGACGCGGCGGCGGCCGTGGCGGCCCGGCTCCGCAAAATGCCCCCGAGAGCGGCGGTGAAATGGAAGGCGGGCTTTCAGGCGGCCCCACTGGATTGGCAAGACCTGCAGAATCGACTGTCAGCGGGCTATTAATTCCGGACGAAACGACAGGCGGGGCTTTTGCATCGAGACAGATAGTGAGAGCAGCGGAAAACACCTTTAATTATAGACACTTAAGAAGGCAAAATCCGGCTATTAACACCATAAGAAGCGGGCAAAGGGTCTACCAAAGACCTGCGCTACCTGTCGCCCTCCGCCCCGCACAAACCTTGACTTTCAGCCCGTAATACCGTTAAAAGGCGCTCCCTCAAGAAAGTACGCAACCTTTTTTTGAAATAAGCGAAAACTACGCAAAAACTATGGCAACAGACCTTATAGCTAATTTATCGTCGGATTCACAAAGACGCCAGGACGCGGCCAGGGCGGTGGAAGAATACGTGGCCCGCACGAACCCCACGGGCAATGAACTTTCGAACCTCAGGCAAATCCGCGACGCCCTTTTGGTCGAGGGCAATTCATTTATAGCGCTTGACGAAACCCAGACGGAGCTGCTCGGGCGAATCACAGGGGCAAGCGCGCCGTCCGCATTGGCATCCGCCGCCAGATTTTCGGATACCGCCCCGGCGCTTGATCTGTATGTGCCGTTCGTTCAAAGACGGGGCGGCGACACCCTTCGCACATTCATAGACGACAATCTCGATGCGTTAGGTCTTGGCATCGGTGTTTCTCCAGCTGAAAGACGCGAACTTGTTCAGAACTTTTTTGAAAAAACCGGCATCAGACTGGGCACCGCCAAAAGATGGGGCACGCCGCGCGAAAATAACGAATTTGTCGAACCCGCCGATCTGGATCAGGTCCTCGCGGTTTTCACGTGGCTGGACAACCAAGCGAGAGAAAACGGCGCCAGAGTCGACATCATCGAATATTTTGCGTCGATTTATCCGCAAATCGCATCGATGATCGAACGCTCCAGCGGAAACGAGATCGTAATCCGCGTTCCGAAGTTCATGGAGGGGATATCGTTCGACGAATACAGCTACTCAAGTTTCGCTCAGGCGGCGCAGCGCGCAAGGCTGGTCCCGGAGATGGCCGAAGCGACAAAGGGCGGCCACATAAGGGGTGAAGTGGAGCGCCCGCGCTTTGAAACGCTCGATAGATACGCAACACTGATATCGCAGAAGGCCGAAGGAGACGATGCCCATCGCCGGCAAATATTCGACTTTCTCGTGGTCTTGAGACTTCTTTCGATATTTAAAAACACGGTTCCGATCCGCGACGAAGCCGGAAGACTCCTCACCACGCCGAATCCGCTTGTGAGAACCGCATACGCAATTCGTATTGTTCCTGAAAACGAGTTGACCGATTATCTTTCGTTCGCCGGAACCGCCCGCTTCAGCACACAGAGATGGCCCTTCTCCGATATCGCTAGCGGGCGAATGGACCGCATGTTCGACATCCTTGAAAGACGGCTCACTGCGATGAAATTGCTCTCATCTGTGATCGAAACAGATGAAGCGCAGATGCGGCAGTTCGAGCAGAGATTGGGCGAATTTACTGTCCAACATGAAATTCATAAAGCCAACATTCAGGACCGCAATGCCCCTGCTGAAGTGAGAACACTTGAATATTTGAACGAGGTAAAGGAATTTTACCGCAGGTTCAATCTCTTCTTCGGACAGAAGCTCTTCTACACACACATCCGCGGTACGGTGCAGCAGGGAAACATAACGGCCGCCTTTGAGATAGTTCCAAAGATAAACGGCATACCCATCAACTCTTTGGCCCACGGCCGCGTGACCGTTTTCACGGACGATTTAATCGAGACGGCCAATCGAGAGGACTGGCCGGAAGGTGAACTTGAAACTGCTTTCAAGCTTAGAGTGATCACGAACCGTATGGTTGCAAGCGGCGCCGCAGATAGAAGCATCCTGGACTCCGCGCAATCGATTTTGAGCGCGGTTACGGGGCTTAATCTTGGAATCGACGCAGGACTTCTTTCAAAAGCGGCAGATGCCCTGGTGGCGCTAAATAAAAAAACGGGCGGAGAAGATGCGGTCGAAACGTCGCTTTATTCTTTTTTGAGGCTTCGAACCACAGGCACCCAGCCTACATCCCGTTATTATCTCTACAGCGCAATGCCATGGCAGACAAAGATGGCAGAGTATTACCAGTCGCAGGGCTATTCCCCGGATACGTTGGAGATAGACACAGCGATTGCCGAATCCTACTTCGTTTCGGTGAGACATCCCCTGTTTGTCTACAACGAAGGAAGATTGGAATCTGAGATTTCAAAATTATACGACAACCCGCAAGATGCGTCGGCGGCGCGCGAACGCATGATCGGATTTTTCAAAGCCATCGGTGTGCGCACCGACCCGGCGGAGATCCATCCTCTGACTCCGGAAGAAACAGGGCCCGATCTCAAAGCGATCGAATGGGCGTTCCGCGATTATCTCGAACTTTTCCCCGGAGCAAGGGTGCTCGGCGCACAGATTGAAATCAACGAAGCGCTGCTCGTTGAAGTTGTCGACCGTCAGATAGCGGAGCATCCGAATGCGGGCCTCCGCCGCGGCTTCATCATGCGGGGCGTGAAAAAAGCAATTGAAGATTTCAACCGCGGCAGAACCCAGTCGCTGGGAGAGATAGCCGTGGAAAATTATCCACTTCCCACCGGCGGACTTCTCGATAAACGATTCAACGCCTTTGTAAGCAGCTGGGAAGCAAGGACAGGCGCCCAGCTTGACCGCACGGCGCTGCTCGTCACCTACAACATCCTAAAAGACAACGGGCTTTCAGCCGACGCAATTGAAGACAACTTGAGAAATGCGGGCGTTGCCGAACTGGATTTGGACGACCATATAGAAT
This sequence comes from bacterium, assembly GCA_041739675.1. Taxonomy (GTDB): domain Bacteria; phylum UBA10199; class UBA10199; order 2-02-FULL-44-16; family DYJF01; genus DYJF01. The sequence goes on from JBGSNL010000010.1 coordinate 15,343, forward strand.
TTATGACCGAATGGCTTCCAAGAAGCCGCGCGTACCGCAGCGCCTTTGAGCATGTTATCACCGCCGGCGATGTCACACAATTCCTTCAAAAAAAGGAAAACGAGCAATACAATTCACCGCTTGTTTCGGCGGAAGATATTGCATCCATAGCGCTTGAATACGTGAAGCAGCGCCTCGCATCTCCCCCGCAAATAAATGTCGACGTGGATTCGATCATCGCCTCGCAGATCGGACACAGTTTCGATCCGTACCCTTCCGTCAAGGCCCAGGCAATCCCCTTCTACCGCATGATGGTGGGTCTTTATCTGAAAGACCTATACCCGCGCGTAAAGGAGCTTCGGGAACTGGCCGTCGCTGCAATCGACGATGCAGCTGAAACTTTCGAGGGCTTCGACTACGCTGGTGCATATACTGCTCTTGAAAGGTCGGTTTTAACTACGCTCGGATTTTCAAACGCGGAAGATCTTCAGAGACTCGATCTGCAGGTAACGCTTCTGTCTGAGATCTTGGGCACCCCCGAACCGTATGCGCGTCTCATGGATAGAATGGGCCGCGCCTACAACAGGTTCGATGCAAGAATGCATGCCGCGGCCGTTGAAAATGAAAGACGGGAACATGCGATCGCCCTGGCCGAAGGAACGCTTCAGAATTTCATCGGAGACGTTGAAAGATTCACGTTCCAATATTCGGCTGCAATTTTTGCCGATGGCATGGATCGCGGCACAATTGCCAGGGCAAGGGCGAAAATTGAAGAGGGATTGAGAACGGCAAGCGGGCTCACCAGACAGTTCAAAGGCTCCGTAGACAGTGAGTGGGACGAATTCAAAACTTTGGCACCGATTGTCGGCAAGGAGGACCACTTCACGGAGATACTCGATGTCGTTCCAGATACTATTGGAGCTCTCGAGGCAAAACTGAGAGAAGAAGAGGAGCTTTTAGATCTCCGCCTTGAAGAGATAGGCGACGAGGAAAAACAGACAGCCATCAATTCGGATGCGATGCAAACCGTATCACAGGCGGACAAACTGAAAGACAGAATTTCAGCGCTTGAAAGTACGGTTACCGGCGCTGCTTCGAATATCGACGACTTCCGGACAACCAACATCGGTGCTGCCCTCAGTTCTCCGCCGGCAACTGAGAACTTTGATTCTTACAACCTCGCATGGGCAAATTTTACGAGTTTCTCACAGCATATCGATAGTTACAGGCAACAGATCGAATCGCTTCAAAAAAATCTGGACGAGTTGGCCGCCGATCCGGTCGCCGCACAGCTTCACGTCTCCGAAGAGATTGCCACGGACGACGCGAGGACAAGAACTCAAAAGGCGAGAGAGGATCTTGAGCAGGTTGTATCCGCGGCGCAGACGGCAATTGAAGATGCGCGCTCAAAACTTTCGGCCGCCGAAACGGGGCTTCACAATCTCGAATTGAAACTTCAAAGCGATGAGGCATTAATCGCACTTCCATCATCCGTAACGATGCCTCAGAGGACCAGCATCGCAAATACTGAACTCGTCCGCCAG
>JBGSNL010000022.1:0-13411 GCA_041739675.1 bacterium
CCACCGACAATGTAACACTTGAACTCTTTGGCGATTTTCCCGAGCAGCGTTATAGAAGGCCCTTTTTCATCTTCCGCCGCCTCGCGCGTCTTATCAAACGGCCCCATCCAGTTCCACATCTCAGGAAGTGCTATGACATCAACACCCGACCGCCCCGCCTCGCGGCAAAAGCGCTCCGTCTTCTCGAGATTGGCCGATTTGTCGGGCCCAACATCCAGTTGAACAAGCGCTACTTTGATCCGATTGCTCATAAATCCTTCTTAGAATTGATTGGCGTAGGGGTTCGTGGGGTTTGGGGGCGTCCCGGAAGCAGCCGCATCTATGGATATGATAACGCGGCTGCTGAGGGACGAGGTGCGCCCCAATCCCCGTAAGGTTGGGGCGACGCCGTACCCCAAACCCCACAACCCCGAAAGCCAACCAATTCTAAAAGAATCACTCCTTTTTAATATAAAACTCATTCGAATAGACCGGCGGGATATTGAAATCCTCGCTCGTGAATATCGTGAGCCGGTATTTGCCAAAAGGCGCGTCCGAAGGCTTCCATTCATAGCCGATCTCGCCGCCGGGATTCACGATGTGCCTTTTCTTTTTCTTTTCTATCGCCTCATGCTCCGCCCACTTGCCCTTTCTGAAATGTTCATACCAGACGTTCATCGTCAACGGCACCTTCTCATAGGCGACATTTGTGATTGCGACTTTTATTGGCTCACCCTTGCGATATTCGTTCTTATCCGTGACGGCCTTCCACAAATGATTCGGATTCGCCTCCATGCCCACAAGCACCCGCTCTTTTGCCCTTGTCTCCCCCCACGTACGAACCGGCCCTAAATCGACATGCACAAAATTGTAAGGGGGATAGACGCCCACGCCGCCTCTTCCCAAAGAGATTGCATAATCGCCCAGCGTCTTCTCGGTTATCTCATCTATATGAATGTCTGCTGCAATCCCCTGAAGGTGCAGACTTTCGGATGCGACAGTCCGCCCGTTTTTTTTCAGGTCGCTGTTATACGCCGGGCTCCTAAAGCCTGAAATTATCTCAACCGCCTCCGCACCGAAATGATCCTGTATGTCGTCAAGAAGTTCGATCAGGGCGGTAGGGATTGGAAAGACAACTCCGTCGGGGGAGCGCATCAGATTATTTATCTTTTGAAGAGCCTCTTTATCATAACCCTTGGCCGTCTTGTAGGTTACATCGATCACTTCGTCAGCGTGATAGTTGTACAAGAATAGGCGGCCGTCACCTGCTATTGCCTGCCGCAAGAAGAAAAAACAGAAAAGAAACAGGATGATTTTTTTCATTGCCCTATTATCACCTTCATCGTGTCTTCATCCACATCGCTCGACATCTTTCCCTTTGTCGTTTCTTTTTGGACTTTTTTCTTCGCAGGTTTTGCAGCTTCCCCCTCCGTTGTCGGGGCGGGAGCCTCTGCGGCAGGTTTGGGTTTCGCCTTCTTCACCGCGGGCGCGGCTGGCGTAGCAGGTGTTGGCGCGGCAGGAGTCGTCGGAGTGGTTGCGGGGGCAGGTGTCGTCGGCGCGGCAGGAGTTGTAGCCGCAGCGGCCGCAGGCGTTGCCGTTCTCTTCAAATTGTCCGCAAACTTCGCCTCGTCGGGCTTCACCGACATCGCCATGAGCGTGCCGGAAACGGAAAAAGGAACGTCCAGGGTGCCGTCGGCAGTCGCAACTCCCTTTCTCGATGCCGGATCTTTTATAAGAAGGGCGGTCGTATCTTTTGAAATATAAATATCGCCGTCTCCCGACACCTCGCCCGGAAGGGTGATCGTCCCCTTGCCTTCCGCGCGATATTGGGGATGCGACCATTCGATCTTTGAAATGTTCAGCGTGCCCTCTTTGAAATTGAACGATGCCTTCAGGTCCTTGACATCGCCCTCCAGCGCGGAAAGACCGTCGCGCGCCGCGACATCGAGGCCTCCCGTCACGTACGATTCAAGCGCCTTCCAGACCGGTTGGGTGAGTATCTGCGCTCCGACTTTCAGCGGGGCTATCTGACCTGTCCCCATCACTAGCGTTCCTTCCGACGAAAAGCTCTCCCTTACGGAGACATTATCCGTTCCGCTTGCGTCGGCCTTCAGAACGAGCGACGCAATACCGGTCATGATCGCGGGCAGTGTTGGAATTTTAGCCGTATCGAGATTGTCCGCCACAAGTTCAAAGTGAAACGTGGGAATAGATTTCAGATCTATGGAGCCGTTTCCCGAGAGCGCGCCGTCGTACAAAATACCTTTCAGCGCATTCAATATGATCGCATCCGATGCGTACTGGAAATCGGTCTCGAAGTTAGAAAGCGTATGGGCAAGAGCGGAAACCCTTGCCGCCGACACGTGTCCCGCAATCGTCCTTCCAGTCTCCGCTGTAAGCGGGCCGGATACGTTGATGGCAATGGCCGGAGTGGCCAGCTCGTCGAAGATCGTTAAAAATGGAAAATAGCCCTTGAGCTCGCCGGCATCGAAGGCTGTGGATGAAAGGGCAAGCTGGGCAGGATAACCCGGCTGATTGACAACGGAGCCGGTCAGATGAAAAGCGGACTCCCCTATCGAAAAAGCTGCATCTTCCACCGTTATGTGCGTCGGTTGATACGTCCCTGAAAAAATTATTTTGAACGGGCGGTTCGATTCCTTGTTGAAGATGGAGCCGATACGAAATTTGGGGGCAGTGGCGTCTATGTGGCATTTCACTGCAAGATTTTCTTTTGTCCCGTTGAAGGCCGCATCTAACGCAAATGGGCCCGTCAACTCCGCGCCGAAGGGAAGCCCCTGCGCCAAAGACGGAATCGCGAAACCTAGCGACTGAAGCGTAACGGCCGTCGTCGCAACGTGAACGTCGAACGATTTCACGTCGTACTTGTACGATCCGTCGATACCAAATCTCGATCCGCCGTAAAAAAGATCGGCCTGTTTTGCCTGAACGATTTTCTGCTCGGTATCGGCCACAAATTGCCCGGAGAGATTGATGCTCTGCTTTCCCGCTTTCTCGACCGCCGCTGATAATCTCACAGAAGCGGAAAATACCTGCCCGAACTTCAGATCGGAGGCGGCAAATTCGATCTCGCTTACGACAAACGGATTTTGATCTCCTTCCTTCATATAGCGGAATATCCCGCCGTTCACGAGCAAAGAGCGGATCTCGTAGCTTTTCTTCTCTTTCTTCGCGTCCTTCTTCTCGTGTGCGAGAAGGGATACGTTTGTCGTATTGTCGGAGGCAACCCTGTAGTCAAACGTCGCGTTCTTTATCGTCAAATCCGTTACGATCTTTCCGCGGAAGAGGGGCCCCGGCGATAAGCCTCCCTGAACAGCAGCGGCATGAAATATCGGAACTCCCTTGAACGGAACTTTTGTCGTGGAAACGGTGAGCCCGTATATCGTGAACGCAGGATATGGAAGAAACTGGAAGCGGAACGAATCGATCGTCACATCCGCGTCCGCGAAATATCTTATCTCTTCGACGATCGCTTGTTTATAATTTTTGGAGGGGACGACAAACGGGGCGACGAAGAGCATGATCATCGCCGCCGCAAACGCCACAACCACTGCCAGAAATATCTTCATAGAATGATCAATTGTGCAGCATGACTTTGACTTCCTCAAGCCAGAGAACCACAAGATCGTGGATATTTTTGTCGAGATTCGGGGGGATCTTGTGCGTCTTCAAGACGTCCATAAAGATATCAAGGGCTTTCTGTGTTTCGCCCACCGTAAGAGGAACGCCCGTCTTCTTGATCAACTCGTCGCGAAACTTGAGGGTCGCGGAGACGAGCATGCGGAACATCTGATGCGATTTTTCGTCCGCGTGCTGAAAGTGTTCCGCAATCTTTCCGAAAAGCTTTTCAATATCATCATCTTTTGTTGACATAGCGGGCAGCCTAGATAATTGTCGTGGTGCAGTCAAACATAATCCTATGAAGAATCCCTTGAGAGACATTCCGCGAAACGCCTTTGTTCTGGGGGCTGCAAGTCTCTTGAACGACATCGCAAGCGAGATGGTGGCGCCGCTTTTGCCCATCTTTCTCACGGTAACGCTGGGCGCGGGACCCGCCGCACTGGGACTCATCGAGGGTGTGGCTGAAACAACTTCAAGTGTATTGAAAATTATCTCCGGCTACATATCCGATCGTCTGGGAAAAAGAAAAAATATCGTTCTTGCCGGATACTCAATTGCGGCCGTCGCGCGTCCGATGATCGCCGCCGCAACGTCATGGCTTCACGTGCTCACACTCCGCTTCGCCGACCGCGTCGGAAAAGGGATAAGAACAGCACCGCGCGACGCGCTTCTTGCCGATTCCGCGAAAGAATCCTCACGCGGAAAGGTGTTCGGCTTTCACAGGGCGCTGGACAACGCTGGCGCAGTCGTGGGCCCCATCATCGCTTTTCTTCTCATACGCGAATGGAGCCTCTCCTACAGGCTCATCTTTTTCGCCGCGCTCATCCCCGGTCTTCTCTCCGCGATTTCAATTGCCATGTTCGTGAAAGAGCGCGCGCCGGAAGTGAAGGCGGCATTCGTCAGATTCAGATGGAGCGGAGTGGACTCCCGCTTCCATGTCTTCCTTATCGTCCTTTTCATCTTCACGCTCGGTAACGCGTCCGACGCGTTTTTGATCTTGCGCGCCGTAGACTGCGGTATTCCTGCCACGTGGATCCCCGTCTTATGGGCCGGATTCAATCTCGTGAAATTCGTCGTATCGACGCCGGGCGGCGCGCTCTCGGACCGCATCGGAAGGAGACCGGTCATCATTGCGGGCTGGTTCATCTATGCCGCCATCTACGCGGCCTTTGCAATCGCATCAACGCCCCTGCATATTGCGCTCATCTTCGCGGGTTACGGCGTTTATTACGGGCTCACCGAAGGTGTCGAGCGCGCGTTCGTGACCGATCTAGTACCCGCCAACGTACGCGCCACGGCGTTCGGCCTCTACAACGCCACGATAGGGGTTGCGGCGTTGCCTGCCAGCGTGCTCTTCGGTGTCATTTGGAAATATTTCGGTATGAAGGCGGCGTTTTTCTGGGCGGTGGCGCTGGCCGCGATCGCTTCGTTCGCTCTTCTAATTTTCGTAAAACCGCGCGCGGCCGCCGCACCGAATTCATAAAAATAAAAAAGCCCGGCTTGAAGGCCGGGCTTTATCAAATAAACCTCCAATTATTCCGTACAAGTCGAGCAATCGGTCGAAATAGCGCAGACCTGTGTCGTGGAATCTATCGTCACAGAGGCTGTTCCGGTGCACGTGACCGCCGGTTCGACCCCTTCTGCGAGAGTTGCGGCCACGTCCAGATCGTCAAGATTGACCGTTCCCGCAGCCGTGCCCGTTGCCGTGAGCGTTCCGGCCAGCGCACCCGTGAACGTGCCTGCGGTGGGAAGAGAATCGGTGGGCCCGCTCACGGAACCCGTGAACCGCGAACTTCCCGGACCATTGAGCACTTCGGCGTATTCGGTGCCACCGATTGTCGCGTTAGCCGCGCAGTCGTGAAACGTGAGATTCACGTCGAAGATCAAATTTGTGCATGAATAACCACTGGCCGTCTCCGTGCAGTCGCCAGTGCCCGTTGCCGAGGCATCGACCGTGCCGCCGTTTCTGCAGGTGTGTGTCGCCGTGCCGCTTCCTTCGTAAATAGCCTTGGCAACTTTTACGACGGTGGCCTTCGGCGCGAAAGTGGCGAATGCGGCTTCCATTCCCGTCAACGATGCGTCCATCGACGCTTGACGGGAGGAAACTGTCAACGCTTTCGTGGCGTCCGATGTCGGAGTTGGCGTTGGTGTGGGAGTTCCACCGCCACTACCGCCGCAAGATGCAATAAAACCCACGACAGCAATCGTGGCAAATAAAACAAACTTTTTCATAAATTCCTCCTTATATTATGGAAAGTACTTATAACATTTCTATTCGAACTCTTCAACGGGATTGCATCGCCGGACAATGGGGCGGGTGATAGCGCAAATCGCCCTCGTTTATCTCATAGAGCGTCCTGAATGTAGGTTCGCTCCAGAAGCCGAAACCGTTCTGCCTCGCGATGTCGTTTGCCGCCTGATACTCATCGCCGTCTTGATTCCTGTACTTTTCATAACCGTAAACGCTGCCCGTGATGATCTGCAGTATCTGGTCGTCCGCCATATAGTGCTCGCCATGGGCTACGATGAACGCTTCATACTGGACGGCAATCTCGCCGCACTTCTCCACGCTGAACATTGTTTCCGGATCCGGAAAACTCTCCCCCAGCATTTGGAGGAGCTGCCCTACTTTGGGATCCCTGATTCTCTCCAGTTCCTGTACGAGCGGCCTCACCTGCGCCTTGTACTCTTCGAGCATCCTTCTTCCTTCTTGAGCCATGAGTACCGGCAATCGCTGGCGCAAATAGATACCCAGAAACGAGGGATACATCTGATAAAAAGATCCCAGCCGCCTCCCGTAAATGTCGAACGGCTGCCATGTACCGCAAAGTATGGGCGGCGTCTTTTCCCCTTCACCCTCCCAGATCCATTGAATCTGCGATTCCTCCAACGTTCGCGGCACGCCTTCGCTGCCGTTCCACGTGTTGAGATCGTTCCTTATAAGCGCCGCAATCCCGCCCGTGTAATCGATGTGCATCGCAATGAATTTGTTCACGAGCATCGTCTCTGCCTTGGTCAGCCGCGCACCCTCCAGCCATTCGCCGCGAAGTTTGTCCGTATTCTCGACAAGCTTAGGGCTGAAGGGGTTGGGCTTCTCCTTACCGGGACGGCCCACATAATATGTCCCCACCTCCGGCGCGTCGATGCCGCTCACGCGCACACTCACAATCGCTTGATCTATCGCGCACTCTTCGGGTTGAATCTCCTTGATCCTGCATGTGTCCGCATCGTGACATGCGATGAAAATTATCTGATGCGGAGCGGGCGCGACCCTTAAAGGATCTCCTCCGCCCAAGAAGACGTTGAATAACCCTTCCGCGAGATGCGAGTTGTCCGATCCGTCGGAGAGCGTTTCGGCCACAAAACGCGGCAGTGAAAAAAGATACGCCTCAAAACCGGAAACCGAATTTCTCGTGGTATAGGTGTCCGGAAGATCGGCGCCCACCTTATCAAGCCGGCTATTCACTCGATTTGTTAAGAGCTCTGAAATGTCGGACGATTCCAAATCCGAATCGCCGAAAAAGGGAAGAACGCGCTCTGAAAGATCGTCCACAAGATAACGATCGAGCGGGCAGAACTGCGCTGATGCTGTCATACGGCCCTCCCACCCCCACGATCTATTGACCGCTTATAGGAGAATCCGCGCAAAAAATAAAGCATAATTGTGAACTGATCCTTGGCAAACCCCTTCAAATCATTTATTATTCGACCACTTAAAGGGGGGATCATGAAAAAGCTTTCCGCAAGCGAGCTTACCTGGCGCTGCCCGGAAGAGTTCCTGAAGTTTTTCAAGGGGGCCGAGAAGATACCCACCACCGCCATGGTCGTGGGCCAGGACCGCGCCCTGAACGCTTTGGACATAGGGCTCAAACTCTTCCGCCCGGGATATAACATCTACGTCTCCGGCATTTCGGGCACAGGCAGGATGACCACCATAAAGCGCGTCCTCGAACAGATCCATCCCATATGTCCGGCACCTCCCGACCGCTGCTACGTCTACAATTTCGTCGAAGCCTCGCAGCCGGTTCTTCTCACCTTCCCGCGAGGGCAGGGAAAAACCTTCAGGGACGACATGCGCGAATTCATCCGCGTGATGCGCGCCGAAATTCCCAAGACCCTGGAGTCGCAGCACGTCGCCAAGGAAAAGGACCTGATAGTCGACCGGTATCAGCGTCAGGAGAAAAAATTATTCGAAGAGTTCGCGGAACAGCTCAAAAAAGATGGCTTCGCCCTCATACAAATCCAGGAGGGCGGATATGTCGCGCCTTCCATATTCCCGATCGTCGGCGACGAAGCGGTCTCGATCGACTACCTCGACACCCTGGTGAAGGAAGGAAAGATGCCGGAGGAGGAGCGCGACCAGAAAACAAGAAAGCACAAAGAACTCTCGCAGGAGCTCAAACGCGTTCTGCAGAAGGCGCGCGCGCTGGGCCGCGACATGCACCATGCGCTGGACAGGTTGATGCAGCGGTCGGGCTCGATGATCTTAGACGGCCTGATGGACGATTTAAGGAACCGCTACACGGATGAAAAAGTCAGAAAATATCTTTTCCGGATGAAGGCGCACATTCTGAAAAATCTTGAGGTCTTCACAGGCAAGGAAAAAAAGGAAGAGGGGGTCATAATAGTCGGCGGCGGCAGGCAGCAGGAGGATCCGTTCTGGGTCTATGACGTCAATCTTCTATACGATCAGAGCCAGGAGGGAGTGTCGAAAGAATGCCCGATAGTTGAAGAGAACAATCCTTCATATATGAACCTCTTCGGCGCCATCGAATACAGCATGGGCCCGGGCGGAACGTGGTCCACCGATTTCAGACACATCAAAGCCGGCTCGATCCTCAAGGCCGACGGCGGCTATCTCATAGTCAACGCGTTGGATCTTTTAAAGCGCCCGTTCGTATGGGATCACTTGAAGCGCGTTTTAAAAACCGAAGAGCTCGTCATCCAGCAACCGGAATATTACTTCTCGCTGGCACCTCTTGCCATCAAGCCGGAACCGATAAAGCTCAGCGTCAAGATCATCATGATCGGCAGCAACTGGCTCTACGATCTTCTCTACAACTGGGAAGAGGAGTTCCCTAAAATATTCAAGGTGCTTTCAGATTTCGACACGACGATGCCCATAACAAAGGAAAGCGTAAAACAGTACGCGTCCGTTTTGAAAACCGTGTGCGAACGCGGAAAGCTTAAACCCTTCGACAAGACCGGGTTGGCCGCGATGCTCGAATACGGCGTCGAGGAATCCGAAAACCGCGGCCGCATTTCGACGCGCTTCTCATATATAACGGATGTGCTCCGCGAAGCGGACTACTGGGCCGGCGCCGACAAATCGAAAAACATTTCCGGCCGCCATGTCGACAAGGCGATCGAGGCGAGGCGCGAACGCCACCGCTTAACTGAAGAACGTGTGCAGCGCATGATCGAAGAGGGCGTGATCTTAATCGATACAAAGGGCAAGCGCGTGGGGCAGGTGAACGGTCTCGCTGTCTATTCGTTGGGACATGCTTCTTTCGGAAAACCGTCGCGAGTGACCGCCTCAACTTCCGTTGGAAAGGCCGGTCTCATCAACATCGAGCGCGAAGCAAGGCTCTCCGGGCCCACGCACGATAAGGGAGTCATGATCCTCTCCGGGTATCTCAGACATAAATACGCAACTCACATGCCGCTCAACCTTTCGGCGTCGATATGTTTTGAGCAATCCTACGGCGGAATCGACGGAGATTCCGCATCTTCGACCGAGCTGTATGCACTCCTCTCGTCTCTTGCCGATCTGCCTATTGATCAGGGAATTGCTGTTACCGGCTCCATCAACCAGATGGGGGACATCCAGCCCATCGGCGGCGTGAACGAAAAGATCGAGGGCTTCTTCGACGTTTGCAAGGCTCAAGGCTTGACCGGCAAACAGGGCGTTATGATCCCCGTCCAGAACATGCGTCATCTCGTTTTGCACAAACGCGTGACAGATGCCGTTACAAAGAAAAAATTTCATATTTACGCAATCGACAATGTCGATGAGGGTATCTCGCTATTGACGGGAAAACCAATCGGCAAACCGGATGCGAAGGGAATTTATCCGGCGGGCACCGTTCACGGACGCGTGCAGCGAAAACTCAAGTCGATGTCGCAGATACTGAAAACTTTTGAGGGCGCGGCTGAAGGAGAGGCGCCGAAACTTTTGCCGGCGCACGAGGATGAAGAACACAAAAACCCGCCAAGAAAACGTGGGCGCGCCATAAAGGCGCCGGCGCGCAAGCGGGCAAGGAGGAAATAATGGACGACCCGAAACAGCAGTTGATCGTCGGTCTGCCGGAGAACGCGTTTCGCGAACTTAGAGCAGGCGAAAAATACGTCCCGCTGGTCGGAGTGGAAGAAAAAGTTCAGGAGGTGACGGTACGTTCGTTTCTCTTGGGCATCCTCATGTCGGTTATCTTCTCGGCCTCGATGGCGTATCTGACCTTGAAGATCGGAACGGGCATAGAGGCGGCGATACCGATAGCGATCATCGCGGTGGGTCTTTCATACGCCTTCAGGAGAAGAAGCACTCTTCTCGAAAACATCATTATAATAGCCATCGGCGCAACCTCCGGAATTGTGGTCGGCGGCGCCGTCTTCACACTGCCCGCGTTATATATAATGGGGCTAGAGGGGCAGACCAATCTCTTCCAGCTATTTTTCATTCCTCTTTTGGGATCGATCTTGGGCGTCGTTCTTCTTATTCCTCTTCGCCGTTACTTTGTAGCCGACATGCACGGCAAGCTCCCGTTCCCCGAAGCCACCGCAACGACTGAAATACTCGTGGCCGGCAAAAAGGGCGGAAAAGATGCGCGAGTTTTGGCATACACGATGGTGATAGGCGGCATCTACGACTTTTTGGCGATCATACTCCGCACATGGCGCGAGACATTTTCGACAGAGATGATCGGAGCTTTCGGCGTGCTCACGACAAAAGCGAAGGCCGTATTTTCGGTGAACACCGGCGCCGCAATAACAGCTATGGGGTACATCGTGGGTCTCAGATGGGCGGCCGTCATGAGCGCAGGCGGGCTTCTTTCCTGGCTCGTCCTCATCCCGGTATTCGCCCATGTCGGAGGTTTGACAGGCAATGTTGAAATGGCCGCAATGACTTCCGACGACATTTTTTCAAAATACGTCCGCATCATAGGCATCGGCGGAATATTCATGGCCGGCGTCATCGGAATCATCAAATCCCTTCCGGTCATGTACAACGCGTTTTCAAAGGGGTTCAAGGAGCTCTTCGAGAGCCGCAAGAAACATGCGCAGGAGGTGAGGAAAGTTGAAAGAACCGAGCTCGATATAAGAATGTTTGGCGTCGTCGTCCTCGTTCTCGTATCGCTCGTCTCAATTCTTATCTATTTCAGATGGTCGGTGCTTGTGGCGCAACCCAATCCAATGGGGTTGGCCTTAATAGCGCTGGTCGTCACGTTCGTTTTGGCGTTTCTATTCACCAGCGTTTCGGCAAGGGCGATTGCGACGATCGGCACAACGCCTATTTCCGGCATGACGATGATGACGTTAGTGATTGCATGCCTGCTTCTCATCAAAGCCGGGCTCGTTGGCACCGGCGGAATGGTGTCGGCACTCTTAATCGGCGGTGTTGTCTGCACGTCGCTTTCAATGTCCGGTTCGCTCGTAACGCAGTTCAAGATCAGTTATTGGTTGGGCGCAACGCCGCGCTGGATAGAATGGGCGAACATCGTGGGATCAGTCGTGGCGGCAATCGTCACATCATATGTCATCGTAATGCTCTCGCAGGTTTACGGTTTTGCGCCGTCTCCTACGCATCCCAATCCGCTCCCCGCGCCGCAGGCGAACGCAATGGCCGCGGTTATTCAGGGGATCATGGTCTCGGCATCCGCTCCGTGGTTTCTCTACGCAATCGGCGCGATGATCGCGCTCTTGATGGAGATGGTGGGGGTTGCACCTCTCGCGTTTGCCCTTGGTATGTATCTGCCGCTTGATCTGACGCTGCCCATGCTCGTCGGCGCTCTCATTTCGCACGCGGTCAAAAAATCCACGAAAGGCGAGAAGCTATCGGAGAAGCGCTATGCGCGAGGCACATTGATATCGTCGGGTCTCATCGCCGGCGGCGCGCTGATGGGGGTGGTAGGCGCCTTCATGCAATGGCTTGGTCAGGAGGTCCTGCATAAAGAGTTCTTGCCCGATTTTGCGAACGTGGGCGCGTTCGGCAACTGGCTGGGGCTCGGCATGCTGCTCATCTTGTGCGGCTACATCTATTGGGACAGCTTGCGCGCAAAGGAGTAGAAGATGAAACTTGTCAAAGAAGCCATCAAGGCGCGCAAAAACGCTTACGCGCCTTACTCGAAGTTCAAAGTAGGAGCTGCGCTTGAGGCGGCGAACGGCAAGATCTACACGGGAAGCAACGTGGAAAATTCGTCCTACGGTCTTACCGTTTGTGCCGAACGCGTGGCACTCTTCAAAGCTGTTTCCGACGGCGTTAAGAAATTCAGGCGACTCGCCATCGTCGCCGATACGAAATCGCCGTGTCCGCCGTGCGGCATCTGCCGGCAGGCGCTTTACGAATTTGCTCCGAACCTGGAAATCGTCATGGCGAATATGAAGGGAAAAACAAAAATCGTAAAACTTGGCGAACTTTTGAAACATCCGTTCAGTCTCAACAATCATTGAGTTGTCATTCTGAGCGAGGCGAAGAATCCCATGGGATCCTTCGCCTTCGGCTCAGGATGACATCCATACTTTGCTTTCAGTTCACAAAGACGTGCCGCTCGAAACTCACCTCTCCGGTTTTTGCATTGACGTAATACAAACCGAGGCCGGCCTTGACCTCATAGAAGAGTTCATTCGAGCCCGGTAGAATAACGAGTCGCGCCTCGGGTGCCGCTACACTTTTTCCTGAATGCCCCAAATGTGCGACCGCGGCAGCGGCGATACGATAATCCATCTGCGCTGCAGCAAGCCGTTCACGGCAGTCTTCGTCCCGCATAAACCCCTTGCTCGACGAGAGCTGTTCGAGCGCGATCTTCCTGCGATTTGCCTCGCGCAGCGAAACCATGGCGTTCGCGCGGGCCGTCCCCAGCGCCCCTGCCAGATCCACGTTCACAGTCTCATCGATCTCGCCGGGGGCGATGACTCTCACGTCTTTTGCCGATACCACGGAGCCGCCAGGCCCGTCCTGCTCGATGGCCCCGCCGCCTATAACATCGACATATCCGTGCTCCCTCGTGGCGTACTGCTGCTGATAAAACCGTTGCGAGGAGTTTTGTTCGTCAGGGACAAATCTTATGAGCCCGTCCCCTCCAAAGCGCTCTTCCACTTCCATTATTGTAGCGAACACATCGCCCTCCTCTTCCAGCGGAGCCGCGTCCAGAAACCCGCGCCTCTTCGCTTCGTCCATTATTATCGACTTGACCGCCTCAAGATCGACTCCCAGTTTTTGAGCCGCTGCAAGCGACTCGGCCCCTGAAATAACCGCGCTGACAAAATCGGCGGGCGTGGGCTTTGTCGTCTTGTACTGAAACGAGTGCTCGAACAGAAGTTGAAGGGTGAGATCCGCCGCCTGACGGCTTTCAAGCCCCAGCCCCTGCAGCCTCTCTTTCAGCGACCAGAAAAAACCCGCATAGATCTGACCACGGTCGTGCTCCTCGGTGCTCACGTCCTTGAGAGTGAGATCGTGCTTTGCGGTTCTCAAGCCCTCGGTCTTGCTGTCAGTTCCTTTTTCGTAGGCCGCAAAGTCCTCGCTCAACTCCGGGTCGTCACTGCGCAACGAAGCCAGGGCATCGCCAAACCCTTCGTG
>JBGSNL010000027.1:0-15750 GCA_041739675.1 bacterium
GCCGCAAGATGTCAAAGAGCCTCGGCAACTCGCCCGATCCGCTGGATCTTATCGATTTATACGGCGCGGACGGTGTCCGCTTCGGCCTCATGTTAATCGCGCCGCAGGGTCAGGACATTCTCTTCACGCAGGAGCGTCTGGAGATCGGACGCAATTTCTGCAACAAGCTCTGGAACGCGACAAGGTTCGTGCTGATGAACCTCGAAGGCGAGAAAAAAGAAACGAAATTGAATCTCGCGGACAAATGGATATTGAACCGCCTTGAGCACACGGTGAGGGACGTGAACGCGGCGCTGGACACGTACGAATTCGACGGCGCGGCAAGGACGCTCTATCAGTTCGTCTGGGGCGATTTCTGCGACTGGTATCTTGAGCTATCGAAGGTCAGCTCAAACAATGAAGTGCTGGTTTCGGTGCTGACCTCCGTTCTCAAACTTCTCCATCCCTACATGCCCTTCATAACCGAGGAGCTGTGGCGTCAGTTCGAGACCGACACGGTCATGTTTGCAGAGTATCCAAAACCCGCAAAGAAAATACCTTATGAGGAAGAGGCCCTCCACATCGAAACGGTGAAAAAAATAATAGATGCGGTGAGGAACATAAGGGGCGAGCACAACATAAAACCGCGGCTCCAAATCGAGGCCACGATAAAAGTTTCCTCCGATGCCGACACAAAGCTCATCGAGGATCACAGGGCCTACATCGAGAACCTCGCGTCGATCGGAAAACTTCAGGTGTCGCAGGGCGAAGAAAGACCGGAAGACGTCGCCACTGCGGTCGTTGAGGGGATGGAGGTAATGGTCCCGTGGAAGGGTTTGATCGACGTCGAAGCGGAGCGGGCGCGACTCACCAAGGACATCTCCAGGACGGAATCGGAGATGGAAGTCGTGAAAGGAAAGCTTTCAAACGAGGCGTTTGTTTCAAAGGCGCGTCCGGAAGTTGTGGGCCAGCAGCGCGAAAGGCTCTCGCAGCTTGAAGAGAAGATTTCAACACTCAAGGATGCGCTCACCAAACTCGGCTGAGGTTATCATGGCGACAGATCACATAGACCAGCTTGTAAGGCTCGCTCTCGACGAGGATATCGGAGAGAAAGACATCACGTCCGATGCGATAGTCGATCCATCGCTTGTAGTCACGGCGCGCATCGTCGCAAAGGAACGCCTTGTCATAGCAGGGCTCGATATCGCGCAGAGGGTTTTTCACACAGTCGATCCCCAAATCAGCTGGGACGCTAAACATGAGGACGGCGAATCGTGCGAGGCCAAAAAGGTACTTGCGATCGTGAAGGGAAACGCGAGATCGCTTCTCGCGGCCGAACGCACGGCGATAAATTTTCTGCAGCACCTTTCAGGTATCGCAACCTCGACCGCCATGTTTGCAAACACGGTTTCAGATACGAAAGTGAAAATTCTCGACACTCGAAAAACGACCCCCGGCATGAGGGCCCTTGAAAAGCACGCGGTCGCCATGGGGGACGGCGTGAACCACAGGATGGGGCTTTATGACCGCTACCTCATAAAAAATAATCACATCGCGATTGCCGGCTCCATCCGCGAAGCGATAGACCGCGTCAAGCGGGGAAGAAAACCGGACGTCCTTCTTGAGGTGGAAGTTGAAACGCTTGAGGGCTTAAGCGAAGCCCTTGAGTGCGGCGTCGACATCGTCATGCTGGATAATATGTCGGTGGCCGACGTGCGCAAGGCCGTGGAAATAACGAAGGGGCGCGCAAAACTTGAGGTCTCCGGGAACATCACGCTCACCAACATAGAGCACTACGCGGCATCCGGCATAGATTTCATCTCGGTGGGCGCAATCACCCATTCCGCTCCGGCCGCTGACATACATATGGTAATGGAAATTTAGGCAGGTCTTTTAAGATAATCTTCGATGATCTCGGTCAAAAGTCTGTAAAAGCGGTGCGGCATACCGTCCGCGTCCTCGCAGACGAAAAACTCCGCCGAATCGAATATCCCGCCGTCATCCCACGTGCCGATCGAGCCGTCGCCATCGCGGTCGTCGAAAGAGAATTGGTGATCCACCCCGTAACTTTGGAACCAGCCCTCGATGTGAACCGAACGAGCCGCGAACTCCATTTCGTATTTGATGCGCTCCGCCGCCGTGAGCTCCGGGCTTATCGTGACGATGAAAGTTCCCTGAGGCAGCTTACACGTGAACGTCCTGCCCTCATCGGGAGAAAGACTCAAGAGATGCGCCAGGCGGTCGGCAAAAGATTTGTCGGCTATTTCGACCATAAATCATCACAATTATATCATTATATATCTTTGATGCCTAAGCGCTTTTTCAACGATTCACGATACGCATCGATGTCCTTTATGGGTTCTTTGGCGACACCGGATTTTTTCGCAGCCTCTGCAACCGCCGGCGCCTCCCACCAGAGAACCCTGGGATCGAGCGGTTTGGGGATGATGTAGTTAGTGCCGAATGAAAACCTTGCCCCGCCGTATGCAGCGACAACGCTCTCCGGAACGGGTTCTTTCGCCAGCGACGCAAGCGCCTTCGCCGCCGCCTTTTTCATCTCCTCGTTGATCTTTGTAGCGACGGTATCCAGCGCGCCCCTGAAGATGAACGGGAACCCAAGCACATTGTTTACTTGATTGGGATAATCGGAACGGCCCGTCGCCATGATGATATCTTTTCGCGCGGCGTATGCGTCCTCAGGCGTTATTTCGGGATCGGGATTGGCCATCGCAAAAATTATCGGCTTCGGCGCCATTGATTTCACCATCTCCTGCGTGACAAGTCCCTTTGCGGAGACGCCCACGAAAACGTCCGCGTCCTTCATGCATTCGCCCAATGTCTTGTGAGATGATTTCTGCGCAAAATATCCGCGGTAGGGTTCGTCGTTTTTTCGGTCGTCAGTCACAAGACCGTGCCGGTCGCACAGAAAGATGTGCTCGCGCTTCACACCAAAACTTTCCAGGAATTTCGCGCATGCCACACCCGCCGCGCCCGCGCCCGAGAAAACGACCTTGATTTTGCCGATGTCCTTGTCCGCGATCTCAAGCGCGTTCAAGAGACCCGCGGCCGTTATGATCGCCGTTCCGTGCTGATCGTCATGGAAGACCGGGATATTCATTTCGCGGATGAGCGTCTCTTCGATTTCGAAACATTCCGGCGCCTTGATATCCTCAAGATTTATACCGCCGAACGTCGGCTCCATGCTCTTCACGATTTTGATGAGCGCCTTCGGATCCTTCTCGTCGATTTCGAGATCGAACACGTCGACGTCCGCGAATCTCTTGAAGAGAACTCCCTTCCCTTCCATCACGGGTTTGCCCGCCAGCGCGCCGATATCGCCCAGGCCCAGAACCGCGGTTCCGTTCGAGATCACGGCGACAAGGTTCCCCTTCGCCGTGTATTTGAGCGCGTCATTAGGATTTTTCTCTATCTCGCGGCAGGGCTCGGCAACGCCCGGCGTGTAAGCCAGCGAGAGCTCCCGCTGCGTGGTGCAGGGTTTCGTTATCTTGAGCGCGATTTTGCCGGGAGGATAATCAGAGTGATAAGAAAGCACGTCTTCGCGTGTGAATTTCACTGTCTTTAGCGTCATATGATCCCCTTTCTGATTGTGTATACACATATTTAGATTCGTCCGATAAATCAACGTTAAATCGACGGCGCAGGAGCCGTCGATTTATTGTCGATTTATTGTTGACGATTCGCCTTCATATGTCTTATACGACGCGACATGATTGAGCTCGTGTTCTCCCGCGACGGCAAGCCGTGCCTGCGTCAGCAAGTGGACGAGACCTCGCTGACGATAGGACGCGACACCGACAATCAAGTCCAGTTGACCGACGAAGATATATCCAGAAAACATCTGAGGATAGAGTGGAAGGACGGAAAATACGTCGTCACCGACTTTTCAAGCAACGGCACTTACCTCAATAATCGCCCGATCAAGACGTCCCCACTCAAAGTCGGCGACAGCCTGACCATCGGCCGATGGACCGTGGAAGTTGTGGCCGGGCGGGCGGATACCAGAAGCACAACAGTCATAGCGCCAAAGCAGCCGACATCCATCCTAAACTTCGATGCGGAGAAAAAATCCATATCTGTGGAGAGGATAAAGCTCACGGTCACAACGCCTGATCAGAAAAAGGAAAATTTCACTTTAAGGCGGACCGAGACGGTGATCGGTCAGGCTGAAAGCTGCGACGTGGAGATAAACGATTCATTCATATCAAGGCGCCACTGCAGACTCATCAACAAGGGTAGCCGCATCATGCTCATGGATCTGGGCTCGACCAATGGAACGTACGTCGAGGGCGTGCGAGTCGATAACGTCAGCCTTCCTCTCGAAGGCTCGTTCAAGATAGGCAAGAGCACGATCGATTACAAGCTCGACCGCCACTTTGAAATCGTGAGCCCCTCTCTCGAAACCTCGCTTGGGCCCATGATCGGCGCAAGCGAAAAGATGCGCGAGATTTTTTCGCTCATCGAAAAGGTGGCACCGTCCGACGCAACGGTTCTTATAACGGGCGAGAGCGGAACCGGAAAGGACCTGGCCGCTCGCCTTTTGCATCAGATGAGCCACCGCGCCGAAAAGCCATTCATTTCGATCAACTGCGGCGCGATTCCAGCATCTATTATAGAAAGCCAGCTCTTCGGCCATGAGAAGGGTTCGTTCACGGGGGCGATTGAGCGCATGTCGGGCCTCATCGAGCAGGCGAACGGCGGCACACTTTTCCTTGATGAAATTGGCGAGATGCCCCTTGAGCTTCAAACGCGGCTGCTTCAGGTGATCGAAAGCAAGAAAGTCAGGCGCATCGGCGGCAAGGAAGAGATTGAAGTCGATTTCCGTCTCATAGCCGCCACGAACAAAGAGCTGCAGAGGCTCGCGGCCGACGGGCGTTTCCGCGAGGATCTTTTCTACAGGCTTTACGTCATCCCCATACACCTCACTCCGCTCAGAGAGCGCGGCGACGATCTGAAAATTCTGGCACAGCGTTTCATAAAGGATCTCTCTGTGCCCCGAGCGATGACAAAACTTACCGACGCCGCAATCGAAAAGCTAGCCTCGCATGACTGGCCGGGCAACGTGCGCGAGCTCAAAAATGTCATCCAGCGGGCGATTCTTTTCTCCACTTCGACCACACTTGATGCAAAAGACATTTCGTATGCGCCGATCGAAACAAAGGCCGCGGGTGATGCGAATCTTGAAAACAAGGAACGCGACACCATCATCGCCTCTCTGATAAAGTTCGGCGGCAATCAAACCAAAGCGGCCACCGAATTGGGCATCGCCCGCACAACCCTCTCCGCAAAGGTCCTCAAATACCAGATCGATGTAAAAAAATTGCAGGGCTGATCCAGAATAATTCATTACTACATAAAAGCGATCGAAGATCAGGATTATGATTATGACTAAGATCGAAGATCCAGGATTAAAGATAGAAGATCACCGGAGCTTGTAGAGCATCTTGACCACCTGAAGAAGCTGATCCTGAAGATAAAGAGCATCAGGTTCAGTCATCAGCCTCAGTGCTAACGCGACATCAATGCAAGATGCCGATTCAGCGGCAGACGCCCTTGCGATTGCAAAAAACCTTGCCCTCTCTCCTACACCTTTCCTCGCATTTCCCTCAGCAATGTTGAGGAGCACACTTGAAATGGCCCTCTTTAGCTGATCTTCAAGATAATAAGTACCTTTTGGCCATTTGGCCACAATGCCCGGCACCCTTTTTGCCGCCCCAAGGGCCATCTCGTAACATCTCAGCTTCTGATGATTGAACATAAAAACCTCCTTATTTGTGTTTTTTGGCCTCATGCCTCTCACCCTCATGGGAGGCATGAGGCCAAAAAACACACAGGAGGTATTCCATGAATCATCAGAAGCTGAGATGCTATGAGGTCTTACTAGGTACCGCAAAAAGGTTGCCGGGCATTGTGGCTAGGATGCCAAGAGGACATAATTATATCGTGGATCAGCTGAGAAGGGCTCTATCCAGTGGGATACTTAATCTATCTGAGGGAAATGGGAGAACGTCGGCAAAAGAGAGGGCAAGGTTTTTTGACATATCGCTGGCATCCATCGCCGAATCGTCATCGGCTATTGATGTAATGCAGGCGTTCAACTTGATCTCAAGACAGGCAGGCGATGAATTCAAATCCCAGCTGAGAATCGCCTATGCCATGATCGTCAATCTCAAGAAATCTGGATTCTGAGATCTTAATCCAGGGCTAGGTCTTTATCTATCTTCTGTTCTCTCTGTTTATGCTTGTGAACTTTGTTAATATACTGTATTTACTCAAGATTAAGAAGGTCATGGGGGGTTCATGTACGAATCATATTGGCTGCTCGATACCAAGCCTTTCGAGAATACGCCTGATCCCCAATTTATCTATAATTCCATGCAGCATGAAGAGGCCCTCATGCGCATGGTCTACGCCGCCCACGAACGCAAGGAGGGCGCGCTTTTGACGGGCGAATACGGGAGCGGCAAGACGGTTCTCTCACGCGCGCTCTTAAAAGAACTCAGCCGCGACAATCTTTACAAAACGGTCCTGATCTTAAACCCCAAGATCACACGGAACGAGTTTCTCAAGGAAATCCTGTTCCAGCTTGGTTCTGCCGAGACCGGCAAGGACAAACTCGCTCTTCAGCATCAGCTGGCGGACCGCCTGAGCCGCATCGCCGACGAAGGCAAATTCACGGTGATCATAGTGGACGAGGCCCAGGTTCTTGGGGGCAACGATTTCAACGAGCTGCGCCTTCTTTTGAATTTCCAGAGAAACGACGGATTCCTTTTTACGCTCATCCTTGTCGGGCACACGGAGCTCCGGAAAAAGATATTCAGCGTGGAGCCCTTGAAGCAGAGGCTCGCCACACGTTTCCACTTGAGTGCACTGGGTGAAGAGGAGACGGCAAAATACATCCTTCATCGCATGGCGGTTGCCGGAAGAAAAGACGTGGTGTTCGAAGATGATGCGCTGAGGCTTATAAGTCGCGGCTCCGAAGGTATCCCCCGGCGGATCAACAACATCTGCGACCACTGCCTTCTCATAGGCTACAGCCGCAAAGCGGAAAAGATCGGCGCCGATATCGCCATGGACGCCTTGAAGGATCTTGATGAATGGCGCGAAGACGACAAAGTGAGACCGTTCGTCGTGGACAAAACTGTCTCTCTGGAGAAGACGGCCTGATATGGTGAGAATCGCTCAAATAATGAAGGAGAAGCTCGCCGCCGCCGGATATGAGACCCAGACGGCAGGGACCTTCAATTTTGTAGAGCTCTATGCCCGCGAGGCTGCCGTCAAGTCAGTGAAGAAAGAGATCCCGGTTGCAACGGAACCCGATAGCGATCCGGTTGAATATGCCTCCCGGGTTTATTCGGAGGCCGTCTCGGGCGTCCGTGAGACCTTTTCCAAAGCGGCCAACGATCTGCCGATAGATTATCACGAAGTAACCTCTTCGGTGGATGCGATACTTCAGGGGATCATCTGCGGAAACGAAAACTTTATCAGCCTGGCCACGGGCCGTTGTGACGGTGAGGTCGATTATCTTTACTGCCATCCGGTGAATACGGCGATACTTTCTCTCACTGTCGGCATGGATAAGAAAGTCAACATGTCGAAGCTCCGGGAGCTGGGGGTCGCCGCGTTCCTGCATGACATAGGTATTGCGAAGGTTTCCGATCTCGTGAACAGTGCGGAGCGGTTGAGCGCCGGCGAGCTTGAGGCGGTGCGAAAGCATCCGGCGTGGGGCCTTGATACTCTGAAAAGGATAGAGGGCATCGGCGACAGCGCATTGAGGGTAGCATATGAGGAGCATGAGCGGCTTGACGGCTCGGGCTATCCTCACGGCCGTGTTGGAAAAGAGAAGCTGTGCGAGTTTTCGCCGATAGTCTCTGTCGTCGACGTTTTTGAGGCGCTGACGCATGCGCGCCCGCATAGGGCCGCTTTGCCGGCGCATGAGGCGTTCAAGAAGATGCTCCGCGACGACGAGGCGGGCAAATACGAATCGGACATTGTGAGGAGGCTCATAAGTCATGTGGGTCTCTATCCCGTGGGGAGTTGGGTGAAACTTTCGAACGAAGAGGTCGCCAAGGTGGTGGGTATCAACCGCGGTTATCCCTTGAAACCCAGGGTAACCGTGATCTTCGACCATAATGGTTGGAAATTGAAGCAGGCGAAGTCCATCGACCTCGTCTCGATGTCGGCGATTTCAATTTTGAGGCCCGTAAGCGACGAGGAACTGAAAAAATACTGGGAAAAAAGTCCCAGTTAACAAACCATTTTCCAAAAAAGGGGGAAAACATGGGTACAATACTGCTTTTGATCTTCAGATTCGCATTGGGGTACGATTCCGAGAGTTTTGCGAATTATCAGCTTCTATCGCTGACACTTTCGCTCGACACGATCGCATTTTTGCTTCTGCTCGCAGTGTTTAAAAAGAAGCAGGCCTAAGCGTCGGAATAAAAGTTTTTTTGTTGTGTGCGTGTGAGTTCCCACTTTAGGAGTGGTCTATGAGGAGACATTTATTCCTTTGTGCAGCTGTCGTGTGTGCAGCCGCCGTGACGGCATGTTCCTACACGAAGGTGCCGAAATCCTCATCGACATCGGCAAAATCGAACGGGGTCGAGGCGAAGGAACCCGGTGCTGAAGGATCCTATCCTCAGCTTCCCCCGTACAGGATAAACATTGGCGATGTCCTTGGCGTGTCAGTGTGGAGGGCGAAAGGGATGGACGTTGAGCGGGATGTGATAGTGAGGCCCGACGGAGTCATTTCTTACCCGCTGGTCGGCGATATTCATGCGATCGGAAAGACCCTGACCGAGCTCGATGCGGAGCTCACGCGCGCCCTGAGGACGTACATAAAAAATCCGGAAGTGTCGATGGCGATAAAAAGATTCGGCGGAACAAAGGTGATCGTGCTTGGCGAAGTCAGAAGCCCGGGCGTCTACAGCCCCACGGGACAGGGCAGTGTTTTAGAGGTGATAGCCCTTGCCGGCGGTTTCACGGACGACGGTGTCAGGTCCGACACGATCCTTGTCCACGGGGGGCTTGCAAATCCGCAGCCGGTCCGCCTGAATCTGGCGCATGCAATATTGAAGGGAGATCAGAGCCAGAATCCGCCGTTGCAGCCCAACGACATAGTTTTTGTGCCGAAAAACGCGGCTGCATCCTTTAATTATTATATGAAGCAGTTGACGCCGACGCTTCAGAATTTACTCTTGGGAACGTCGGTCTGGGCCGATCTTACAAATCAGACGGTGCATTGAGTTTAACGGGGTCATCGTGCAGAGGTCCGAATTACTCAGTCTTTCCGATTACTGGCGGATAATGCGCCGCCGGAAAGCGGTTATACTCGCCTCGATGTTCATTATAGGCGGCGTCGTCTTTTATCGAAATATCACAACGCCTCCGACATACCAGACGTCCACGACAGTGATGGTCGAGGGCGGAAAGTCGCTCGCGACGGGAACGCCCGAGTATTACAATCCGTGGGAAGGCGATTATGTGGATTCGCAGACAAACGTGATCGGCAGCGCGCCTGTCGCCGAACAGGCGGGAAGATATCTGGGCTGGATCACCGATTCCACGCCTCCCCAGTACGCCGATGAAATCATCGCATATATAGCCGGGAGCGTTGCGAACGCCGAGAGGATAAGGACCACCAACCTCATCGCGATAACAATAGAGTCGGGCGATCCGCGCGAAGCTGCGGCCATTGCAAATGCCGTGGCCCACGCCTATCAGGAATGGAGCCTGCAAAAGCGGAACGAGCAAGCTCACTCGGTGAGGGTTTTCGTCGAGCAGCAGCTAATCGATGTGGGGGGGCGGCTGAAAATTTCTGAAGAGGCGCTCAGAGATTTCAAGGCGTCGTCCGATGTGGCCGGCGCCCTTGCCACGATGCAGCAGCAGCTTGTGTCTCTCCAGACGGAATTGGCTTCGCTTCTTGAAGAATATACCGAACAGCATCCGGACGTGATCGAAACGCGGGCGAAGATTGACGAGCTCAGGGCGCAGTTGGCCGAGAGCCCCGAGCTCGAGATGAAATTCCGTCAACTCAGCCGCGACGTGGAAACAAATTCCTCTCTGTATCAGATGCTCAGACAGCGCTTTGAAGACGCGCGTATCGCCGAAGCGGAGAAGGTTAGCGACGTTACGATAGTCAATCCGGCGACCGTTCCGGGCTCGCCCGTTGCTCCACGCGTGAAGCTCAATACAATGATAGGTCTTGTGGTCGGCCTCCTTCTGGGTCTGGTCATGGCCTTCGTCAAAGAGAACCTCGACACATCCATCGCCACCATAGAGGACGTGGAAGATTTCCTGCAGATTCCGATCCTGGGCGTCATTCCCTATATGGAAGCGGAGGTGACGAGGAAGCGCAGATATTCGATCACAAGTTTCTTCGGAATACTGCCGCCGCCGCCGCGCCTCTCCGTCAAAGATTCGAGAAAGCTTCTGGTCGCACTCGGCGGCGGGACCTCACCGCCCGCGGAGGCATACAAGACACTTCGCACGAATATCCAGTTTGCCGTATCTCAGAAGAAGAGCAAGCTCATCGCCTTTACAAGTTCCGGGCCGCATGAAGGTAAGACGATCACGGTTGCGAACTGCGCAATTGCGTTTGCCCAGAGCGGACAGCGCGTTTTGCTTTTCTCCGCGGACTTGAGGCGTGAATTGGTCGCGGATCTCTTCGGAATCCGGACCGAGCCGGGTCTGGCTGAAATCATAAGCGGCGACATTGAATGGCGGAAAGCGGTCCGGTCAATTGAAGATCTCATGGTCGGCGATCTGGACACCACAAAGATTTTGGAGACTCCGGGAATCGACAATTTATCCATCCTGACCGCGGGCCGTGTGCCTCCAAATCCGGCCGAATTTCTGCAGTCGGACCGCATGAAGGAATTTTTAAAAGAGATCCGCGAGCAGTTCGATTATGTATTTCTCGATTGTCCGCCGGTTTTACCGGTCAGTGACGCGCTTGTCCTGGCCCCGCAAGTTGACGGCATCATTTTTGTATATCAGTCGGGTCAGACCGCGCGCGGCGCTCTGAAGCGTGCAAAATCAATGATTTTGGCTTCCGGCGCCACGGTGTTGGGAGTGGTCTTGAACGCCATCAAGGCGCAGGAGATGAAGCTCGCGCCGTCATACCGCTACTATGGCGGATACTACGGCGGGAAATACGGTTATGGATACGGCTATGAGAAGGATAAGGAAGAGGGAAAAGACAAGTGGTATAACTTTTTCAAAAAGGGAAGATCGTGACGAGGCTTGGGAAAAAATGGCGACCTACAGACTGCATTGCCGAGTATCCCCGTATGACTATGACGCCCAGTGGGCCGCATTCTTCGATAAAAACAACTTAGTTCCTGAAATATATCTCAACAAGCACGCCCTTGACGGCAAGATTGAGGCCGCGCTGGATAAAATGGCCGCATGGCTGGATCAAAAGAAAATCCGCCCGTCGATGCACGCCCCATTCGCCTCCAACGATCCCGTTCTCTTCGATTCCATAGCGAGAAACCATGCAGAGAAGGTAACGGACAAGACGATAGCACTCGTCAGGCGTTTCAACGCAGAGATCGTTGTCTGCCATCCCGTGTTCGAAAAATACAGGAACAGAAAATCCTATTCCAAATGGATAGACGAAAATGTTCGCTACTTCGATCACATGGTCGCCCAGACGCGGAAGTCCGGCACTATCGTTGCCGTAGAGAATATCTTCGAGGACGGGCCGGATTTCATTCATGATATTCTGTCTGAGGTGCGCTCCGAAAGGCTGAAGTTTTGCCTGGATGTGGGCCACTACAATAAGTATTCAAAAGCGAATCTCGCGAAATGGTTCAAGGTTCTGGGAGACAAACTGTGCGAGATCCACGTCCACGACAATTCGGGAAAACATGACGAACATCTGCCGCCGGGTGAGGGGTTGTTCCCTTTCCCAAAACTCGCGGTTATGCTGCAGAGCCTTGATAAAGATCTCATCATGACACTGGAACCGTTAAACAGGGAGGCCGCCTTGCGTGCGGTTAAAAACGCGAGGCGTCTCTTCGGTATAAAATGACGAACCATGCAAGGCGCTGGTCAATCGCGCTTGGTTATCTGGCCCTGATGTATTGGACCACGTACGTTATCAACTCAGAGGGGGTCCTTGAAGGCGCAGGTGTGGCTCACGCCGCTTTTTTGGCCGCGTATATAATTGCGGCAATTGCCCTTCTGGTTTTAGGGCTCGTCAAATTCGGCGTCAAAAACGATTACGCGTGGATCTGCCTTGGGATTATTGTTCTCTTATTGATGATGGCGGTTCTGAATCTTTCCGACCCCAAGGGGAGGTTGCATTTTCTCGAGTACGGTCTGTTTTTCGTGCTTGTGTACCGCGCCTTGAAGATGCGTGTCTCGGGTTTTACAGCATACGCGTCGGCGATAATTTTGACCTGTGCAGCGGGGGTTGCAGACGAATTCTTGCAGTCGCTTTACGGCAGAGGCTTCTTCGATATGGCCGATGTCTTGAACAACACGTTCGCGGCATATCTTGCCGCAGGCGTAAGTCTCGTATGGGAGAGGTGTTAAATGTACGAACAATACTGGAAACTCACTGAAAAACCGTTCGAGAACACTCCGGATCCGCGCTTTCTTTTTCGTTCGGCGGAGCATGAGGAGGGGCTCTCAAGACTTCTCTACGCAGTGAAAGAGTCCAAAGGGGCCGCCATGCTCACGGGCGTGTTCGGTTGCGGAAAAACTCTTTTGGGGCGTTCGATCATGAAGGAGCTGGGAAAAGATTCCTATCGCATGGTCTATATCGGAAACCCGCTGCTTTCGCACGTGGAGCTCCTGATGGCGGTCGCAACGGGGCTCGGGGTGACGGATCTCCCCACGAAGAAGACCGAGATCCTCACGAACGTGGTGCTCGATTCGCTGGAAAAAGTTCTCCTGAACAACCGGCGCGATGGAAAGCGGACCGTTGTCCTCATAGACGAGGCGCATATCATAACTGAGCATACGGTCTGGGAAGAGCTGCGTCTTCTCTTAAATTTTCAGCTCGATGACGCTTTTCTTCTGACGTTGCTTCTTTTCGGACAACCGGAGCTCAAAAATAACATCACTGCCAACAAGCAGCTTTCGCAGAGAATCGCGATACGTTTCCATTTGAGCGGATTCAACGCGGAGGAAGTCGCTCTCTACATCAAACATCGTTTGAGCGTTGTCGGACGGACAGATTGCATGTTCACGGACGAATCGCTTGCCCTCATCTTTAAGAAATCGGGGGGCATTCCGCGGCGCATAAACCATATCTGCGACATGTGCCTAGTCGCCGGTTTGGGACAGAAGCTGGGCAGCATAGGGCCCGATCTGGTTCAGGAGGTTGTGGCGGATATGGAAGAATAGTGAATTCGGAGCTTTGATATATGAAGATACAGACAAGGATACTGCTGGCCCTTATCGTCGTCTTTTCTCTGTTTGCTATTTTTGCAGTGTGGAGCGGACTGTCCGAAATCCGGAAAGAGAAGACGGTCTTCGAGCAGAAGGTGGCCGAAAAGGGACATCTCTTTGACGAGGTGATGGAGCTGAAAGGGGCGTCCAGCAGATCGCAGGCCACCGATTATACCTTTTGGGACGAGATGGTCCGGTTTGCGGAAAGAAAGTTGGGCAAAGAATGGGGGGTTGAAAACATCGAGGCGAGCCTTTCGGGCTTCAAGGACAACGCGGCGTGGGTATATGATACGGACATTTCCCTCGTCTATTCGGTGAATAATCTGGGCAGCGGGACCATAAGGGATATCCCGATTTCAGCCGATGCCGTCAGACAGGTCTTCGCCGACAGCCGCTTTTGCCACTTCTTTGCAATGACCGATCTCGGCGTAATGGAGATCTTCGGCGCCACGATTCACCCCACGGGCGATCCCAGAAGGCTGACATCTCCAAGAGGGTATTTTTTCGTCGGCACTCTTTGGGATGAAAGCTACATCGGTTACTTCTCGCGCATCTTCGAAGGTGAGGTGAAAATTTTGCCCGTGGAAGAGGCGAACGGGGCTTCCGAAAATCTTAAGGAAGGGACGATCTATTTCACAAAGACGCTCTACAATTGGGACAAGACCCCGCTTGTCGACGTCCGCGTGGAAAGCCATTCGGAGAGTTTGCGCGTGATTTACGCGGCGTTCAAACAGCGGCTTATCGTGTTCGGTGTCTTTGCTCTCGTCATAATGTTCATAATCGTGTTCACGCTTTTACGGTGGGTCAACAGGCCTCTCAGAATGAT
The DNA here is from genome assembly GCA_041739675.1 of bacterium. Classification (GTDB taxonomy): domain Bacteria; phylum UBA10199; class UBA10199; order 2-02-FULL-44-16; family DYJF01; genus DYJF01. The sequence continues at coordinate 14,228 of JBGSNL010000027.1, forward strand.
CTGGGACAGTCTCGAAAACGACAGGATAGACAAAATAGTCCCTCTCGAGAAAGAATCCACCGAGTACGGGATGATCGCAAAATTGATAAGGCGTTCCTTCGAGCAGAAAGAGAGCCTCGAGAGCGAAATAGCGTTCAGGAAACTTGCAGAGGAGCAGCTCAGATATTCGAAGGATCAGATGGAACTCCTCTATCATTTGGTCCCCAGCGCCATCTTCACGGTCGATAAGAACCGCCGAATCACCAGCTGGAACAACATGGCCGCCGAGATGACCGGCTACGAGGCCTCCGAGATCATAGGGCGCGAGTGCACGGTCTTTGCTGAGGCGCCCTGCAAGGAAAAATGCGGTCTTTACTCCGACGACATAACCAAACCCATAAGGGGCAGGGAATGCATTATAAGAAGAAAAGACGGGCAGCTGAGGTTTGTCTTAAAGAACGGCGACTATCTGAAGGATCCGGAGGGGAAGATCATAGGCGGAATTGAAAGCTTTGAGGATATAACCGAGCGGAGACACGCTGAGAAGAAGCTGGAGGAATGGAGCAAGACCCTTGAGGAGAGCGTCAGGATCAGAACCGAAGAGCTCCAAAAATCCCAGGAGAAGCTGGCGCGTTCGGAGAAACTGGCCCTCATCGGGCAGCTCTCGTCGCAGGTCTCTCACGAACTTAGAACCCCGCTCACGGCCATCAAAAACGCCGCCTATCTCATTAATATGCAGATGGACAGTGGCAAGACCGACAAGATCGCTGAATATGTCGATCTGATCAGCAAGGAAGTGGACGTCACGACCCAGGTCATTTCAAACACTTTGGGTTTCGCGAAACGCAAGCCGCTTGAGAGGAAGGAGAGCGACATCAACACCGTCCTTCGCGAAAGTCTCCAGGTATCGGTTGTGCCGGCGAACATCAGTGTGAAGCCCCTCTTCAATGAGGCGCTGCCGCATCTGAATGTCGATCCCGTGCAGATCCGCCAGGTGTTTGACAATATCATAAAAAACGCCGTGGATGCGATGCCGGAAGGCGGCGAGCTGGAGGTCAAGCTCACCTCCGACATGACTTATCTGACGGCGGAGTTCAAAGATACGGGCGTCGGTATTTCAAAAGAAAATATGAATAAAATATTCGACCCCCTGTTTTCAACTTCGCCCCGCGGGACGGGGCTGGGGCTTCCCGTGTGCCAGCAGATAGTGGAGTCACATGGGGGCCTGATAGATGTTGAAAGCGTGGAGGGGAAGGGGGCTGTTTTCAAGATTAAATTACCGCTTCGGCAGTCTGCGGTGTGAAAGGGGTTCGATGAAGATACAGGCCAAGGTGATCTGGCTTTTGGTAGTCATAGCTGCCGTGTTTGCGGCGTTTCTCGTTCTTTACGGACGCTCCGAAGTGAAATGGATGAACTCCCTTTTTGAAAACAGGGTGGCGGAGCAGAAGAGATTTTTCGACGAGTTGATCGAACTCAAAGGGGCTTCTCTCAAGGCTCACACGGTCGATTACACGTTCTGGGACGAGATGGTTTCGTTCGTAAAA
>JBGSNL010000042.1:0-4373 GCA_041739675.1 bacterium
CAGATGCTGGCAAAAGAGAATGTCGCGACGTTCGAAAAATACGGCGTGAAAAAAATCATCACGACCTGTCCGCACTGCTACAACACGATAAAAAACGAGTTTCCCCAGTTCGGCGGAAACTACGAGGTGATCCACCACACCGAGCTTCTCACTCAACTGATAAGCGAGGGCAAACTCAATCCCGCGGGCTCGATGCACGGGAAAACAGCTACTTATCATGATTCCTGTTATCTCGGCAGATACAACGAGATATATGAGACGCCGCGCGCCGTCCTCAAATCCATTCCCAATCTCCATGTGGAGGAGATGAAACTCTCGCGCGACATGGGGCGCTGCTGCGGCGCCGGCGGCGGAAGGATGTGGATGGAAGAGAAACTCGGCACGCGCATCAACCACAAGCGCCTTGAAGACATTCAGACGCAAACGTCGGCGACGATCATCGCCACCGCATGTCCGTTCTGCCTCACGATGCTCTCTGATGCCGTGAAGGAAAAGAACGCGCCCGATCTGGAGGCCTACGACGTGGCGGAGCTGATGGCGAATGTCGTTTGATCAGGCGCCTGCTGGGTCATCAGTGAGCTCATCGTCTGCAGGCATATCGACGGCGTCCAGCCTTGCGCGCAGATGCTGGTGAACGCTCTTGCCGCAATTGGACCCACACCGGGCATTCGAAGTAGCTCAGAAAAAGTCGGCAACTCGGCCGCTTCTTCGGTCGCCGGCGCACCACCGGCCAGAACTACATAGGACCACACTGCGTAGTAGCGCGTTTGGCTATCGTCAAACATGCCGACCAACGCCCCCAGTTCACTTTTCAACTTTGCGGGCGGCAATTCACGGGCGACAGTCAGGTAGCCGATCAATTTATCATAATCTATAAAAAACCCTTCATTGAAACGGGCTCTCAATGTCGCGACTGCCGCTTCGACATCATCTGCGGGCAATTGACCGGCAAAGAGCGCGTAGGCCTCAGCAGCCGCGCCTGCAAGTACCGGATTACCAAGCATCGCGCTGATCGGTCCGGCATCTCTGGCAAGTTCTGAAGCTGCCAGCTTAGGCGCAGTCGCCAAATAGGCTCGAAGAATTCTTTCGCGGACCATGACACCATATTGTTTCGACGCCAGAAGCGGTCTTATCGCCTCCATTTCGATTCTTGCGCCTTCGACAGACAACCTCGATGCCAACTTTTCATAAGCCGTCACGTCTTCCCTTGCCGGAAGGTCATCGTCAAACATTGCCCTCAATGTTTCCATGCCTTCGAATATCTCGTCCTGAGACAAAACGTCGGCCAAACCGCCGTAGATCCTGGCGGCAACAAGCCGCGGGTTTTGATCCTCGCCGAACATGCAGCCATGCAACATTTTTACGAGGGTAGCTTTGGTCTCTGCATCGGATGAGGGCACGGCTCTTACAAGGGCCGCGAACGCCTCACCCGCCGTCTCGCGAACGCCCAAGGAAGAATTTCCGAACATTTCGAGAAGCTCTCCCGTTTCTCTCCTGATGTCTTCAGCGGGCATGTTCTTCATCAATGCCACGTAGGCCTCCACCGCCTCTTCTCGATGACTGTCGGCGTAGAGCATTTTGCGAAGCACTTCCGCCTCCGTCCTCGCCGCCGGGAGATCGATACCGGGCAACCTCGACGCCACTTTTTTATACACTTCAACCGCCAGCGATCTGACCTTGCCGTCGTAACTGCGGAAGAGGTTTTTTGCCACAAATGCCCCGATATTCAGCTCCTCCCGCGGCAGGATGTCTATGAGTTTTTTGTAATTGATGAGTGCGCCGTATTGCTCATACTCGGACGCGCCGGGATCGGTAAACACATTCCTGAGGGTCAAGGCTCCGGCAAGAACTTCGTTGTTTGACAACTTGCCCGCCTCGATGAGGTGACCGTAAGCGCCCATGGCAAAATTGCAAGTCGTCTTGTCCGCATTTTCGATGATTCCACGAATCGCCTTTGCGCCGACTGCGATCTCATCCGGCGACAGTTTTTTCGCCAAGATTCCATAGCCGATTATTGCGCGCCTCCTTAGGTCTCCAAGACGGTGGCCAAAATACCTCCTCAGAACCGGCGCCGCGGCCACTGCCTCGTCATCGGGCAGCATCCCGGCCACATCCGTGAAGGCGTCCAAAACGTCTCTGAGAACAAATTCGTTGAGATTTTGCTTCGTCACGACTCTCCACATCGTGCTCGCACCTTCAGATTTCTCCGAATCTGCCAATTTTTTACCTCTAACAAGGGCACAATAAGCGAACGACACCTCGGCAACAAGGCGGTTTTCCCTGTCGAATATCTGATCGGTGGCCCTTCTGTCTCTGGCCGACAATCTCCTGCTCGTGATGACTCGATACACTTTTTCCGCTTCGGGATCCGCGTGGTTTTCCATGATCCAGCGGAACTGCTCCGCCGCTTTTGCGGCCTCTTCGGCCGACACTCTTTCGGCGAGGTAAGAATAGGCCTGCGCAGCGTCGCAGCGTGCAATTGGCGGCGCACCGTTTTTAACGACTTCACGAAGCGCAGGCGCAGCCAACTCCACCTCTGCATTGGACACATATCGCGAAAAGGACATGTAGGCCCTGATCGCCACTCCCTGCGTACCTCCACCCTGAATATTCATTACCTGGCGAATCGCGGCCGCAACCCGGTCTATCTGCGCTTGTGTGGTCTCCGCGGACCGCAGAATGTTTTGACAGGCGCCAAGCGCGCCTATCCTGCTTTTGGGATCGCTCAGTTTTTCAAGGATGAGCTCGATTTTTTGATCTTGGTTCAGGTAAATTTCGCGAAACTCGCCAAGGACATTATCCCTGTCTTTGACCTCGTATTTCATTCCCCCAAACCCCACTATCAAGACTGTGGGAAACGCCACGACCCCGTACATTTCTCTGGCCAGGTCGTCATTGCCCGTATACAGGAACAGAAATTGTCCGCCGGCCGCGCCGGCCATCCTCTCGAACTCCGGCTTGTACAGCTCACAATAATGGCAGCCCGGCGAGGCCAACATTATGATGGCATATTGCCCCGGCTGCAATTGCGAGACCTTTGCAGTCAATGCGGCAGCATCGCTCACTTCTTGAACCTGTGCCTCAAAGGGCGGTTTCCCTTCCTCCCTGTAACCCGGGCTTGTGAGATATTGCGAAAAAAGGTTCTGACCGTTGGCTATCGCATTTGCGTATCGCTCCTGCCAGCTAATGACACCGTCGCTGTTTGCGTCGGGGACATTTTGAGTCCAGAGGTACGGTGAAAACATACCGCAGCACGTGGGATCATTCTTGCACCCAGCGGACAGAAACATGGTCCTCGGATCATCCAAAAACAACTGGCTCCAGTTGCCGGAAAAGCACTGGTCCATGATGACGCTGCGCTGACGGAAAGAAATATCGTCCAGGGCTGAAGCGTAGGGCTCGCTTTTGCAGACATGGCCGATGCAAAGCTCGCCTATACCGTCTTCCAGATTACCGTGCCCAGTCGTGTAGATTACGAGCTCTTCGCTGCTGCCCGACGCTACCGCCGCAGCCCTCGCGTCAGAGAGCATCCTCATTATTTCTGCTTCAGTGGCATTGTAGAAATGGTCCGCCGTCGTGGGTTTTGTAGAGGCGACGTAGGTCTCGTAGCCTTGAGCCTCAAGGACGGCTATGGCCATATCAGTATTTCTTTGATGCCTCTCCTCAATATCGCCATTGATTATGACTGCAATTCGCTGCATCTCAGTGGTCATGGTAAAGTTCTCCTTTCGTCTCCCTTAGTCGGATTATCGGCTACTGAAGGAAAAAGTTGCTGTGAATTTTTCGGTTGAAAATCGCGACATTAGAGCTTTTTTCGAAGGACCCTGTACATGCTACCAGAATGGCGGCCCAGCCCAAAGTCATGAAGGTGGAGCCATCGGTCGTCATTGGGATAGCCTCTTCTTTCTGACCCACGCAATCTTGAGAAGCACCGCAAAGAGCACGAACACGAAGATCAAAAACGCGCATGCGCCCCAGAGACAGGTGCAGTTTTCGGGCGCGACGCCGTCCATCCAAATGACTTTCGGCGCATACTGCCAAATTCGCTGCAATTTCGCCCCGTCTGACAAATCTGAATCTGAAATCTGTACGACATTGGGAGGTCTCAACAGTCACGGGAGAGGGTGGGCGCGGCGCATTGCCGGGAGGCGGCGGGCCGGAAAGGCCCTGACGGGCGACTTGCGTAATGAGCAAATTCTGTCTGTTCCATAACAACGCAAAAAGCTGGGGTGGCAAAATCTCGGAGGCGAGTGCCTGCATTATCTGGCCGGCCTGACGTAGGAAGCGGTTTTGGAAAAGCGTCTCGGAGGCGATTTTAACAGCCGGGATATGATAAACAAAATCGCCGAGAGACGAGCGGCCGTTTTGGGTGG
>JBGSNL010000044.1:0-8586 GCA_041739675.1 bacterium
TGTCGCCTCCGATCCCAACCGCTACAGGAAGCTCGCCAAGGAGCGCTCCGATCTGACGGAGCTGGTGGAGACTTACCGCAAGTATAAGATCACGAACAAGGCGCTCGAAGACAACCGCCACATCGCCAACAATGACGAGCACGAAGGGATGCGCGAGATGGCGAAAGAGGAGATCGCAATTCTTGAGAAACAGAAATTGGAGCTGGAGCAGAAGTTAAAAAAACTCCTCCTGCCGAAAGATCCCAATGACGATAAGAACATCCTCCTTGAAATCCGCGCCGGTACGGGCGGTGAAGAGGCGGCACTTTTTGCCGCGGAGCTTTTCCGCATGTATTCGCGCTACGCGGAAAGGAAAGGCTGGAAGACGGAGATCCTCGATCAGAACGCGACGGGACTCGGCGGAATAAAGGAAATTATCGCGCTCATTTCAGGCGACAAAGTTTACAGCGACTTGAAATATGAAAGCGGCGTCCACCGCGTGCAGCGCGTGCCGAAGACAGAGGCGTCCGGCCGTATACACACCTCGGCCGTCACCGTTGCGGTTCTTCCGGAGGCCGAAGACATCGACATCCAGATAGACGAAAAAGATCTGCGCGTCGATGTGTTCCGCGCATCGGGGCCGGGCGGCCAGGGCGTTAATCGCACCGACTCTGCCGTGCGTCTCACACATATCCCGACGGGCATGGTCGTTCAGTGCCAGGATGAGAGGAGCCAGCACAAGAACAAGGCGCGCGCCCTGAAGATTTTGAAATCGCGCCTGCTGGATCAGGAGAGCCAGAAACAGTTGGACGAAAGAACAGCAACCCGCCGCTCGATGGTGGGCACGGGCGACAGATCGGAGAAGATCCGCACTTACAATTTCCCGCAGAACAGGATGACCGATCATAGAATTGGGCTCACGATACATAACCTGCCTGCGATTTTAGACGGCGAGCTCTCTGACATGATCTCGTCGCTGCGCACGCATTATCAGACTGAAGCGCTCACAAAAAATGAAATCTGACATCTCGCAAAATTTGAAACGGGGAACGGATACTCTCACGAAGGCGGGGATAGACACCGCCATTTTGGACGCGGAAGTACTTCTGGCACACGCCACGGGCCTTGAGCGCATCGACCTGCATCTTAAAAAAAACCGCGCGCTCACAGATGACGAGTCAGCCAAATTTGAAAATTTTATAGCGAGACGCGCGAAAAAAGAGCCTGTTGCCTACATAACGGGCTTCAAGGAATTCTGGTCGCTCAATATCGCAGTCACTCGCGACGTGCTTATCCCGCGACCGGAGACCGAAGGAATTGTCGAGCGGGCTCTTGAAATCTATCAGGATTCAAAAATCGCGATCCTCGATCTTTGCACGGGCAGCGGCTGCGTCGCGGCGGCCCTCGCAACGGAGATGCCCGCCGCAAAAATCACCGTTGCAGATATTTCTTCGGCCGCAATCGAGGTCGCAAAAAGAAACCTCGCCTTTGCCGGCGACCGGACCCGCTTTCTTGTCGGCAATCTTTTCGAACCGCTGGTCGCGAAACAATTCGATCTCGTCACCGCCAATCCGCCTTATATAGCGGACGGCGACTTTGGAGGACTTGACGACGACATAAGGCTCTATGAGCCGCAAGTTGCGCTCACATCGGGGACAGACGGCCTTGCAATCCCCTTCAGGATAATACAAGATGCGCCCAAATACCTGAAAGCCGGCGGCCATCTTGTCATGGAGATGGGCATGGGCCAGGCGGAGGCACTCTGGGATCTTGCGCATGAAACAGGCGCGTATGAATCGATGAAGGCCTTTGAAGATTATTCGGGGATAGAGCGCATCTTTGTCGCGCAACGCAGAGGTTGAAAATGGACAAATTTCTGATCCGCGGCGGAAAAAAACTTTCGGGCGAAGTCGCGATAAGCGGCGCAAAAAACGCCGCCCTTCCCCTCATGACCGCATCACTTCTTGCACCCGGCACTCACACGTTTGAAAACGTCCCGCATCTTCGCGACGTCTATACCATGCAAAGACTACTGGAGCACCTGGGTGCGCAATGTTCCTTCGACGGTTCGCTTAAAATCTCCACGAACGAAATACGGGGAGATGACGCGCCCTACGAAGTCGTCAAGACGATGCGCGCCTCCGTGCTTGTGATGGGCCCTCTTATCGGAAGACTGCATCATGCAAGGGTTTCTCTGCCCGGCGGCTGCGCGATCGGCGCACGCCCCATCGATTTGCATCTCAAGGCCCTGGCCACGATGGGAGCAGAGGTGACGCTCCACGACGGCTTTGTCGAGGTGAAGGCCGCCAGGCTTAAAGGTGCGCGAATCTCCTTCGACAAAGTAACGGTCACGGGAACCGAGAATATAATGATGGCGGCAACGCTGGCCGACGGCACGACCATTCTTGAAAACGCCGCGCGCGAGCCTGAAGTCACGGACCTCGCCCTTTATCTCACATCGATGGGCGCAAAAATCGAAGGCGCGGGCACGGATAGAATAATGATCGAAGGTGTGAAGGAATTGAAGCCCGCATCCCACAGGGTCATTTCGGACCGCATCGAAACCGCAACATTCATGATCGCGGCGGCCCTGACGGGCGGCAATGTGCTGATCAAAAATATGCCGGCGGGAAGCCTCGATATGGTCATAGGCCGGCTCAAGGAAACCGGAGTTTCGTTCGAACAAGTAGGCGGCGATCTCCGTGTCGTCGGGCCGCAAAGGCCCTTGAGCGTTGATGTGACGACGGCACCCCATCCCGGATTTGCAACGGACATTCAGGCGCAGTTCATGTCGCTCATGACGATTGCAGAGGGGACAAGCGTCATAACGGAAACGATTTTTGAAAACCGCTTCATGCATGCCCCCGAGCTGGGAAGGTTGGGCGCACGCATCACCATTGAGGGGCCGACCGCCGTCGTGAAGGGCAGAAGAGAGCTTGTGGGCGCGCCGGTCATGGCGACCGATCTTCGCGCCAGCGCATCGCTCGTGCTGGCCGGCCTCATGGCCAAAGGCGAGACGGAGATCACGCGCATCTACCATCTGGACCGGGGCTACGAAAAAATCGAAGAGAAGCTCATACGCCTGGGCGCTGACATCGAGAGAATAGTCGAGTCTCCATCCTAAAATCTTGCATTTGAGGCCGCAAAGCTGTAAAAACTGCGGTTGATGATCCTAATTCCTCAAATTTACATCAGAGCCAAGAAGACGGTCGCGCTCGAGCGCACCGCTTCTCCCATTTATGACGAAGATCCCTTTGCTATGGCATCGAGGGTCAAGGATGCGGGGGCCGAGGCGATCTACATCGTCGATCTTTCTATCCCGCACGTCGGCGCGGGCGAGAACGCGCCGGTGATCCAGAAAATCGGGGAAGATTTGGGCCTGGAGGTTTTCATCGGCGGCGCCTTCAGATCGGTCCGCGCGATCGAATCGTATCTGGCGATGGATCTCAAAATGGCCGTGCTGGAGACTGTGGCATATCAGCAGCCCGCCTTCGTCAAAGAAGCGTGCGGCCGTTTCCCTGAGGGCATTGCGGTTTTGATCAACGTGCGCGGCGGGCGCGTGACCATCCCGGGCTGGACAGTCTCCGCCAACAAGACCGCCATGGATTACGCGGACCAGTTCGGCGAAGTGGGGGTCAAGACGTTTTTCTATTCGGATGTCGGAAACGACGGCTTCATGGGAAACGAGGGCCTCACGAATCTTTTGAACTTCTGCAAACGCGTTCACAAGAGGGTCATCTTTGCCGGCGAGATCAAGGACTCCTCCGATATCGAAAAGCTCGTCACGTTGGGCGCCCCGGGCCTTGACGGCATCGTCCTTTCCCGCTCCCTCTATGAAGGAAGGGTCGATCTCAAAGCATCGATCGCATACATGACCGACCTTTCGATGGACAAAGGCAACGAGCCCACCCTGACGGAGATGTGAGATGGACGACTGCATCTTCTGCAAAATAGCCAAAGGCCAGATATCTTCCGACAAGCTATTCGAGAATGACGATATTCTTGCCTTCAGGGATATAAATCCGATCGCGCCGACGCATGTGATCATCATCCCAAAAAAACATTATGCAACGCTGAACGACATCCCGCACGGCGAAATGGGAATCGTCTCGAAGATATTCGCCGCGGCCAAAGAGATTGCAAAAACGGAAAAGATCGCCGAAGAGGGATACAGAACGATTCTGAACACGAACCGTCACGCGGGACAGGTCGTCTTTCATCTCCATTTCCATCTGCTTGGCGGCCGGCCCTTAAGAGGGCTGGGATAATGGACGAAATCATCTCAATTAATCCTGCAACATTAGAGGAAATCGGGCGCTTTCCCGTGACCGCTCCGCAGAAGGTGGCCGAATATGTCGCCTCGGCGCGGGCCGCGTGCCACGTATGGCAGCGCATGGGTTTTGCAAAGCGCGCGGAATATCTTCTTCGTGCGCGCGAGCACATGCTGGCGAACCTTGACGATTTCACAAAAACAATCACGAGGGAGAATGGAAAACCGCTGGCCGAGGCGTTGGCGGCGGAGATTTATCCTGTTGCCGATCTCATCTATTATTTTGCCCATCATGCGGAAAAACTTCTGCGATCTTACGACCTCGGCATCGGAGTTTTCGGCCTTCTCAGGCGGAAATCGCAGATATCTTTTCAGCCTCTGGGCGTCGTGGGAATAATAAGCCCGTGGAACTATCCCTTTTCTATTCCCGCCGGCGAAACGGCGATGGCGCTCATCTGCGGAAATGCAGTTTTGCTGAAACCGTCATCTTCAACTCCGCTTGTCGGCCAAAAAATCGCCGAGATGTTTGAGGCGGCCAAGCTCCCTGAAGGAATCTTTCAGCTTGTTCAGGGGGATTCAAAAACGGGCGAAGCGCTGGTCGAATCGCACGTAGACAAAATCTGTTTCACGGGAAGCGTGGGCGTGGGCAAACACGTGATGGCGAAGTGCGCGGAGCGGATGACGCCCCTTGTGCTGGAGCTGGGCGGCAAAGATCCCATGATAGTCCGCGCCGACGCCGACATCGATTGCGCAACTTCGGGCGCCGTGTGGGGAGCGTTCACAAACAGCGGCCAGTGTTGCGCGTCGGTGGAGCGCGTCTACGTCCATGAATCGATATTTGAAGAGTTCGTCGAGACTGCCCTGCAGAAAACGAACAGGCTGAAGCAGGGTAACGGCATGGACCCGACGGTCGATGTGGGCCCGATGACGACACTCGCGCAGCTTCAGATCGTGGAGGCGCACGTCGAAGACGCAAGAAGGCGCGGCGCCGTGATACACTGCGGCGGCGAGAGAAACAGGGAGCTTCCCGGATATTTCTTCAAGCCCACGATCATCACAGGCGTCGATCACAGCTACCAATGCGTACGCGACGAGACCTTCGGGCCTTTGATGCCCATCATGTCCTTCGGCGACGACCGCCAGGCGATAAAACTCGCAAACGATACGCCGTACGGACTCACGGCTTCAATCTGGACGCGCGGCATCAGGGAAGGCGAAGAGATGGCGCGCGAGATACGCGCGGGCACGGTGATGATAAACGACTGCGTCTTCACTCACGCGATCCCGCAAACGCCTTGGGGCGGGCGCAAGGCCTCCGGCTTCGGCCGCAGCCATTCCCGTTTCGGTCTGCAGGAACTCGTGACGATCCATCACGTCCACACGAACCGCCTCATCCGCAAAGATTTCTGGTGGTATCCTTACAAGGCAAGTCTCGTCAGAAGATTCGCGCGTCTCTCGAAGACCCTCACGGGCGGACTGTTATCCAAGATCAAGGCCCTGCCCGCATTCTGGAAGATCTTCAGGATGAAAAAATTGTAGACCTGCGCATCACTCGCAGCAACCGTACATGACTTGCTGGCTGATGAGGGTTATCTCATAGGGATAGATCTTGTCACTCATGTCGTCGCTGCACTTTTGCTTTTGGACGACAGCATTCAGGACCGCGTCTTTCTTCTTCAGCTGATATACTTGAACGATCCCCGGCTTCAAACCGGCGGCGTCTTTCACGGACACGATTTCGTATTGAGACTTTTCCGTCTCGACATCGCTGTAGGCAGCCTTTTTCGCGTCCAGATCAAGCGACCAGAAGGGCTCCTGTCCCCCACATTTCATCTTTGCATGTGATAAAGCAGGGACGATGAAGAAAACGAAAGCGCATAAAACGAAAAACGATCTCATCAAGTTCGCTGCTTTCATAGGTGTGATCCTCCTTTTTTCATTTTTACCTTCCCGCATTCTGGAAGATTTTCAGGATGAAGAAGCTGTAAAATATTCGGGATCAAATGAATTTCGACATCTCGATGGTATCGTAGTATTTCGTGCCTATCTTGAGCTCGCGTCTGAAGCGGCCTTCCATTTTGAAACCCATTTTTTTGTAGAGCTTCTGCGCTATTTTGTTATCTGCGATCACGCTGAGACGCAATTTCTTGAGGCCGGCCCCTTTGGCCCACGACACGATATATCTCATCATCGCAAATCCGACTCCTTTTCCTCTCCAATTCTTCCGGATCGCAAGGCCGACAACAGCAACGTGACAATTGCGGCGCTTCTTTGTCCCTTCCACGCCGCAAAGGCCGATTACTTCTCCTTTCATCTCAGCCAGGACAAGATGAGAATTCTTGGATTTTGTGTGCCGACGTATAAATTTGAGCTCGTCTTTCACATTTTTCGGCGCTTCTTCGGGAGGAGTCAGAAGCCACTTGCTGGTCCTTGTGATTTCCAGAAAGGCAGCGAGAACCCTTTTTGCGTCGCGGTCTTTGATTTGGCGGATAAGGAGATCGGTCATGACACAATCTTATATATGCATGACCGTGAAAGGTCAAAAACAACTTCCCATTGTTGTGTGCTGCCCTTGCCCGCAGGATTCAGTGATCAGTTTTCAGCGGGCCGAAAATTGTCAAATGTCAAGGTCTGACCCTGAGCGTGTTTCCAAGTAAAGGAAGAGTGGGGTTTGGGATTGATACGTGATCCATTATCCTCACATCCGCTCGGCAAAAACTCTATCCACCCATATCGGACGCTCGGCCTCGAACTCCTCCAAGGCTATCGTTCTCGGGAAACCAGTCGTATGCATGTAGGGGCCTGATTTGACATAGTCGACGTAGAATCCCATCAGCCGCTCAAGCTTTTCATATTTCTCGCCGTAATCCTTGGCCGCAGCTTCGTTCCCTTCGGCTGCGCTTATATCGCGCATTCCCGTGAAGATTCCCTTCGCCATTATGAGCCGGATCATGCTTGATAGGAAGGTCTGGTTCTCCCTTTCCCCTAAGGCACGATAGATGTATTTGTTCCATGAAAGATAGTGTGCGGCACGTTCGTAATCTTTCTTTGTGTATGCTTCGAAAGCGCTTGCGGAAATGCGGCCGGCAAGGTCAAGGAAGTCCATAGTTGTAGAGGCCGTTGATACGTGGATCATCCGTGCTGCATCAAACTCGGTCTGCAGCTTGGGCTTCACGTTTTCGCGATAATACTTTTTGATCTCACCTTCAGCGCTCGCACCTTGGGATAACTTATCCCACCGAATAGATTCCATGAGTTTGACCTGCTCGGGACACAGCGGCGAGTGAAGGGCTTGACCCCAATGCCCGACCCACTCCGCCTGGTTATCCTCACAAGTCGCTGCCACTTTGAGCAAGGCAAAAAAAGGATCGGAAACAAGTTTCTCGATGAGTGCACCGGCCTCTCCCTGCATCCCCTTATCCTTTGTCCGGAATGCCATTTTCACAAACCGCTCGATGAGCGGGCGACTGTCGGGATAGCGTTCAAGGCCTTCCCGCAGATTGCGCAAACTTTCTTCCCTGTTGGCCGATAGCATTGAGTATATAATGTAGTCATAAGGACGTTTCTGCTTGAGCGAACCGAACCACTTCTCCACTCCCTGACTCAATCCCGTCATGTCGATCGGCGCGTCTTTCAGCAGGACTTCGTCTTTGAATTTGCTGAACATGGGATCGCGCGTGTCATAATCATTCGCTGCATCGTCAGGCTTGCCATAGAAGTAGCTCATATCCTTGGATTCAAAGAGTTGTTCGTAGAAGTCGTGGACCAACTGAGGCAGGGCAACCTTGTGGTGCGTGCCGAGCTCGGATAACGCTGCATAATATGCGGCCACCTTCGAGTCGGGATATTTCTTGCTGAGTGCGGCGAACTGCTGATTGGCGAGATCATATTTTCCCTCGCTCAAAAGGGACAGGCCCATGACGAACGGAAAGAACGTGGAGGGTTTTTTGACCTTGGCAAACTCGCTGGAGCTTACGTCAATGCCCCAGTTGAACATCTTCTGTGCGAGCGTTTTTTCCTCCGGTGAAACGCGATGACACGCCATCCCCAGAAAGATCACAGCACACAGCATAGAAACCAACGTCTTCCATGATTTCATATGTACTCCTTGAAGTAAGGAATTGCTTATGGGTGATTAATAAACAGGAAATGATATAGCAGTGCAATAATTCATTTCTTCTAGGGCCCACACCCCTCCCGATTCAGTAATCAGTGATCAGTTTCCAGCGGGCCGATCCGTGGTTATATAATCTCGTCCTTAGTGTACGATTTCTGGACATACTGCACGAATTTACTGCATCGCGAAACGCCCACCTCCGAAAAAAAGCGCTATCTTT
>JBGSNL010000058.1:0-16353 GCA_041739675.1 bacterium
ACAAAGCGGCTGAAAGAGCGGGAGCCGGAACGCAGCGTGACATTTGCAATAGCGAGGGGTCTGTCCGTGACGGGCGATAAGACATTGCTTTCAGCCGTGCTGGAAAACCTTCTGGAAAATGCGTGGAAGTTTACGTCAAAGCACAATGAGGCGAATATTGAATTCGGCGCACGGCTTGAAAACGGAAAGCGGATTTTTTTCATAAAAGATGACGGCGCCGGTTTCGATATGAGATATGTCGATAAGCTGTTCGGTCCGTTTCAAAGGCTTCATACGAAGGAGGAATTTCCGGGAATCGGCATCGGGCTGGCCTCTGTCAAGAGAATCATCAGCCGTCACGGCGGGAGGGTCTGGGTCGAAGGGGCGGTCGAAAAAGGAACGACTTTCTATTTCACGATACCGTAAAGGGGGGTAACAATGAAGGAAAAAGTGGTACTGCTGATCGAGGACAATCCGGACGACGTGGAGCTCACGATCAAGGCCTTTCAGAAGAACGGCATCACGAACAAGATTGTAGTGGCCCATGATGGTGTCGAGGCAATCGACATGCTTTTCGGTCCCAATGCCATAAAACCTGTTGTTGTGATGCTGGATATCAAGCTCCCTAAGGTGGACGGCTTTGAAGTGCTCAAGCGTATCAAAAGTGACAATGGGACGAAGTTAATACCCATTGTAATACTGACGTCCTCCAAGGAGGAACAGGATCTTTTCAACAGCTATGCATTGGGGGCCAACAGCTACGTCAGAAAACCGGTAGATTTTGATCAGTTTATCGACGTAGTGAAACATCTGGGGCTTTACTGGCTGCTTGTGAACGAACCGCCGCCGCTGTGAGGAAATTATGTCAAAACCACTGAAAGTTCTTATAGTCGAGGATTCCAAAGATGATGCAGAGCTTCTGATCCGCGAGCTCCAAAAAGGCGGGTTTGATCCGGTGTGGGAGCGTGTCGAAACCGAAGAGGCAATGGGGGTCGCCCTGGGCAAGGAGAAATGGGACCTTGTCGTTGCCGACTACAGGCTGCCCAAATTCAGCGCGCCTAATGCGCTCGAAGTATTGAAGAGGACGGGGATCGACCTCCCTTTCATAATCGTTTCCGGCACCGTTGAAGAGGATGCTATTGTCGTGTCGCTCAAAGCGGGCGCCCGCGATTTTTTCAGGAAAGACAGGTTCAAACTTCTTCCCGCTGCCGTCGAGCGAGAGCTGAAAGAAGCGGTTGAGAGGCGGGAGCGGAGGTTGGCGGATGAGGCGCTCAAGGAGAGCGAACGAAAGATTCGCGCCATCTTCGATCAATCCTTCCAGTTTATCGGCATTATGATGCTTGACGGTACGCTAATCGAGGCAAACAGGACGGCGATGCAGTTTGCAGGAGTTAGTGAATCTGATTGTTTGGGCAAACCTTTCTGGGATACGCCGTGGTGGACACATTCTGCAGAAATGCAGAATAAGTTGCGCGAAGCCGTAATAAAAGTTGCAAGGGGCGAAACCGTGCGTTTCGAGGCAACCCATCCCGCTGCCGATGGAAGCATTCACTATATAGATTTTTCACTTAAGCCCGCTAGAGATGAAAACGGTAAGGTAGTCTTTCTTGTGCCCGAAGGACGCGACATCACCGACCGCAAGATCGGGGAAGAGCGCCAGCTTCTGATGAATGAAAGCCTGATCCTGTTGAATAAATCATCCGGCGCATTAAACGCCCTCAGCGATATTTTAAATATTATCAAGCAACATACAGGCATAGAAGCCGTAGGGGTCCGCCTGCAGGAGAATGAGGACTTCCCGTATTTCGAGACGAGCGGTTTTCCGGACGATTTTGTGAAGAAGGAAGACAGTCTCTGTGCCCACGATAAACATGGCACTATTTTGAAGGACGAACAGGGCCGCCCCATATTGGAGTGCATGTGCGGTAACATCATCCGCGGCCGGATAAATCCAAAGCTCCCCTTTTTCACGAAGGGGGGCACCTTCTTTACCAACAGCACGACCGATCTGCTCGCATCCACTACCGAAGAAGATCGCATGGTTCGCACACGCAACTGGTGCAATACGGCGGGATACGAATCGGTGGCGCTTATCCCCCTGCGCTCGGGCGACAGTATTCTCGGCCTGCTTCAACTGAACGACCACCGTCGCGACCGTTTTACGCCCGACATGATCGCTTTCTTTGAGGGATTTTGCGCGAGCATCGGCATAGCGATCTCCCGCAAACGGTCGGAGGATGCGCTGCGAAAAAACGAGGCGAGATATCGCACAATTATCGAAAATGTTTACGACATCGTCTATTCATGCACAACCGATGGAACCATCACGTTTATCACCCCCAATATTTCGGTTTTGGGATATTCGCTTGAAGATGTTGTCGGCCGTCAAATATTCGAGTTCATACATCCCGACGATCTGGAATCCATGAAAAAAGATTTTGAGATGACTATAAATTCGGGGGAGGTGTTTCCTTCAATATGCCGTCTGAAAAAGAAGGGCGGCGAATATATTTATATAGAAGAAATCGGCAAAGTTGTAATGAATGAGGGCGAACCTGTAGGCATAAACGGAGTCATACGCGACATCACCGACCGCAAACGCTCGGAAATCGAGTCGCAGCATGACAAGGAAGAATTGTCGGAGTGGAGCAGGGTGCTCGAATCGAAGGTCCTGGAACGCACGGAAGAGCTTGAAAAGGCGCATCAGAGGTTGGTTGAGCAGGGAAAACTGGCGCTTCTGGGCCAGGTCTCGGCTTCGATCTCGCATGAGCTCCGAACGCCGCTCACAGGCATCAGGAACTCGGTCTATCTCATGCAGATGCTGGGAGTCGAGAAAGACAACCCGAAGATCGCCGAGAACATTGCGCTCATTAACATGGAAATCGATGCGTGCGTCAGGGTTTTGAACAACATGCTCGATTTTGTGAGACCAAAGGCGCCGATAACCAAAGAATCGCGTCTCGACGTGGTCATAAGCAACACGCTCGCATCGATCATGATCCCCCAGAATATCAAAGTGTCGAAGGAAATATCGTCAACGCTGCCGAATATGATGATCGATGCCATGGAGATTCAGCAGGCTTTTGACAATATCATCAAGAATGCGATCGAGGCGATGAACATGGGAGGCGAGCTCACGGTTACCGCCTGCGTCGATGGAAATTATGTCGTTGTGGAGTTTTCCGACACCGGCGCGGGGATTATGCACGAGAATTTGCACAAAATATTCGATCCCCTCTTTTCCACCAGCCCCACGGGTGTTGGTCTGGGCCTCACGATCGCAAGGCAGCTCATCGAGGCCCACGGCGGTACCATAGAGGCGCAAAGCAGGACCGGCCAGGGCAGCAAGTTCATAGTCCGCCTTCCGGTAAACTAGGGGAAATTGGACAGTTGCAACATTGATTGTGAAAGGGTATTTTACCCTGGATTATTTTATGGGCAATAATAACCACGACAAACTGGCGGTCATAAGCGAGGTTGCTGCGGAGGCGGCGCACGAGATGCGCACGCCTTTAACCGCCATCAAGAATTCAATCTATTTTCTGCAGATGGCCGGCATCGAGGGGCACAACCCCAAGATCGCCCAGCATGTCTCTCTCATCAACGAGAAGCTCGATCAATGCGTCCGGATGCTCACCAACCTTCAAAGTTTCGTCCAGCCCACGAAGCCCATCAAAAAGGAATCAAAAATCGACGACATCCTGACCGACAGCCTGACGGTTTCACTCGCCAATTCGAACGTCAAGGTAACGACGGAGTTTCAAAAGGATATGCCGCTCGTTAAAATCGATCCGTTTCAGATTCGCCAGACATTCGACAATATAATAAGGAACGCGGCCGACAGCATGGCAAGCGAGGGAAAGCTGGCCATAACGATGAAGACGGAAGCGGGCTTTGTGGTCGTCGAGTTCAAAGACAACGGTGCGGGGATCTCCCCCGAGAACATGGACAAGATCTTTCTGCCTTTATTTTCGACGACACCCCACAATATCGGCATCGGGCTCGCCGTCTGCGATCAGTTCGTCAGGGCCAACGGCGGGAAGATAGAGGTCGAAAGCAAGGTAGGTGAAGGCGCTCTGTTCAGGGTGAAATTGCCGCTGAAGTAAAAACCGCTTGCTTTTGCGGGCGGATTTGATCAATCTTATTTTAGAAAGGAGTCGGTCGTGGCCAAGGTCCTCAAGTTTCTGGTTATAGATGACGATATGGCGATAAGGAAAACGTTGTCCGACGTTCTGGAGGCGAAGGGTTTTGACGTGGTTTCCGTCGGAACCGGTCTGGAAGCGGTGGAAAAAGTGAAACAGGAGACTTTCAACGTTGCGATAATAGACATTCGCCTGCCCGATATAAAAGGGACCGAGGTTTTGAAGCAGATCAAGCAGCTGAAGCCTCAAGTGAACTGTATAATCATCACGGCCTATCCCGAGGAAGATCCCGGAAAGACCCTCAGTCAAGGTGCCAGCGAGTTTTTCATCAAACCCATTGATTTGGACAGGATGCTCAACGTCATCCAGAAGATGGCCGGGGGGCGGTGAATTTATTGAAGGCAATAGGAGATATGTTCAAGAAAAAGCAGACGATTCTCATCGTCGACGACGATCCCGTTGTCGTCACGAGCCTTGAAGCGGTGCTCAAGGGGCACGGATATCGCGTCAATGTGGCCTCCGACGGCGATGAGGCGATCGACAAGGCCAAAGAGAGCCTTCCGGCGCTCATTCTCATGGACGTCAATATGCCGAAGATGCAGGGCGACATCGCAGCCATGCGCCTGGGCAGCGACGAGGAGCTCAGAAAAATCCCCATCATCATGCTCACGGCCTGCGACACGATCCAGGAAAAAGTTCTGGCCAGCCACATAGGCGTTATAGATTACGTCACCAAGCCCTATGATGTAGCTCTCCTGCTCGATAAGATCAGAAAAATCCTTTCAGAGTGATCATGATAGAAGTCAGCCGGCTCACAAAAGTTTTCAAGCCCGGAAGGGGCCTTTTTGAAGTTTTCCGAAAAGGTCCTAACGTAAAGGCTCTTGAACGCGTCGATCTTCGTGTGCGTGAGGGTCAGATCATGGCCCTTTTGGGCCCCAACGGAGCGGGAAAGACCACTCTCATAAAGATATTATCGAGCCTTCTGTTGCCCGACGAGGGAGAGGTGAAAATAGGCGGAATGGATGTCAAAAAACACGGGCGGGCGGTGAAGAAGATCGTGGGGCTGGCAGTGGGCGAGGAGCGCAGCTTCTACTTCCGGCTCACGGGCCGCCAGAATCTCCACTTTTTTGCATCATTATATAGCCTCAGCAGAGCAGTCGCGAGAAAAAAGATCAATGAAATCGCTGAGTTGCTTGGAATTGAGGATCTGGACAGGCGTTTTCAGGAGTATTCCACGGGGGGAAAACAGCGTCTGGCTATCGCAAGGTGTCTTTTAAGCGATGCAAAGGTCATATTGATGGATGAACCCACGCGCAGTCTGGATCCCATCGCGGCATGCGAATTGGGAAAGTTGATAAAGGAAAGACTTGCTGGCGAGCTGGGGCGGACGGTTCTCTTCGCGACGCATCTGACGCACGAGGCGGAAGAGCTGGCCGACGAGATTGCAGTGATCGATCGCGGGGAAATCAAAGTTCATGGAAGCCTGGCGGAGTTGCGTTCGAAAATCAAAAATCCCGATGCAAGTGTGGAGGATATATATAGATGGTCGGTTTCATCGTAAAATCCTGGGCCTTCTTCAAGAGGGATCTCATCGAGAGCGCGAGCTACAAGATGTCATTCATCCTGGAGATAGGCGGAATTCTTGCCAACATATTTTCATTTTTCTTCATAGCGAGGTTGGTGGGCGATTCTGCAAAACCTTACCTTGCGGAGTACGGCGGAAATTATTTTCCGTTCGTCGTCATAGGCATCGCTTTTTCCGGATATCTCTCCGCCTCCCTCGACAGTTACACGCAGGCGATAGGAAAAGAGCAAGGCACGGGAACACTTGAGGCGCTCCTCATCACTCCAACGGGGCTTCCGACGATCGTCTTGGGCGGCGCAATCTGGAATTTCGTCTTCACGTCTTTGAGGGTCGCCGTCTATCTGCTCCTGGGAGCCGCCTTTTTCGGCCTCGACATGAAAAATGCGAACGTGCCGGCGGCCCTTCTGATTCTTGTCCTGACCATCACCTCTCTTTCCGGATTCGGCATCGTCTCGGCCGGATTCACGCTGATGCTCAAACGCGGCGACCCCGTGAACTTTTTCGTCGGGGGTTTTTCCAAATTCCTGGCGGGGGTCTATTTCCCCATTGCGATACTTCCCCCCTTCGTTCAAAAAGTTTCGCTTTTCATCCCGCTGACATATGCGCTCCACGCGATGCGCATGGCTATTTTGAGCGGGGCGTCCATCTCTTCGCTCTATTCCGATATCGCGATGCTTTCCCTGTTCTCCGCGATTTTAATTCCGCTGTCGATTCTCTTTTTCAGGTATTCGGTCCGCAGGGTGATGACAGACGGGAGCTGGGCGCATTATTAAGGGGGTCCGTGTGGGATTTGTCGGCTGCGAACCGGTTCAAGACGTCGTTATGATGGAATATCACAACGACGCCTACCGCGTGTGGAAGGATCGCGGCGTGAAAGACAAGATCCTCGTCCATATCGACGGACACATAGATTTCGGATGGATAGCCGACGAAGATCCTTCAAAACTTACAAGCGTGAAGGACAGAGGCGAGCTTGACCGCCTTTTGAAAGAAAAAAATCTCTGGGATTTTTCCGGAACGGCCGCAGCCAAAATCAACATCGCCAACTACATATACCCCTCGATGAAAGAGGGAATTGTAAAAGCGCTTTACTGGGTGGTGCCGGATCCCGTCTGGAAGAAATGGCGGCAGAGAATGGCGGCAAAAAATATTCTGAAGCATATCGCCGCCCTTGCGCCGGCGCACAGCAAAATTGCCGGCTCTGTATTCGTCGTTCCGCTCTCCGGCCTGCCTTGTTTCAATGAGCCGGTCCTTTTGGATATCGATACCGATTATTTCGTAACCTCTTCTGTAACCGCCGGACCGCCATATTATTCGGCAAGGCGCGTAGAGCCATGGACATGGCCCGACGAGTTTATAAAGTCGGTCGCGCAAAAAAAGATCAGATCCGATCTCGTGACGATTGCGTACTCGGTCGAGGGCGGTTACACGCCGGTGGAATGGCGTTTTTTAGGCGACGAACTGGCGGAGCTGATTCGAGCGCCCGGCGGAATCGATGCGCGCGGGAAAAAAAGGGCGCCGGATATGAACGCGTCATGCAAGACGCCATACGGAAACAAGGGGCTCAAATATTTCGTTGCCGGGAGGCTCAGTGATGCTGTCCGTGAGTATTCGAAGGTGCTCTCGGAAGATCCCGGAAATGTCGGCGCCATCACAGGCATAGGGAAAGTTCTTTTTGAAAGAAAAAATTATGAGGTGGCCCTGAAAATGTTTCTCGAGGCCTGCTCTTTTGATGGTGGCAACGCCGAGGTGAATTACTCCCTGGGGCGTGTGCTGCAAAAATTGCGTGAATTCGCCGCCGCCGCGGATTCCTTTAAAAAGGCGATTGAGTGCGACCCTCTCTTCGCGCCTGCTCACTACGAATTGGGCAGGGTCTACGCAAGGCAGGAAAGAATTGGGGATGCGATAGAAGAGTTGAAGATCGCTAAAAACTGCGGGCTTGACGGTTTTTCCACAAGATTTTCGCTGGCCGGCCTCTATCGCAAAAAAGGCAATATGTATAAGGCGCGCAAAGAGTTTTTCAAGGGGCTCTGGTTCATAAACAGGCTGGGCCCTTCTTATCTGTTGCAAGGCTTGCTTTCAGTGCCTAGGATGGTGACAAGGAGCGTCCGTGTACATCAAGAATCAAAAAATGGCCTCAAGGGAATTTGAGCACGAAGCTGTCCTTGTGGATTCGGACGAAAAGGAGCTCCTTGAGCTCAATCCGGTTGCAACGGAGATCTGGCGGCTGATAGACGGTACGAATGAAGTCGAAAATATAGTTTTGAGGCTCTGCGAAAAGTTCGATGTCTCGCCCAAAAAGGCCGGAAAAGATGTGACAAAGTTCGTGAAAAAACTTTTGGACATGGAAGTGATCACCGAAAGGAAATAATTATGGATATGGGCGCGCGTTACGTCAAAAGCCAATTCGTCGTCGCACGCAGGATCGCCGACGAATATGTTCTCGTCCCCATCAGAAAAAACACGGGCGATCTGGAGACGATCTACACATTGAACGACGTCGGCGCCGAGATATGGGAGATGCTAGACGGCGATAATTCGCTCACGGCGGTTTGCGACGGGCTGGTAGAAAAATTCGACGTTTCCAAAGAAGAAGCCGAAAAAGACCTTGAAAATTTTGTGAGAGATCTTTCCGAAATGAACTGTATTTCTATAAAATAGGCATCAATATGGCGCACGCAGGCATCTCCTGCCGGAAATACGACGACTTTATGAGGCTCGTGGACAAGGGGCTAGACCACCGCCGTATTCCTTTGGGCGGCGGAATGGAGCTGACCGAGCGGTGCAATCTGAACTGCGTCCACTGCTGCATCAACAAGGGGGCCTGCGACGCCGATGCGAAATCGAGAGAACTCACCGCCGCGGAGTGGTTCAAGATAATAGATGACGCGGCAAGGCGAGAGTGTCTGTGGTTCCAGATCACCGGCGGCGAGCCGCTCCTGAGGCCGGACTTTGCAGATATTTATCTCCACGCCAAAAAAAGAGGGATGCTCGTCTCCGTTTACACGAATGCAACGTTGATAGACGAAAAAATCTCGGATCTTTTTGCGGAATTTCCGCCGCACAGGGTGGAGATAAGCGTTTACGGCGCGACAAAAGAGACCTACGAACGAGTGACGCGCGTGAAAGGGTCATATGAGAAGTGCATGAAAGGGATAGAACTCCTTTCAAAACGTGAAGTCCCCATCAAGATAAAGACAATGGCGATGACGTTGAACCGCCATGAGATCGGGGGACTCAAAAAGTTAGCCGAAAAGCTGGGCGCCGAATTTCAGTTTGATCCTCTCATCACATCGCGCTATGATGGCAGCCACGCTCCGAGAGCCGTGTGGCTTTCGCCCGAAGAGATAGTGGCGCTTGACAAAGCGGATCCGGAACGCGCGAAGGCCCTTGAATCGCTCTGTGAAAGATCGCTTGGACCGCCTCCGGAAGAATTGCTTTACCCTTGCGAAATGGGGAGGTTCAGTTTCCATGTGGACGCATACGGCAACCTGATGCCGTGCCTTTCGGTGAGAACGGTCAAATACGATCTGAGGAAGGGAACGTTCGACGACGGCTTTGACAATTTTTTTGCCCAAGTCTTAAAGACAAAAAAGACATTGAAAACAAAATGTGACGTTTGCGACCTCAGGGTTCTCTGCTATCAGTGCCCGGCATGGTCTGAGACGGAACATGGCGATAATGAGACTCCCGTAGAGTATCTGTGCGATGTTTCAAGGGCCCGCCGGGAGGCCTTTTCAACGAAGGGGGAATGAAATGGAAAAGAAAAAAAAATACACCAAGCCCGCCGTAAAGAAAATCAGGCTCGTTCCTGAAGAGGCGGTGCTTGCGGGGTGTAAGACGAAGCCCGGGCTCTCAAGGGCGGCCGGCGCATGGGGCCACTGTAACAAGGGAGGGCCGCACGGAACACGCTGTGTCCACAATTCCATCTCATAGCATGGGCCAGACGATTTCGCTCCATAGGACGCGAATGAGAATCGGCGGCGCCGTCGTCGATATTTCGTGCGCGGACGCCGGAAAGCATTTTCATATCGAAAATGATTACCGGCGTTTTTTTACGGACGAAGGACCCGATATTCGCATCTCTGTTCATTACGGAAATTTGCCGGAGTCTGATCATCGGGATCTGCTCTTTTCGACCGGCATCACTTGGGACATGTTTGAAGAGGATGAAAAATATGTGCTCCGTGTCGGGTACAAGATTGCCGGCGAATTCGTGGTGCAGAGAATGGCTGTCGCCGCCCGTGATTTCAAGTCGGGCGACATCTATCTGGGCGAAACGGCCGACGGAGTCTTCCCCTATCCGTGGAACTATCCGTTAGACGAGCTCTTCATGATCAATTATCTGTCGCTGAACGAAGGGGCCCTCATTCACTCCTGTGGCGTGGAACGAAACGGCGGGGCAATGGTATTCGCGGGCGTTTCGGGCGCGGGGAAGAGCACGCTTTCAAAATTGTGGATGAAACATCGAAATGCCCGTGTGCTTAGCGACGACCGCATTATTGTACAGAAGGCGGCTGGAAACTTCATGGCCTATGGCACCCCATGGCACGGCGACGCCAACATCTGTTCTGCCGGCAGCTCTCCCGTACGCAAACTTTTTCTCATCGGTCACGGCAAGAAAAATGAAGTGAGAAGACTCAAGAAGAGCGAGATTGTCTCCACACTGCTCGTTCGGAGCTTCGCCCCCTACTGGAGCTCTGAAGGCACTGCGAATACGATCCGCGTCTTCGACGAACTTTTGGATCAGGTTGACGCCTTCGAGCTCAAGTTTGTGCCGGATGAATCCGCAATCGAATTCATCGAAAGCCTGTGAGGAACGCAATGCCCCACCGGAAGAGCGCTGACTTTTTGACCACGGCCCATTCCATTTTGTCTTCCGGCGGCCTCGTCTCATTTCCCGCAAAGGGTTTCAGCATGCAGCCCGCAATAATGGACGGCGATGTGCTGGAAGCAGCGCCGGTAGCGTACCCTAATCTGAAAAAGGGTGACGTTCTTCTCTATGAAGACGAAGAAGGGAAGGCTGTCGTCCACCGCCTGATGGGAAAGGCGGGAAGAGGGGGCATGCTTACACTGAAGGGGGACGCGATGGTCTCCTTCGACAGGCCGGTTCCGGCGGACAGAATTCTGGCGAGGATCGTTGCAATTGAGAGAGCCGGGCGTAGAATAAATCTCGATTCATTTTACGTACGGCTGGTCAACGTCTTCAGATTTCATCCGCTGGTGAGAAAACTATGCAGATCCATAAGGCCGCAATAGAGTTGCTTGGCGATGCGCGCGACGACTATCAGTTCATAGACGCCTGCCGCAGACACGGCATACTCTCTCTTCTTTATCGCGCGCAGGCGAGAGATCCCGCACTGGCCTCGTTGCTTTCGCCAGCCGTGAAAGAAGAATCGGAACGCTCCTACTATGCTATCGCCATGAGCAATCTAAAGCGCAGGGAGGAGATGGCTCAGGTTCTCGAGGCCATGGGACAGGCCGGCATCGATATTATCGTGCTCAAGGGAATGGCGTTGATGTCCATTTATTACAGGGATGAGGGCCTCCGGCCGATGAGCGATATCGATCTTTTCATAAAAAGAGAGGATGCCGATAAGGCCGCCGCCGCGCTTTCAAAACTGGACTACCAGCTCTTCGATGCGGCAAGGCAGCCGCTGTTAAAAGAGCTCTCCCACGGTCTTCAATTCGGAAGGGAGGGGGAATTTCTTCTTGAGCTCGCCTGGGATCTCGTCAGCCTCGACCGCATGAAAAAAATAGTAACGGTCGACGCGGCCGATCTGTGGCGGTTCTCGGACGAATACAGTGCGGAACCGGTTGCAATCAGGGCGCTCGTCCCTGAGTTTCAGATACTGACTCTGGGGCTCCATTATTTTCTCCACGGCTTTTCGCGCCTCATCTGGCTTTGCGATATTGCGCAGGTGATAGATCAGTCGGGCGAAAAAATCGATTGGGATCTCGTCTCTGCAAAGGCCATTCGGTACAAAATCAAAAATATCACGTGGTTCGTCTTGAAGATGGCGGCGGAAATATTGGATGCATCGATTCCCGAAGATGTCGCCAGAAAACTCTGCCCGGGTGTTGCGAGGCGGAAGGTCATCGAAAAACTTATCGGACGGCGCGAACTGGTATCAGCGCCGAGGGGAAGAGACGAGTCGAAGCGTTACGCTTCGGAGATTGCCCTCATGGACGGAATTTTCACCGACGCCAGGCTCTCTTCCAATATCCTCTTTCCCGGCAGGGCATGGATCGTCAACCATTATAATCTCGCCGGCGAGAAAAATATCTGGTCGAAGAGAATAGCCCACCCGTTTGTCATGATCAAAGATGCCGTGAAGAGATTCTGATTACTTTGCCGGCGCAGGCGCGCCTTCGGGGAGGGCCTGCGGCGCCGGTGAGGCTTCAGGTGTGGTCGTGAGCCCCGGAGATACATATCTTCCGTCAGTTTTCACATCCGAAGGGTAATACTGGCCGGACGATTTGACCTCGGGCCCGTAGTAGCTTCCAGGCGATTTCTCAGGTGCTGTCTGCAATTCCGCCCCACCGGTGGGATACGGCGTCACCAGGCCCTTCTCCGGTTTACTTTCCTTTTCCGAAAGGGGCGATGTGCCCGCCGGGGAGACGACCTGTCCCAGACCTGTAGTGTAAGGCGCGGTAGGAGCTGCGCCGCCCACGATTTCACCTACACTCGCACCACGCTGCGCCGCCGCCGGCAACGACAGGACCAAAAACGCAATGATAAGAATTACGCGTTTCATACATTAAAAGAATAACACCAGAGCCGGCCGTTTAAAACTATTATCTTGTCAAATCGCCGGCGGACAATTATATATTGATTTCGCGAGGTTACAAATGAAAATCCTTGTCACGGGCGGTGCAGGTTTCATTGCTTCCAACGTAGCCGACGAGTACATAAAACTGGGCCACGAGGTCATTGTTGTCGACGACTTAAGCGTCGGCAAGAAGGAAAACGTGAACCCCAGGTGCAAATTTTATAAGGCGGATGTCTCCGCTTCTGCGTTTCCCGAAATCATCCTCAAAGAAAAACCGGAACTCATCAATCATCACGCGGCACAAATAGACGTCCGAAAATCCGTTGAGGATCCGTCCTTTGACGCGCGGGTGAACATCATCGGCATGATAAACCTCTGCCATGCGGCGGTTAAGGCGGGCACAAAAAAGGTGATTTTTGCCTCGTCGGGCGGCGTTCTCTACGGAGAGGTCCCGGGCAAAGGGGCGGCGGAAGATTCAGCGATACGGCCGATGTGCCCGTACGGTCTCAGCAAATATGCGGCGGAAACCTATTTGAAGTATTACGGTTCGGAACGCGGCTTGAGTTACACGATTCTCCGCTATGCCAACGTCTACGGCCCGAGGCAGGTGGCAGGCGAGGCGGGAGTGGTGGCGATTTTCTTGAGGGCGATGCTGGGCGGGAAACCCACGGTCATTTTCGGTGACGGATGCCAGGAGCGCGATTTCATATTTGTGGGTGACGTCGTGAGGGCGAACGTTCTTTCGCTTGATCGTGCCGAAAACGAAACGATCAACATCGGTACCGGCGTTGCGGTCTCCGTGAACGCGATTCATAAAATCCTTTCGGAGCTGACGGGTTCTAAGGCCGAAAAAAAATACGCGCCGGGACGCGAAGGCGAGTTGAGAAGGAGCGTTCTTTCAAACGCGACCGCCGCGGCGAAGCTTGGCTGGAAACCGACCGTCGATCTTGAAAAAGGTTTGGTTCTAACCTGTGACCGGTTCAGGGAAACGAATTATTGATTTCAAGTCACCTAAGTGCTAATTTTCCTGCTTTAGGAGAATGTTTTGGTCAAATTCAGCTCCATAATGAAGGGCACGCAGGAGCAGGAAGAAAAGAAGGAACTGTCAAAGAAGACGGAGCCTGCCCGGGAGATATCTGCGCCTCCGTTCGAAAAAGCACAGTGGCCTCCGATTCCAAAACAGACACCCGAAGAGCAGAAAAAGGTCTCTTTGCCCCAGGATGCGGCTTTCGAGACGGACATTGTCGGAACTTCTGCATGGAAACTCTATCAACAGGTCGTAGATTTCATGCGATCCGTAGTGACCAGGATAGGTGCCAACGAGAAGATCCGGCGTGAGGAGTTTGTCGACCACGTCAGGAGTCTTGCTGAGGAGATATCGCACAACAAAGAACACTTTGTGTCGATCATCACGGCAGAGACGCCGGACAACTACATCATCGGCCATCAGGTTGACGTCTGTATTCTGGCAATTCAGATGGGGATCGAGCTGGGGTACGGCGACGAGAAGCTTCTGGAGCTGGGATGCGGCGCCCTCATTTTCGATATCGGGATGCTCAAAGTTTTAGACATAGTGAAACAGCAGAAGAAGCTGGGAGAGAACGAGCTCGATGAAGTGCGAAGGCACCCTGAGTACGGCGCCGCAATATTGAAACAATTGACCGACATGCCGCAGTCGGTCATCGACATCGCCCTCCAGCATCACGAGCGCCCGGACGGGAAGGGGTATCCGCGGGGTCTCAAGGGCCGTGAAATATCGGAATTTTCAAAAATAATTTCCATCGCCGACGTGTATATCGCACTCACCCATTCAAGGCCCGAGCGAAGGCGTCTTTCTCCGCACGACGCGATAAAAGAGCTCCTCCAAAACGCGCGCTATTTTTCGCCGACCGTCTTGAGATCGCTTCTAAGTGTTATATCGATCTATCCGATAGGCACATGGGTAGAGCTCAATTCCCACGATATAGGCAGGGTCGTGAGGCTCAACGCCGGCCAGGCGCTCAGGCCAGCAGTGGAGCTTGTTTGCGACCATCACGGTCAGCCCCTCGAAAAGAGAAGCGTTGTCGACCTGATGGAAAACCCGCAGCTCTATATCACAAGCGTCGTGGACAATGCGAACATCGAGAAGTGGGGTCTGGAAAAGCTGGTTGCCTCAAAAGCTTGACTTCCCGCAGCCATCTGATTTAATGCCACAAATTCAGGAAGGGTCAACCAATCAAAGGAGGAGCTATGGGGTCCGAGAACAAGAAGACGAAAGAGATCTTGACGTGCTTCGAAGAGCTTTCAAAAGTTCCCCGCTCTTCAAAAGGCGAGGCGAAAATTCGCAGCTGGCTTGAGGACTGGGCACGAAAAAATAATTTTCAGTCGAAGGCAGACAAGGCCGGCAATATCGTGATCAAAGTTCCAGCATCCAAAGGATATGAGAAGGCGCCGACCGTCGTGCTGCAGGGACATTTGGACATGGTCTGCGAAAAAACGCCCGACTCGAAACACGATTTTTCAAAAGATCCCATAAAGTTTGTGTACGACGGCGAATGGCTTCACGCCGATAAGACGACTCTGGGCGCTGACAACGGAATCGCCATCGCTATGGCCCTTGTCGTTGCCACGGACAAGGAAATTTCTCGCCCGGCGCTGGAGCTTCTTTTCACGGTTGATGAAGAGACGGGTCTAACGGGAGCGAACGCTCTTGAGCCCGGTTTTATAGACGGCAAATATCTTTTGAATCTGGATTCCGAGGATGAGGGGACCTTCACCGTCGGATGCGCCGGCGGTCTCAACACTATTTCAAGATTTCCGCTTGAATTCGAAAATTTACCTTCGGGCTACAAATGCGCAAAGATCAACGCCGGCGGGATGAGGGGCGGCCACTCGGGCGTAGACATCCACACGTGGAGGGCTAACGCCATCGTCGTTCTGGCCAGGGCGGTTGCGAGTCTTTCTCAAAAAAACGATTTGAGGATCGCCGATATAGTCGGCGGCTCCGCGCATAACGCGATTCCCAGGGACGCGACAGTCACGGTTGCGATCAAGGACAGTGACTATGACAAGGTGACAAAGGCCCTTTCAGAATTCGAAAAGACGGTGAAAAGGGAGTTCAAAAATACTGATCCGGAGCTCGCCCTTACGATCAAACAGGAAAACAATGTCCCCCAGAAGACACTGACGGCAAATTCCACGAAGAAGGCCGTGAACGTTATTCTGGCGCTGCCGCACGGTGTGACGGCTATGTCGACCGATATCGAAAAGCTGGTCGAGACCTCAAACAACCTGGCGAACGTGAAGATCGAAAATCAGAAATTGGAAATTCTCACGAGTCAGCGGAGCTCTCTGGTTTCAAGGCTCCACTATATCACCGATAAGATTTGGGCGGTGACAAGAGTGGCCGGAGGGGAGTCCGTCAACGAGGGCGGATATCCGCCGTGGCCCGTCAATATGGAATCGCCGCTTCTCGCGAAGTGCGTGAATCTTTATGAAAAGAAGTTCGGCAAGAAGCCGGTCGTAGAGGCGATCCACGCCGGGCTTGAATGCGGCATTATAGGCGACAAGTACGAGGGTATGGATATGATTTCATTCGGACCGACGATGAAAAACGTCCACTCTCCCGATGAAAAGCTCTTTGTTCCCTCCATTGAAAAGGTGTGGGATTTCACGGTGGAGCTCCTTCGTTCATTTAAATAGGCCGATTTTGGCGACAAGGCCGCGCAATTTTCGAGTTGCGCGGCCTTTTTTTATCGAAATTTGTTTGTTTTTCTTGCTTTTAATCAAAAAATCGTTATCTTTTGGCTACTTTTTGACGTTTTTAGCGACGGTGGCGGAACTGGCATACGCGCACGGCTTAGGACCGTGTGCCGAAAGGCATGAGGGTTCAACT